>CAZUAH010001002.1:0-3191 GCA_964617665.1 uncultured Pirellulaceae bacterium
TAGACACTCGCTCCGAGAAGCGAACGTCCTGTCGAGCGTAGATCATCGCAGGCTTGTTTTACGCGTTCGGCCATGCGTTCCTCGGCAAGTTCCAGATACTTGCGAGGGTCATACGCGTCCTTATCGCCGAGTTTGCCATCGATGTGCAGGACACGGTCGTGGTTTTTCATCATGTGGCCGAAGATGGGCCGAGTGAAGGCATATTGGGTATCTGTGTCGACGTTCATTTTCACGACACCATAGTCAAGCGTTTCGTGAATCTGCTCGATTGGTGTCCCTGAGCCGCCATGGAAGACGAGATCAAATTCAGCCGCCGCGCCGTATTTTTCAGTTACAGCAGCCTGCCCGGCCCTGAGGATATCGGGCCTCAGCTCTACCTGCTCCTCCTTGAAGCGACCGTGTCTATTGCCAAAATTGGCCGCATACAAGTATCGTCCCGAGTCCTTCAATGATTCGTGAACACACAGCATCTCTTCCGGTGTCGTGTAAAGTTTGTCGTCGGCCACCTTGGTCTGATCATTCTCGTCCTCCTTGCCACCAACAATACCCGTCTCGACTTCAAGGACAATGTCATGGCGAGAGCACTCTTCAAGAGTCTCGCGGCACAGTCTCATGTTGTCCTTCAAAGGCATTGCTGACGCGTCGAGCATATGTGACAGAAAGAGATTAGGATGACCCGCCCGGCGTCTTCTTGCCGTTTCCTGTATTAG
This sequence comes from uncultured Pirellulaceae bacterium, assembly GCA_964617665.1. Lineage (GTDB taxonomy): Bacteria > Planctomycetota > Planctomycetia > Pirellulales > Pirellulaceae > JADHUC01. Next base: position 711 of record CAZUAH010001002.1, read on the forward strand.
GGGATCGAGGAAGTGTTCAACCTCTTCTGGAGGGCAATGGTCTGTGTGAAGAGCAATGAGAATGTTGTATTTCTCTGCCAAGCGATGGGCTGCTTCAGCCAGAAGGATAGCGCCCAAGACAGGATCTTGGACGCTCAGCCCAGAAATGAACCTGGCCCCGCCCAGCGAAATCTGGACAATGCCGTCGGAGCACTTCTCCGCAAACGCTTTCAATACAGCATTCAACGTGATAATGGAGGTGACGTTGACTGCTGGGAAGGCGAACGTGTGCAGCTGTGCAGAGGCAATCATTGCCGCATACTGTTCAGGGGAGGCGATCGGCATGGTACGGACTCCTTGGGCAAGAGTGGCTGAGAACGCAGTGGTTTCAGGTTCGACTCGTCTCGGGTTTGAAGCCAAACGCGAAGATACTATAACACAATCGAATGGCTAATGCGACCAACTTATCGCTACGTCGCAGAATTGTGGTATAATGCATAACTGTGCGTTCTTTGACGCAGTCGGGGAATCTCGCCGAGATTGCATCTGATTTCTCGCAGTTCGACTTGGGCTTGGGAACTGCGATATCCTAAACGCGAAGGTGACTAGTTATGGAACAGGAACACAAGAAGCGCAGTGGATCGAGAAACCGTCCCACAAAGGAAGTGTTCGAGATGAGGTTGAATGGGCGGTCGAATGCAGAAGTCATGTCCGCCGTGGCACGTTATTTCTGTTCGGGTTACAGCGCAAGTGATGTGCGACGGGCTGTGAATACAGAACTTGGGACGAAACTGCTTCGCGAGGACCCTATGAGATTCCTACGCAAAGCTGCGCTGGCGAATCGCTTGCGGTACGTTGCCCCACAGGAGGCTGAATGGGGGCAGAGGATCCAGGAGGCTTATGAACTGAAGTCCGTGCGGGTTGTTCGCACATCGCAATCGTGTGATGTCGCCTCCTATGGTGCTCAGACGTTGCTTAGTCTGATTCAGAAACGCGCGGACCAGAAGCTTGCAGAGGCCCCTCGTGCTCCAAGAGCCCCGGCGGGAGAGAAGGACGCGGAGAGCAAGACTATCCGTATTGGATTCGGCGGCGGATACACGCTGTTCTCATTGGCATCACACTTGTCCCAGGATTTGGCAGAACTGCCCCAAAGCAAGCTACCATCGAAGATTTCGATGCACGCAATGGTTGGCAGTTCGTGGGAAGCGACTGTAGCAACGCCAAACTACTTCTTCGGGAAATTCATTGACGCTCCCGAAAGCGATTTGGACATCCGCTTTGTCAATCTGCCTGCGCCGCCAATCGTGACGAGCCGGACGTATCGAGCTCTTGCCAAAGAGCCTGTGATCAGCGAGGCGCTCCAATTCAAGGATCAACTCGACATCGTATGCACATCGGCTGGAAATTGGTCGGACCCTCATGCACACTTTCCGCAACTATTGAAACGTTGGCTCCCCGATTCGGCCAACAAACTCGGGCAAACTTCCGGTGTGGGAGATCTGCTTTGGTTGCCGCTGGTGAAAGGGAAACGCGGCCAACGCGGAGAGAAGATACCAGGCCGTGACTATCGGCCAATGACCCTCTTGTCACGCTTGGATGACCTGAGCCAGCTCATCGCGGCAGGACGCGACTGTTTAGTCGTCCTGAACTCCTGCCGCAAATGTGGAAAACCAAAGTCGGACGTATTGGCGGCACTACTTGATGCTGGGCTCGCGACTCATCTGGTTGTCGACAGCAAGTCCGCTGAGCCGTTGCTCGAGCAAATCCCGTGAGCAATCTCCACTCAGACTCGTCGCTGCCTGCCCCAAGCCCGACGCTACTTCCCCCTGATGACCATCCCGGTTTCACGCTTCACGTCGGTTTGACTAGCCTGGCGAGATGCGCTTGATTTCAACTGTTGATAACGCTGCTCAAGCTGTCGTTGTAGACTCTCGGTATCGGCGAATAGCGTGGGAAGTCCATTACGATTGGCGCCGTCCATGATGCGGTCCTCTCTTGGATAGATGATGTTTGTGGGGACGCGTTAGAAGATGAATATTGGATAGATCGGTTAGGTGCTCGGGGAACTTTGAGGCGAGTGTGCCGTCTCGCTACAGCGTGCAAAGTCTACGCAGCCGCTACAGAATCCCAGCATCGTCGATTGATGTACCGCGGCGCCACGATACAATCATGCCCAGAGCAGTGGAGCAGCCCCAACGTCAGATTCGGGCAACACTGGCGGAGACACTTTTACAGCATGGGAATTGGACGACATGGCAGAAGGTACGATCAAGCGACTGACGGACAGGGGTTTTGGGTTCATCGACACGGGGGGCGGCAAGGACCTTTTTTTCCACATGTCAGCTCTGGTAGACGTGCAATTTGAAGAACTCCAGGAAGGACAGCGGGTGTCATTCGACGAAGGGCAGGGCCCAAAAGGCCCAAATGCCGAGAACGTGAAGCTGGTTTTCTGAATGCCGGAACGCCGCAGAACGACGAATGAGCCGACGAGAATTGTCGGCT
>CAZUAH010001003.1:0-3181 GCA_964617665.1 uncultured Pirellulaceae bacterium
AAGGTCTCAGGCGGATCAGGTGTGCCGTTTTCCCAATTGTATAACGCTGCATCGTTGCTCCGCGCCTATACGCTGCCGCTCCCTGCCAAATCTAACGCAAGAAATTCAAGATTTCTCGAATGCATGCTGTAGATGATCACTCAGGTGGCGTCGGTTCCTGGAGGCGAATGGTGCCCTGGACTCTGTAGACACCTGCTGGTCGCCACCATGGGACGCGATGGTTCGACCGAACAGGATCACGCCGACTGGGCGGATGCCTGCTTAATTGGAGAAGGTCACGAAGATCGCAAAGGGCTTTTCTCTTCGCGTCCTTTGCGCCCTTCTGTTCAATCAGAAAGAAAAGCGGGCACGCGCATTTATTCCTTGATTACTCCTTTTTGGACGGCCGCGTGGATTTGCTGGACTCCTGAGGATACTTCCACGCCGCCAGTGCCTCGGCCACTTCATCGAGCCATTGCGTCACAGGTTTGTATTCGGGCGGCTTGCCCATGGTCGGGCAAAGGCCTCCGCCCCCAGAGTGTTCATTCCATGAGAACATGATCACAGTCTGCGCCTCGCAGTCCTCGGGGTGGGTTGCCACGAAATCAAAAACAGCTTTGACTCGGGCCGCAAGGTCGCCTTCCCTGGGCCACTGGCTGTGATACAATGTCTCCTTCGGTTCCTTCTTGAGATTGAAGGCGTGAGACCACTTGTAATTCATGCTGGGGCAGGGAGGAATGAATGGCAGACCGCGGTTCAGAAACTCTTGCTTGCAGGTCTTGACGATGGTCTCCGTGGTCGCTGCATAGGTTGGCGCTTCGTCTCTTCTGGCAACCGACCCTCCATAGGTGCCCTCATAGTCCATGAACGCATCGTAGCCGTCTTTCTTCAGCCATCTGGCATGCATGAAGCTGTCTCTCGGTTCCATGCAACCAACGACATAGGGGTTCTTCAGGCCGGCGGTCCGCACCCGCGCCCGGATGTACTCCACAAAGCCGGCGCCGGTCATATACTCTTGGCCGTGTGCGACTTGCAGCGCCGATTTGAACCTCTCGGGATGGTACACGATGATCAAGGGGCGACCGTCCATCACTGTCTGCCAGTTTGGCATCTTGATGTACTCAATCGTCTCATCCATCATGGCGGCCACTTTGCTTCGTGTGTAGCGAATCGCCCTGTGCGCATACAGAGCCCAGGTGAAGTTCACTCTCTTGGCTTCTGGTATCTTGCTGGCGATGTGGCAATCGAAATTGTTTCTGAGTTCCCAACCGTTGGTGTAAAGACTGCGCGCCGGTCCGTGATAGACAAAGAAGTCAATGCCGGCATTGCAGGCATAGCGAATCTCTTGGTCCATACACTCCTGCAGCAGCTGCTGACTGAAGGGATAGTTGAACCACAGGGGGCCGGCGTCCGCGGGATGCTTGACCCAGTCGACGCCCTTGGTCAGCCGACAGAAGAAGGGCGCCCGGTCGTGCCATTCGGCGGGCTTCAAGAATCCCTGTTTTCCTGGCAAATAGCCGAGTTCCTGTCGTTGCGTGGCCCCCTTGCCGGAGAACATGTCCCAGCGTTGTACGCCGAGGAGCGGCCTGCTGCGTTCGCCAGTGGCGGCCACAAAAGACACGATATTGGGCCGCTCGTCCGCACACGTCGTCGCGACCAACAGAAACAGGGGCATTGCCAGTACTGATCGATTCATCTTCAGTTCTCTTACCGTCCGTTCGCACTCAGATGTCCGCTCGCCAAACCCTTCAGGCCCATTTCGGGCACGATGGAGATCGTTCTGTATTTCTTCGCAAACCGCTCGGCCTCGGCCATGGTCGTGAGGACGGGCAGACCGTACGGCATCCAGTCGCTTCCCGGACACCAATATTCGTCGCCGACATCGTACGCCCCCCGAAAACTATCCAGTGCGGTCACCTTTTGGGCGGCCAGTTCGTCGGTTTGGGAAACACCGTTCCGAACGACGGGGTCGGTCGGGATCAGGTTCAGCCCGGACAATTCTCCGTCGGTGAATATATCGCGGCGCTCGCCGATCAGGTTCCCCTGCATGGAGCCCCGGTTGACGATCGGAATAAGCCAACTCTCCGCACGCTCGGGATGCAGCAGGCCCTTCCGCCCTTGGGCCAGTTGGGTCGTCCTTTCGCGAGGACCGATTCTGTCGTTGAATACCTCCACCAGATTGTTCAGCACGTTCCAGTCTTCGATGGGAGGGAAGTCGAGTTCCAAGCTGCCCTGAGTACTACTCTGACGATTGCCAAGATCCGAGTGGGGCATGACATTCCTGATGAGTTCGCTCGGCTCGCGATTGTGCACGTCGGTGTTGTTATAGATGTTGAAATTTCCGTAGCCCTCGACGCTCATCCCTCTCTTCGATGACCAGAACACGTTGTGGTGAAGATTAAGGTCCTTGCCGGCAAGATCCAGCCGGTATGCGTACATGACGTCGTGTATCCAATTGTGGTGAACGTCCGCGTACCCCTGCGACTTCGACGGCATGTAGACGCCCGAACAGTCCGTGTTGTAAATCCCCCCGTTGAAAACATGGTTGTAAGCTACCTCGGGGCTCTGCGGCATCTCTTTGCTCGGGTCGGGCAATATTCGGATCGCGTCCGAGCAGTTGTTGAAGAAGGTGTTTCGGGTGATCCGATACGTCCCGTCGTTCTCGATCAGCAATGCCCGGCTCTCGAAATTGGCATGGCGGTTGTTTTCCATGAAGACGCTGTTGTGAACCAACAGGTCCGATCCGCGCAGTTTCAGGCCCGTATTCTGCGCCCCGGCAAACAGGCACCTTTCGATGCGGACGTTCGCCCCCGCGATGAAGATGGGCTTGTCCGCCTCCCCCCATCCCTGAACGCGGTCGATGTACAGAAGCTCGGCACCACTGTACTTGAAGTGACAGTTGTCGAAGCCGATGTTTTCGTTTTCGGAAGACGACAGCCGGACGGAGCATCCGAGGAAATCGATCCCCTCGACCGTCACGTCTGAGACTGGCTCTTCTTCGTCGATGCAGAAATCGGTCGTCTTGACCAAGACGGCGGCCTCGTTCGGGTCCTTTCCGTCGGTGGGATACAGATAGAGAAAGCCGTCCTTCACGAACCATTCGCCCGGGGCGTCAAGAAGGCCCAACGCGCCGGCCAAGAAGAATTCCGAGTTCCTCGGGTGAATGTCAAACTTCGCCGACCTCGTGGCGAAACTGGGATCC
>CAZUAH010001004.1:0-3179 GCA_964617665.1 uncultured Pirellulaceae bacterium
TGAGCCCGTCTACCCTGTCTAAATGCCGTGCTGGACGGGATCTCTGGTGTCGGAAAGCCGTCTATTCTCCGTCGTGGAGCCGTCGTGGTTGCGGAGGGCCTATCCATGGACACGGGTAGCTCTCTGACCGCCCGTCAGTGGCGGGCCGTGGAAGCCCTGGCAGAGGGCTGCAGCTTCACGGAGGCCGCTCTGATTGCCGGTGTGGGCCCGCGGCGCCTGTATGAGTGGCGCCAGCAGCCCGCTTTTAGGAGTGCTCTCGACGGCGCCCTGGTGGAGCTGCACGAACAGGTGCGCGGGCGCCTCGAGGGCTTGGCCGATCTGGCGGTGGACCGCCTGCGCGAAGTGCTCGAGGACGGCGACGACCGGGTAGCGGTTCGGGCTGCGCTGGGGCTCCGGGCCCGGGGCTGCGGTGAAGGTGGTTTCGCACGCGTCCGTCCTACTGGCGATGGCTACCGCCGCAGCCGCGATGCTACTCCTTTTCCAACCCGATACGACAAACCCTCAACGGAAGCGGTGGCAGCGGGCTTGTCCGCTCCGCAATGGGGGCAAGCAGGATCACCCGGCTGTATGACCCCTTTGCACTCGGGGCAGGTGACCGGGAGTGCCGCCCTCTGCGGGTCGTTTCCGCAGGAGGGGCATCGAGTGGCGCCGACGACGGTTTCAGCGCCGCACGTCGCGCAGACCGGGCGGTTGGCTTTCTTGCTCGCGTCCCCGAGCAGAGCAGCCACAACCACGCCGATAGGGCCGAGCAACATCCCAAGGATCAACCCGGTGCCAGCGCGGTTCTTCGAACTGGAGACGGCAGCTCCGAGGAAGCCGCACACCAGCATTCCGATTCCAAGCCATGTGCAGTCCATTGCTGTTTCCTCCTTCGGGAGCTCTATCTATATGGCCCCCCGCCCCCGGGGAGAACCGCGGACGTTCTTCGTGGATGCTCCATAGCCCCCGCATGAAGTCTATTTCTATAAAATACCGTGTCATTCCAACGGGATACGCCAATTTCAACGCGGATAGTGCCTGGGGTTTTCGCCGATTTTTCCCGCAACCCATTGGAGGCGCACGTTTTTTCTTGGTCGTGGGGCGTTTTTGTAGCCTGTGCAGCGGGGAGCCGACGGGGGGCGCACGTCGGCGCTACCCCAAGGGGGGCCCCGGCCGTTGAAAAACACGCTACCGCGTCCACCCGCCCGGTTCTTCCTGCCCCTCTCCACAGAGCCAGTCAACGGCCATCCCCTGCGCCACCCACAGAATCCCCTCGAAGCTGTCGGTGCACTGCATCACGGTCCCGCACTCCGAGACGCGCACCTTGACCGTGGCCGTGGTCAACGAGAAGTCGATGATCGCATCGGCCTGGTTGCTGTTGAGGTACTGCTGGAGCGGCGCCATGGCTGCCTCTGGGGTCCATCCCTCCGAGTACATGTCCTGCCGTTCTTCATACGGACACGGAGCTGGGCGAGTCGTCCAGAATCCCTCCGGGCGCTCGGTCACTACGCTTGTGGGCTGGTGGTAGTGGTAAGGCGCGCAGCCTCCGAGCACTGCCAGCGCGATCAAGTGGGGTACTCGCATCGTTCCTCCCGCGGAGCCTGGCTGGGAGTCTACCACTCCGGTCCGCCCACCCGGCGGCCGAGCTGTGCCGTGTACACGCATGAGTCGAAACGCGGGCGGCAAATCTGTCAAGGCGGGACCCCGTGTTGACAGTAAGCGGTACGTCAGTGTATACATAAGGAGTGTTCAGGAGGTATCCATGGCCCGCCGCAACGACTCCCGCCCCGCAGCTACCCGCACCGTCGCCTACCTCCGCGTGAGCACGGACAAGCAAGCCGACCACGGCGTCAGTCTGGACGCGCAGCGGGCGAAGGTGGAAGCCTACGCCAGCCTGTATGACCTCGAGCTGGTGGCGGTGGAAGTGGACGCGGGCGCCAGCGCAAAGAGCCTCAGCGGGCGCCCTGCGCTGTCTCGCGCCCTGTCCATGCTCGAGGCCGGCGAAGCTGACGCGCTGCTGGTGGTGAAGCTGGACCGGCTCACCCGCTCCGTGCGCGACCTGGGGGAGCTGGTGGACCGCTTCCAGGCTGGCGGCTGGGCGCTGCTCTCCGTGAGTGAGCAGGTAGACACCCGCACCGCTGGGGGCCGGCTGGTGCTGAACGTGCTCGCCTCCGTGAGTCAATGGGAACGCGAAGCCATCGGTGAGCGCACCTCTGCGGCTCTGCGCCACAAGCAGGCCCGGGGTGAGTACACGGGCGGTGAGCCCCCCTACGGGTGGACCGTGGCCGCTGACGGGGTGAACCTCGAGCCCCACCGCGGTGAGCAGGAAGTGATCCGCTGCGCCCTCGAGCTGCGCTCCGCTGGGCTGTCTCTGCGGAAGGTGGGCGCCGAGCTGGGCGCGCGTGGCTTCCTGGCCCGCGGTGGGCGCCGCTGGCACCCGCAGACGGTGAAGAACCTCCTTTCCTCCGAGGTGGCCGCATGACTCCCCCTGTGGACCTCGAGCGGGTGAGGGTTGCGCGTGCTCGCCTCGACCGGGTGGCCCTCGAGCACCCCGGAACCCGACCCATGCCAGAATCCGATCTCCATGACCTGGAGGGCTACATGCCTGCAGACGAGAAGATGATCCGAATCCCGACGCCCCTGGTGGAGCGGGCCGAAGCATTGAAACCGGCCCTGGACAAGCGGCGGGACCTCATGTCCTGGGGGCGCCTCTCGACCACGGCGGTAGTGCGGATCGCCCTCGAGCGGGGGCTGGCTGACCTCGAGCGGGAGCTGGGCGCCGCGCCTGACGGGGGAGAGAATGACACCCCTTGAATCCCTGTCCGCGGCAATGACCGTCTATGAGGCCGCCATGCGCGCCCATCCTGGGGAAAACCGCGAAGCCCTCGAGCACTTGCGCCAGCGGGCCCGGGTGAGGCTGTACAAGGCCACCGAAGCGGCTGCGCTGTCCGGCGTTCAGATTCTCCCGATCCCATGTGAAATCGAAGGGCTCGCCGTGTCGGGCCTGGTGGTGGAGGACCAATGAGCAAGCCCCGAAAGCCCCGCGCTATCGACTTGGACGGTGTCCACGTCCGCCCGATCCGCCCCCCTTCGAAGCGGTGCCCTGATTGGTACTGGCGTGCCGTCTGCTACGTGAACGGCAAAGAGGAAACGGTGTGGACCGGGCGAGCCGACCGGGAAACGGCCAAGCGGATCGTCAA
>CAZUAH010001005.1:0-3172 GCA_964617665.1 uncultured Pirellulaceae bacterium
GCAGACCGCCGACATCACACCACGATGTGATGCCCACCGCGTCGGTCACCTCGCGTGGCGACTGGGCAATCTCCGAACCGATCGTCACGGCCCAAAACGCTAACTGGTCCCATGGCAACAGGTAGCCCGTAAAGCTAAGTCCCAGCGTGATGACAAACAGCAGCATGCCTACGACCCAATTGAACTGCCGCGACCCTTTGTAGGCCGAAGTGTAGAAGGCGCGCGCCATGTGCAGAATCACGCAAGCCACCATGCCATGAGCGGCCCAGCGGTGAATGTTCCGCATGAACTGGCCGGTGGGCACGATGTAGCCGATTTCCTTCATCGAATCGTAGGCTTGATCCGTCGACGGCTTGTAGTAAACCATCAATGCAATGCCGGTCACCACTAGCAAAAGGAACAGAACCAACGAGATGACGCCCAGCCCCCAAGTCGCTTTGATCCGCAACGAGTAGCGATGGATTCGTGCCGGCATGATGTGCAGGAACAGGTTCGTGAAAACCGTCTGCGACTTGCTGCGGTCCGACGTGGGCCGGCCGTGGCGAACCAGCGATCGGCGAAACCGCTGCGGCGTCTTCAGCAGGTTGCGGCCGAACCGCCCCAACACACCAGGGCTGCCAAGTTGCTCTAACTCGTCAATCGGCGCATCCGAGGTTGCCGGTGATTGGCTTGTCGGTTCAACGGACATCGCAGCAGGTCCTTGTCGTTATGGGCATCGCCCAATCCACTTCATACTTCCAAACGCACGTCGGCGTTGATCGTTTTCTGCTGATCGACGACCAATTGGCCGTCGGGAGATATCGACAGGTCGAGATAGTCCAAGGCTCTCGGCGCCGGGCCGGAGACGACGTTTCCGGTGGCGTCGAATAGACTTCCATGGCAAGGACACTCGAACTTGCCGCCCTGCCGAGTGACGATGCATCCAAGGTGCGTGCACACAGCAGAGATGGCGTACAGACCCTTCGAGTCACGGAAGATCCACGCCCGTTGCTTTGGCAATGGCGTCACGTCCGCGGTAAGGAACCTCTCCAACGGCCCGAGCTTCACGCGGCTCTGAGACTCCGGGAACACCGAAGGCATCGGCAGTCGCAACGCCCCCAGCAGCGCCATGCCGGCCGCACCAACAGCCGACCACGTGGCCGCAAGACCCAAAAAGTCGCGTCTTTCCTTCACGGTGGTGAATCGTCGACTTTTCTGTAAGTCCGTGCTCATGTTCCGTTCCTCACGTAAGGTGAAAGCTCTCAGCGGTCAGCATTCGGCTTTCAGCAAGAGCCCGATGGCTCTCCCACCCATTCACTCGCAAAGTTCACTCGTTCCATCGTGATCGCCCCGACCGGACATCGCTGAGCGCACTGGGCGCAGCGGATACACTTCGTTTCGTCTTTGATGATCGCGGAGAATCCCTCGGTCGATTCGTCGCCCAGGCGTTGCGATACGGCTTGGTCAAACTGGCCGTCGCCGTCGAGCCGATCGAGCGATACAAGTTCAAGACACAACTCCGGACACACGTCCGCGCAACCACCGCATAGGATGCACTTGTCCGAGTCGAAAATCGTATTCACCCCGCAGTCCAGGCAGCGACAACCTTCGCGAACCGCCAACGCCTCGTCGTATCCGAGTTCGACGATCGTTGATTGCGTTGCCTTCCGCTCGTGCGGGTCGACTGCGGGAATCGCCGTCCGGGCGAGTTTTTCGTAGTCCGGCTCGCGAGCATAGTCCGGCAAGTCGATGTGCACCAAACGTACCTCTTCCGCCGGTTTCTGACCGCGGAGATACTCGTAGACATTACGGGCGACTTGTTTGCCGCTGGCGACAGCGTCGATCAACAATCGAGGCCCATAGGCGATGTCTCCCGCTATGAACACATCGTCGGCCGACGTCCGCAGCGTGTCCTGATCGCGTTCAATCAGGCCGCGATCCGTTCGCCGAATATCGTCCTCTGGATCAACGAGCGAAAGATCAGGACTCTGGCCAATGCCCCACACAACGGTATCCGCTTCGATCGTCTCCACTTGGTTTTCGTCAAACTCGGGCGCGAATCGACCTTGGTCATCGAACACCCGTTTGCACCGCTGGAACACCATGCCGCGCACTCGCCCATTGTCTGCCAGCAGAATCTCCTTTGGGCCGAGACTGTGATGGCGAATCACCCCTTCCTCGTCGCCTTCGATAATCTCCAGATCGTCGGCAGGCAACTCATCGAGGCTTTCCAGGCTGCACAGATGGACCGAGCCGACGTCGGGGCGACGCAGTGCCGTACGCGAGATATCAACGCCGGTTTGCCGAACCACGGTACGCGCGATGTCATAAGCGACGTTGCCGCCTCCGATGACGACCACATCGCCTTTCAGGTCTGTTCTCCGCTCCAGCGCAACGTCGCGCAGAAACTCGACTCCGCCCAAGACACCGGCACCGTCGGCACCTGGAATAGGCAAAGCCCGACTTTGCTTGAGTCCCACTGCGACGATCGTCGCCCGATGCTTGGAACGGATATCGGCCAACGAAATGTCTTTGCCGACCTGCGTATTGCAGACGAACTCGACCCCCAACGCCCGAATCAACTCAACCTCCGCAGCGATCAGATCCCGCGGCAAACGATACTCAGGAATTCCAACCGCCAGCATTCCAGCCGGGACCGGCTCCATCTCGTACACGGTTGGTCGGCAGCCCAGCAGCGCCAAATCGTGGGCCGCCGCCAGTCCAGCCGGCCCCGAACCGATGATCGCCACCGCCTCGCCGTCGGTGTTGTCCGGCAACTCCCGGTCTTTGAGGAATCGTCTGAGCCCTGCCAGTTCCTCACCAGCGAGACAATCGCGTGCGGAAGCATGTCCGATCAGTCGGCGAAGCAAAACGAGCGGCGAGCCGTCCCTATCAATGTTCGTTTGGCAAAACCGCTCTTGGGCAAATCGCTTCAACGCCCGAATGGAAACCGCTTGGTCGATATCAGCACGTCGGCAGGCAGCTTCACACGGCGCCCCACATACTCGGCCACAGATCGATGCCAGCGGATTGGGCCCTCGGGCAATCAGGTACGCATCCTCGAAGCGGCCATCCGCAATCGCCCGTACATAGCCGCGAGCGTCCGTATTGACGGGGCAGGCATCCTGGCACTTTATCTGCCGCCGCCAGTAGTCTGCAGTTGGGATTTCGACTTGGTATTGACGCATGATGC
>CAZUAH010001006.1:0-3171 GCA_964617665.1 uncultured Pirellulaceae bacterium
AAAGGCAAGCATGTCTTGATGCACAAGCCCGTGGCCAACCGGATGTACGAAGGAAGGCTCGCGGCCGAGACGGCTCGCCAGACGAAGGTCGCTACGCACCTTCTGGCGTACGGCAGCGGAGCCGGCAATGCGGCGATCGCCAACCGAGTAAAACAAGGTGCGATCGGCAAGCTTCGCGAAATCCACAACTGGACCAACCGCCCCGTATGGCCGCAGTACACCGAGATCCCCAAAGACCGGCCGCCGGTCCCGAAGGGCTTGGATTGGGACCTGTGGCTGGGGCCGGCGGTGAACCGGCCCTATCATCCGCATTACACGCACACGGTCTTTCGTGGCTGGTATGACTTCGGCGGAGGATCGATGGCCGACATGGGCATCTACGCCCTCTGGCCCGTCTTCGCAACTCTGGGACTTGGCGTTCCCATCAGCGCCGAAGCCTGGGCCACTCACACGTGCGCAATCAACGATTATGTGAGCCGACCCGTCAGGAACGATTTTGCGTACCCAATGGGTTGCAGTATTCGATTGAAGTTCGCCGCACGTGACGACCGGCCGCCAGTGGATCTGTTCTGGTACGACGGTGGCATGAAACCAAGATTGCCCGAAGAGGTCGAAACGCACAATGTCGAGATGGGCCGTGAAGGCGTGCTGTTTGTTGGTGACGAGGGGGCAATCATGGGCGGTTTTCACGGGCAGAACCCGCAGCGTTTTGCTGGCGGCAAGCGGGAGCCGCTCGACGTCAGTGGCGCCATCCCCGAAGCCCAACGGCGAAACTACGAACTGCGTCATCGCCTGTGGCTGGATGCCTGCCAAGGCGGCGACCCATCGCCCGGCAGTTTCCCAGATGCCGGCCCAATTACCGACGCGGTCAACCTGGGCACCGTTGCACTGCGGGCACGTCGCAAGGTCCTGTTCGACAGCGACAACATGAAGATCACCAACGCTCCGGAGGCGAACCAATACCTGGTCCGCCAGTATCGCCCTGGCTGGGAACTGTGAAACGCCGGGGATATGACAAGAGGGAACCGATCATGTTACGCAGCTTCTGTTTCAACCGCTTCTATTCACTGGTATTGGTTTGCGCAGTTGGTGGGCCCGCCGGTGCGTTCGCTGAGAATCTCTCTCTTGCTGAGAGGTGTCCCAAGGATGAATTACAGCGCATCCTTTTGCCGCTGTCGGAATGGCAGCCTTTCCCAAAGGCTGACCAGCGGGCGGCCTGGGAGCAGCTTCCCGACGACACGCGAAAGATGCTTGTCGCATTGGGAGAAGAATGTGCGGAAGTCGAAGTCCCGAGCCTTCCCGCGACGCTGTACCTCGAATTCCGCCGAGTAGGCAATCGCAGCCGCTATCAAGACGTATGGATGGTACGTCGCAAGCTATTGAACAGCCTGGCCTTGGCCGAGTGCGTGGAAGGCAAAGGACGCTTTCTCGATCCATTGGCTAACGTGGCCTGGGCGATTTGCGAAGAATCGTCCTGGACATGGCCTGCCCATATCAGTGCCCAAAAGGCAGGAATGACGTTGCCGGACACGACCGAACCGATTGTGGCGTTGTTTTCGGCCGAGACCGCGAGTTCTCTCGCCTGGGTCGTCTACCTGCTGGAAAAGCAACTCGACGACGTATCCCCGCAGGTCTGCCAGCGCATCCGTCGCGAGATCGACGAACGGATTCGGACTCCGTACCTGGAACGCGACAGCTTCGGCTGGATGGGATTCGGCAGCCGAAGACGCCCGAATAACTGGAACCCGTGGATCAACTCCAACGTCTTGACAGCGACACTGCTCTTGGAACAAGACGAAGAACGACGTGTGGAAACCGTCCACAAAGTGTTGCGGTGCCTGGACAACTTCTTCGTGCCCTACCCGGAGGACGGCAGTTGTGACGAGGGGCCTAGCTATTGGACTCGGGCCGGCGCAAGTCTGTTCGACAATCTCGAGTTGTTGCACGGCGCAACGGGCGGTCGTTTCGACGTTTTTGATAACGAAACGGTCAAGAACATCGGCCGCTTCATCTATCGAACCCACATCACCGGAAATGCCTATGTGTGCGTGGGAGATTGCGATGCAGAGATCACCATCCCGCGTGATCTGGTCTATCGGTATGGAAACCGAATTGGTGATGCCAACATGCAAGCGCTGGCCACATTTGACCTGAGCGGAAATCTGCTTGGACGATCGAAGCGAGGCTTCTGGTCGATGAACCGCCCGCTGCACGCGCTCTTTAACGTCGCCGAACTACGGGCCACCGAAACGTCGTCAGCACCATTGTTGCGCGACGCTTGGCTGGGCGACGAGGACATGCAGTTGATGATTGCCCGTGATCAAGCAGGTACGACTGCCGGCGTTTTCGTCGCCGCCTGGGGAGGTCACAATGCGCAGAGTCACAATCACAACGACGTAGGAAACTACGTCGTGTATGTAGATGGTTCACCGCTTTTGATCGACGTGGGTCGGCCCACGTATACGCGGCAGACATTCAGTCGGGATCGCTACAAGATCTGGGCGATGCAGTCCGCATATCACTGCTTGCCAACCATCAATGGCTGCATGCAAGGAGTCGGCCGTCAGTACGCCGCGCGAGATGTCAACTATCTGTCTGACGAAACTCATGCCGAACTGCAAGTGAGCCTCGCTTCGGCCTATCCGAAAGAAGCTGGAATCGTCTCTTGGGTGCGTAATGTCCGCCTCGACCGCGGGCGGTCGTTGACCGTGTCCGACACGTTCGAGTTGCAGAAGGAGTCGAACGTAATCTCGCAGACCCTCATGACCCCTTGCGAAGTCTCGCTGGCCGAGGCCGGCAAACTCGAATTCAGCCTGCCTGAGACGAAGACCAAAGTAATCGTCCACTACGAGCCACCGCAACTCGACGTCGAAATCGAGACGATCGAATTGGAGGACGAGAAGCTTAAGGAAATGTGGGGCGCCTCCCTGCGACGCGTTTTGCTGCGGGCCGATGCCGCGACATCACGTGATACCTGGACGGTCCGGATTTCGAAAGCGGAATGAACTAAACGGGAATGGGCCGACGAACACTTCCGCACGCAGTAACAACCGGCTTGGCGGAGTGCACCCGTCTGTTGCGACGGGCTGCGATGGCTCCACACCGGCGGCCGCAACAGATGTACCGTAGTGGTGGCTTCCAGCCGCCACAAGAGCTGCAGATGGCGGCTGG
>CAZUAH010001007.1:0-3158 GCA_964617665.1 uncultured Pirellulaceae bacterium
CTGAAGAAAGGTCATGTCCAAGAGTGGATCGAGAAACACGAGTCGTGGCAGAGCCAAGCAACACGACGTAGTGTCATTGCGGACGCGTTGCTCCACTCGTTTGCGCGCCGCATCTAACTCCTTCCGGCAGCTCTCGCCCCCATCTCGACTATCCACCGTCGAATAGAGTTGAGCGCCGTATTTCGTTGACAGCTGCGCCTGAATGGTTAAGGTGGGAGGAATAGCTGTTTCTGGAAGAGCAGACGGATTGTTAGGTGGGGGAAGGGCTATGTTTTCTGATCGTGTTAGGCGGTGGTTGAAGTCAACGGTTGCAGATTCTCGACGTGCTCGTGAGCGATGGCGAAGCGACGCTTCGCGGAGACGATTCTTGCGTCTGGAGGCGTTGGAGAATCGTCACCTGCTGGCAGGCCTCGTGCCGGAAATGGTGTTCGATATCAATCCTCTTGGCACGATCCCCAGCGACATAAACTCGGAACCCCATGAACCTACCATCTTGGGCAGTACTGTCTACTTTTCCGCCGACAGCGGCGCGGATGCGGTGACGGGCTATCCCGACAGCGGCAAGGGAAGGGAGCTCTGGAAAAGTGACTACTCGTCGGGCGCCACCGTGTTGGTTAGTGATCTCCAACTGGGGCCGGGAAGCTCGAATCCCACGAACCTCACCGTGGTGGACGACGAGTTGTTCTTTGCCGCGACGGACACAACGTATGGGACTGGGCTGCAAATCCTGAAATACGATCCCTGGGCGGGGCCGGGCGGCGCAGTCTCGCTGGTTCATAACTTTGGCTCCGGACATTCGGTAGGGGCCGGGGCATTCGGGTTTCCTGCTCCTGAGTGGATTGCTGTGCAAGACCGGTTGGCGATGGTGATTAACGACGGCACCGGCGAGAATGTTTATCTCACCAACTCCACCGCCACGGATGTTATCCCGATCAACATCGATACGACCGGGGATGGGTACTCCAATCCCGTCTTCATGGCCGAGATGGGTGGCGACCTTTATGTTACGGCCGATGACGGGGCTTTTGAGTTCATTCCACCTCCGACTGGCCCTCTGAATCATTATGAGTTGTGGAAGGTTTCAGGCAGTTTGGATACGCCCACCGTGGCTATGTTGTTTGACCTCAAGCCCGCAGTGGGGCGATCGACGGCCCCGGGGTTCCTGACTGTGTTAGGAGGCGACAAACTGGTTTTCGGCGTTGATCGTCAGTTCTCAGGTGGCACCGGATACGAGATTCACTGGACAAACGCGGCCGGCACCACAACGCAGCTCTACAACTCGACCGCTGCGGCAATGGGGCCCTTCGGACCGCAATTCATCGACGTGAACGGAAGGCTGTACTTCACGGGAAGTGAACCGGCGGCAACAGGCCAGGAATTGTGGACCAGCGACATGACCGCAGGTAACGCCACGGTCATCGACATCGTCGCGGGTACAGGCAGTTCCAACCCCTCCGAGTTGCATACACGCGACGGCGAACTGTACTTTGCCACAATCGATACGGTGACGGACCTTGGCGGAGGCAGCTTCGATCTGACGGGTGTCGAAGTCCTCAAAATCGACCCGGTTGTCAGCCCCACCGCAATAACGCCCATCGCCGATTTCGGCGCCACCTCGACGGCCGGGAGCGGTGGAATAGAGGCGTTTGCTGCGTACGGTTATGGGTCGGTTGACGCGGACGATGGTGCGGGTACTGAGCTGTGGTATACGCCTTTGGCCGGTGGAGGGCCCTTGGCGAAATACAACATCAATATGAACGACGGGGGAGCGCCCCCGGGTTCCTCCGATCCGGACGAGTTCCTGAACGTGTACGACTTGGGATTGGCCTTCTCTGCGGACGACGGGGTCTCTGGGAGAGAGCCCTGGATATTGACGAACACGAAGTATCTGCAAGCGCCTGACTTGTCCGATTTGGGAATTGATATCCGCGTCGACCAGTGGGGCCTCAACCGTACGTTGGCGGACGATTTCCCGTGCGTCGAGACGAGTTTGCTGTCGGACGTTCATTTCTGGGGTTCGTGGCTGAATGACCAGGTAGGAGAAATCACCGATATCCACCTGCGCATCCACAGCGACGATCCCGTGGGCTCCGGCGGCACCGATCCGGACAACGCGTACTCCATGCCGGACGAGTTGTTGTGGTATGCGGATTTCGGAGTCGGTGATTTCGAGGAGAAACTCGTCGCGGAACTGTCGGAGGGCGAGGCCTTCTGGGATCCGCAATTTGGCATATTCACCGACCCGGGTGATACCCAAGTATATCGCTACGACATTCAGATCGATCCAGGAAACGCGTTTCTGCAGGAGGGTACCGAGGAGGAGCCGATCACCTACTGGCTGGAAATCAATGTGGACATCGCCGAGGGCGACCCGCAGGAGCAGTTCGGCTGGAAGACGCGTCCCGTGTACGAGCACTATATGGACGACGCCGTGTACTGGGGCGGTGCTGAGTGGCAAGAATTGAGGTACCCCGAAGGGCATGAAGACGAGGGCGAGTCGATCGACATGGCGTTTGCGCTTACGTTCGAGCCGGTGGAGCTTGATTGGGGTGACGCACCGGATCCGTTGATTGCCACGGCCGGCGAGTATCCCACGCTGCTGGTCAACGATGGCCCGCGGCATTTGCTCGGTGGTCCTCTCTTCTTGGGTGCCAGCGTCGATGCCGAAACGGTCGGGCAGCCAGACGCTACGGCGACGGGCGACGACTTGGCCGGCGCCATACCGGGTGACGAAGATGGTGTCGTGCTGAATGGGCTGCTTGTTCCCGGCCAATATGCGTCGTTCACGATCACAGCATCCGCGCCCGGATTGGTGGATGCTTGGCTGGACGTTGACAGCAACGGCACGTGGGACCACCCCCAGGAACAAGTCTTGACCAGCGTGCCGGTGACCGTCGGCGCCAACAACGTCAGTCTGTTGGTGCCGAGCGATGCGGCTTTCGGTGACACCTTCGCTCGATTCCGGATCAGCACCAGTGGTGGTCTGGCGCCCACGGGATTGGCCAGCGATGGTGAAGTGGAAGACTACGGACTGACGATTGAGACGGTCAACCGATTCGTGGTCGACTCGACGGGCGACGCACCGGATGCCAGTGCGGGAGATGGGAACTGCGACGATGGCGCGGGCAATTGCACGTTGCGTGCCGCACTCGATGAAA
>CAZUAH010001008.1:0-3151 GCA_964617665.1 uncultured Pirellulaceae bacterium
CAAACATTTGGTACGTACTGGTCATGGATGGTATGCCCACATTGATAGCCGAACGACCAAGATCAGCGGGCGGCGGGCCATTCGTGGGTGGCCCAGAACACTTCACGACCTTTCCATCAGTGTATCACGTCGAAGCGGTGTTGCATAAGCCGCTCCGTCTGCATCGCCTGGTTCGTCGGCGTTGAGGTGTGCAAGCCTCCATCGCGCACTGCACAGTTCGTTCATCGCTCTGGCTGCACTTTGCATGCAGGACACACGCTGACGATCTCACGCGTCAGGAAACGCTTGCGGCAGCGACTGCAGCCCTGCATCCAATGTGTTGAGATTTCACATTTTGGTAGCTTTTTGCGCAAACGGGCGGCCGCTTCCTCGGAGACCTTCGTCCCCCTCAAATCGATCCACTCGGCGTCATTCCAGCAGTCGAAATGTCTGACCGCGTCATCTGTGATTGCCGTGTTCTGCAGAAGCAATACACGTAAGTCACGAAGGGTGGTGAGTTTCGCTAAGTCGTCATCGGTAACACGTGTATCATTCAAGACGACCAGCGTGATTGGACAGAAGTAGTCATCGGTCCAACGTGGCCCGCGTCGAGTTGCTGCATGTCGTAGGTATTCGTAGTGTGCGCCACCGTTAAGGTCTTTCACCACGCGGATAGCTTGACGCTGTCGGTTTGCGCGGTTCTGTAGCACTGCCAGGACAACGGCTATACACGTGACCACGACAAGGAGGGTACGCACCGAAAAACGACGCGAGGGAAATCGAAACATCGTCACTATGATCAACGTATGGGCTAAGCCGACGAACGTCACGGATCACGCGGGCGGGACGCGTGATCGTCCACCTGAATCCGCACGCAAGCCCGCCTCGCGTGCATCCGATTGTTCTGTCTTCTTTCCAGTGTAGGGGACCTCAGTCCTTTGGTATCCACACCAGATGCCCGTTTTCAGTTCCGATGAACTCAATTGACCAATGACCGGTTTCGGACGGGTGATACAGTACGATTATCGCAGCGTCCTCACTCCGCCCCTTGCGTCGATGAAAGTAGAAGCTTTGAACAGTGAACTCCTCTGGGGCAAAAGTCGAATCAACACCGTGTTCTTTGAATTTCCATTCCAGGCTTCTCGCGCCGTTGGCAATCTCCTCGCGAAGTCGCGTGGGACTGATTCCGTTTTCGGCTAAGACGACTCGTGCGTAATCGGCTATGGCATCGAATTGTGTGTTGTATGTTCCGATTTTGAGTTCCACAGCATGGCCATCGTACTCGCCCTTGCCTTGCCAAATCTGGTCACCGGTTTGTTGAAACGTCCCAACACCGTTGACGAGTCTCGTTTCGGTTTCCGTGGGTCCCGTTTCGGTCTGTGGCGGGACGCCGTTTCGATCGCAGCCAGCGTGAATCGAGGAAATCAATCCTGACGCAAGCAGAAGAAGCCGAGTGAAGGGTTGGTAGGGGTTGGAGTTCACTGTGTTCATCGGGAGAGATTCAAATTGACAGAACGTCCAAATTCAGCCGGCGGGGAGACGACGCAACCATCATCCTACGGCTTACCCCGCTCGGCTGCAATTTTTTGTTCTGTCACGTTCCGCTGCATCTACATTTGAACGTGACACGGTCGACAGATTCCTATGCCCCAATCTACCGCAGTATCCAGTTGTTCGCCACAGGCAGGGCAATGTGTGGGATCACCGTCATCTGCATCGTGAAAGTACCAGAATCGCGTAGGTAGACGGATTGACATTGCGATCGCCAATTCCCGTGCTTGTTGGTTCATCTGGCCGCACGGGTCAAGGAGCTTCTGTTTCGCGTAGTCTTCGTATTCCCCAGAGTCGAGCCACAGGCGATACAGGGCACTCGCCATGGAATACCATCGAGCGATCGCTTCGACCTCATTGTCTGTCAACTGCAGGCGTTCGGGGTCAACTTCACAACGGCAAGATGCACAATGAATCGGGTTGTCAGTCAGCAGGTCAACGAGCAGCAATTCGGTCAGCGTCTCGCATTGACACGCCTCGATTGCCGTCCACGGTCGTAACTTGTCATACATCGTCATGGATTGAGTGACAGAACGTCCGAGCTGACCAGGTCGCCGCAGTCAGCTCACCATTCGATTCCGACCAGATCGGCGACTCTGGTCCAGCGACTTGTTAGGTCATGACTAGTAATCGAGGAAGAATCCAAACCCGCTTTCGGCGCAACGATCAGCCCATGCAAAGAAGTCGGACAACCAATCGTCCTGACCCTTCTTCTTAAACTCGTCCAACGTGAATTCATAGTCCTCCGTGCGGTATGGGACCTCCCAGTTGCTCGGAACTTCGTTATTCCACGCGATCGTAAGCTCAAGCACACGTCTAGCATCGGCGAACACGTCTGTAGATGCAAGACCGTCAGGCTGGGAGTCGGTTTCGAGCGGCAGGATAGGAGCCTCGAAAACGACTGGTTCAGGAAGTGCTAGGATGGCCTCACGGATCTCCTGTATTTGGCATCTCTCGGTCCAGTCAGCAGTTTCACGCTGCGATCCAGTTGCATTCCCCCGAAGGACGCCCCAGTGGTATCGAAGAAAATCGCTGGTGCAGTGGATGTGGATTCTGCGGAGGTAGTCGTCGTGCTTGCCGGCGACTACCTCCTGAGCCCATTTCTTCCACTCGGCAAGCTGCGATATCAGATGGTCGGGCAGGATCGTTCGCTGTGCCCGCAGTCGCCACAGCGGAGGAAACGTCGGATTGTCAGCGATTACATAGACGCGCCAGCACAGATCTAGATCAGGGCGGTCCGTCGAACAGCCGCGTTCGTCATCCCAATCGGGAAGCTCGATATGGGTGCGCAAACGGTTTGAAGCAGCGAGATACGTTTCGAGGTGAAGTGCCTCGCTCAGTGCACGCGGCACATCGTTCACATCGCTGCATGCGTGAGAGTTCCAGCCCCACATGGACTGAAACGCGAGGGATTGTCGCTCTATGAGCGGTTCGAGGACCGCGCGATCAACGTCGGGCTTGAGCCGAAATCGGGAGTAGTCGACACCCATGTCACATACAAAGATGAATCAGTGTGACCTAACGTATTGAGATCACGCGGTGGCCGCCGAGTGATCTTCCATGCAATTCCGACGCGATCGGCCACTCGCGTGCATCGTGTAGTTCTGTCGTTCTTTGTGCG
>CAZUAH010001009.1:0-3129 GCA_964617665.1 uncultured Pirellulaceae bacterium
TCATTTCGATCTCCTTGGTTGACTGGCTCTGGCTTTTCAACTGGGTCTGGTCTGAGAGAGGATTCGCACGTTGTGCATGCCGCTGTGAAGCCGGGTAAGTTGTTACGGACTTTGCGGCCAGCAAAGGTACGTCCTATGCGATATATAGATCGTCAATAACAAGTTGCCTCAATAAGGATTTCGTTCTTACCATGCCGCCAACAAAAACTGTTTCGGTCGTGTGAATGGTCACGCTTGATCGGGTCGTGCCGATTTTGCGCGGGGGCCGATAGGGCCAAGTGCAAGGTTTTGTGAGAACGCAGGGGTGTTGTGCGAAACTATGCGGCCGATGTGTGAGGCGCCGTGGTAATGTGTGCCGAACGCGAAAGGCTGATAGACTTTGCCTATTCCTGTCGTATTTCCGACTAGGGAAAGTCTGCTGGGCAATCCGCCTTGGCATTTTTTGGGCCGGCGGCCATCATGAGACACTCCAGTGTTTCATCTAGCCCGCGACCTAAGGGTTTAGGCAGTAGCCAGAGTCGCCAAGGCTTTCGAAAGTCCGCGATACTCGACGAAACTCTTGGCGAGTTCCGCTACTCTGAGATCAAGCTGTGACAAGGCACTAGTGAATCGTCTATCGATATCTGTCGGGGCGATTGAGGCCAGGGTGGCCGGGGTTGGAGGGCGCAAGCCCGAAACCCCGGGGCTTCCCTCGCTGACGCTCAGTCCAGCCCCGGCCACCCAATCTGACATTGGTCGATAGACGATCCACTAGTCCCTTCGGATTTCAACGCCAGAAATACGTGTTCCGCTGAGGTCACACGGGAGCTTTTCGCTCTGATGGATAGCTGCATCTATTCGGTATGCTGCTCGTGGTACAATCATGGCAGCTTGCCGTGTTGTCTGGCATCTTGGCGTTGGCAACGGCACCCGCTACGACCGTATTGGTTCTGAGGGAGAACGAATCCGAGGGGCCTGTCACCGAATACTCGCTCGCGCTGGTCGTCTTCAACAACATGGTCGCCATCGTCGCATTCGAGGCGGTTCTGGTGGGCATACTGTACTTGAATGATGCAGCCCCAGTCTCGGCGCACGAGCAACTCTTGCGGCTTGGTCTGGATCTGTTCCTCTCGGTTGCGCTCGGCATCGGCGGAGGTCTGCTTGTTACCTACGCGTGCGGACTGCTGTCGCAAAACCGCTCGCTGGTCGTCGTTGCAACTGACGCGATCTCTATCACTTCTTCCTCAGACGTACCCAGTAGGGACCAAGCCAGCGGTGAATACCCTCAAAACCGCTGCAATTGGCGCCGTGTCTCGCCCTTGTCGTTGCCTGCATGCAGCCCCCCCAGGTGGTGCGGCGTCGATCCGAGCGGCCGAACGGGAAACTGCTACCTGGTCCTGCCCGCTGTCGCAAACGACACTTCTAGCATCCGACACAGGGTTCCGATATTGCGGGCGGGCTTCAGGCGGTTCGCCTTGAACGGCAAGACAGTGTCCTTGAAAGCAAGGGTTTTGCGCTTATAGTAGCTCAATGAGAGAATAAGAGGCCTCAAATCTGCTCCCACTTTCACTCTGAGCAGTTGGAATCGTATTTATCTGGAACCCCCTGAACCAACGTAACTAGTCAAGCGTACATACCTTTGTCAGGGACTAGTTCTTGTCCTTCTAACAAAGTGCGCCGCGGAGAATCTTCATGGACATGTCAGCCACAGCGGACTCGGCCGCTGCAAAGTCGGATTCATCGAAGGGCTTGGGAACCGATGTCATCATCGAAGCCATGAATCTGACAAAGACCTACCGGGATTTCTGGGGTCGCCAGAAGGTCCGAGCGTTGAAGGCATTGGATATGGAAGTCCGACGCGGCGAGGTCTTCGGACTGCTGGGTCCCAACGGATCGGGAAAGACAACCACGATCAAATTACTGTTGGGATTGCTGTTCCCGAGCAGCGGCCAAGCGTTGGTGTTCGGTAAGGAAGCCAGCGACGTATCGAAGAACGAGCGAATCGGTTACCTGCCCGAAGAATCGTATTTGTACAAGTTCCTGAACGCCGAAGAGACCCTCGATTTCTACGGGCGGTTGTTCGATATGCCCACGGCCGATCGTCGGCGCCGCATCAACGAGCTGATCGACATGGTCGGCCTCGGTTGGGCTCGTCGGCGGCAGTTGAAGGAATACTCGAAGGGCATGACGCGCCGTATCGGACTGGCCCAGGCACTGATCAACGATCCTGAACTGATCCTTCTGGACGAACCGACAACGGGCTTGGACCCGATCGGCACGCGCGAGATGAAGGATCTGATTATCCGGCTGCGAGATGAAGGCAAGACGGTTGTAATGTGCAGCCACTTGCTGGCCGACGTACAGGACGTCTGCGACCGCATCGCGATCCTGTATCAGGGCGAATTGAAGGAACTGGGACGTGTAGACCAACTGCTGAAAGTGCAGGACGTTACCCAAATCCAGGCCAAGGGCCTAAGTGACGCGGCCAAAGAGGAAATTCAAGCCGTGATCCAGAAGCACGGTGGTAATTTGTTGTCCATGGACAATCCTACCTCGACGCTGGAAGAACTATTCTTGGACATCGTGCGAGACAGCGAGGCTCGTCCAGGACGTCGAGCTCAGGAAAAGCAGTAACACTATGGTAGTTGAAAGAGAAATCCTCCCTCTTCTTGATTGGCTGTTGCCAAGTCTTAACAGCATGGGCGCTTTGCTCGTGTTTGCCTTGGTGATTGCGGGACTGATGATAGTCTCGGTTTTCATCGCCTATCTGCGAATGGCGGTGTTGCTGGGCCCGGCCGAAGGCTTCTATGCCGTTGCCAAGGCGATCGGCAAGGCGGTTTCGGACGATCTTCCGAACACTTCCCCGCGACGCATCATGGCAATAGCCCGACTGGCCGTTCAAGAATCGTGGCGACGCCGTGTTCTAGTGGCTTTTGTCATCTTCGCGGTGATTCTGCTTTTCGCGGGCTGGTTTCTGGATGCCGAAAGTGACCATCCGGCGCGTCTATACCTGAGCTTTGTGCTGACCGCCACGGAAATGCTGTTCATCATCATGGCGGTGATGCTGAGCACGTTCAGTCTGCCCAACGACATCAAGAACAAGACGATTTACACCGTCATCACCAAACCGGTACGAGCCGGCGAGATCGT
>CAZUAH010001010.1:0-3121 GCA_964617665.1 uncultured Pirellulaceae bacterium
ATTCTTGCGAATCCGGCTACAAAACAGTCACCCGCCAGACGGCTGCATAGTCACGGATCTCCCAAATCGCTTCTCGGATGTTTGCATTGAGCCCAGCACTCTCCTGATTGCAGCAGCGTCTGTGCACCAGTATGATTCGGCGACGGGATCGACCGAGTATCTGGCGCGAGCGGCGAGGCAATCATGAGCGTATACCTTCTTGTCACTCTGGACACAAAAGGCGATGAAGCGGCCTTTGTGCGCGATCGACTGCGGGCGATGGATGTGGATGTCACCGTGGTCGACGGGGGCTGCTTGGGCCAGCCGGCGTTTGTCGGCGATGTGACGCGCGAGCAGGTATTCCAGGCCGCCGGCACGACGTTGGAGGCCATGATCGCCAAGAACGATCGTGGCGAGGCCGTGACCAAAGCCGCCGCCGGTGCCGCGAAACTGGTAACGGAAGCTTATGCCAGCGGCCAAGTGGATGGCGTCATGGCGTTGGGTGGGTCGGCCGGCACAACCATCGGCACGGCGGCCATGCGCGCATTGCCCATCGGCGTGCCGAAACTGATGGTCAGCACGCTGGGATCCGGCCAGGTGCGTCAGTACGTCGGCTCGAAAGACATCATGATGCTGAATTCGGTGGTCGACATCGCCGGCATCAACCGAATCAGCCGCCGGATCCTCGCCACAGGCGCTGCCGCCATGGGCGGCATGGTGCAGAACCCGAGCGCCGATTCGGCCGAAGACCGCCCGCTGGTTGCGGCCACCATGTTCGGCGTCACCACACCATGTGTACAACATGCTCGCGATCTGTTGGAGAAAGCCGGATACGAAGTACTGGTATTCCACGCCACCGGTAACGGCGGCGAGGCGATGGAGTCGCTGATTGCCGAGGGCATGATTGCCGGCGTACTGGACATCACCACAACGGAACTGGCCGACGAACTGGTCGGCGGCATCCTGACCGCCGGCCCAGACCGCCTGACCGCGGCCGCCCGAGCCGGAGTGCCGCACGTAGTATCCGTCGGAGCCACCGACATGGTCAACTTTGGACCAAAGGACACGGTCCCCGGGAAATTCAAAGATCGCCTGTTCTACATCCACAACCCAACGGTGACGCTGATGCGGACCACGCCAGAGGAATGCGCGGCGATTGGTAGGGAAATCGTAGAGAAGGTCTCAGCATCCACCGGGCCAGCGGCGATATACCTGCCGCTGAAAGGCGTATCCGCCATTGACGCGGAAAGCCAACCGTTTGACGCACCAGAAGCCCGCGAAGCCTTGTTTGAAGCAATTCGCCAGAACGAAGGTGGCGTGGAACTGGTCGAAATGCCCTGGCATATCAACGCCCCCGAGTTCGCGGAAGCTACGGTACGACGATTGATAGAAATGATGGAACATGGACAGGAACGAACAGAGCCAGAAACGAAAAACGAGGTTTGACACCACGCCGCTTCTGGTTTGACCCCACTCCACGTGGAGTGGGCTGCGCCAGTCTTTCATCCTGGATCCTCCTGCGTCCCTCAGGACCTTGACCCCGCGAAGCTTGCCATGCAGGGCTGCTAGAGGATGTTGGGCGATCCGTGTTCGCTACGTCCGTCGTGACGGCCAAGCATGACATCGCAATCGCGATAAACCTGAGAACGAGCTCAAGATTGCGTTAACTCCGACGAATCAGCATGAAGTGCTATTGTGATGTGAGAATTGCAATCTGATCTTAGGTTGACAATTGGGGATTCACAAGATCGTGCGACGCCTACTTCCTATTGTGCTGATTCTCCCGCTCTGCGGCTCGCTGGCTTGCACACGCGAATCAGAGAGTTCGGTGGAAAGCCACCTTCCACAGCATGAGCTCGCAATCAAGCCCATCGTCACTCCTGTTGGTGATGACGGCTTCATCGACTACCCGGAGACAGCAGACTCACGCGAACGAGAGAGTTCGGCGGAAAGCCGCCTTCCACGGCATGAGCCCGTAGTCACGCATATCGTCACTCCTGTCGATGAAGACGGCTTTGTCGACTACCTGGAGGCAGCAAACACGCGTCATTCCAAAGGAGTAACGCCCGATAACAACTGGGAAGTCGTTGTGCAGCGCGTGTTTGGGCCGCTGAAGAGATTGGATCCGGAATCCGAACGAGAATACTATCGGCGACTCGGTATCCCCAGACCTTCCGCTGAGGTTGCGGCGGGAACCTACTTTCAACCGTTGGGCTCTTCTGGTCGCGATGCTTCGCCTTTCGCAGAGAAATGCAATGAGCAATTCTGGGAATCCAGAGGACCGTGGACGGCCGATGAATATCCGGAATTGGCAGAGTGCCTGCAGATGCATTCAAAGCACTTGGACCAATTGATCGAAGGCTCTTATCGCGCGAAGAACTATATCCCGTATGTCATGTCCGCCAAGGCTCATGCTGAGTGGGTCGGAGAGATTCGGAGGTTCCCCGGCGCCGCTTTCGTTGCCCGGTTAGTGGGTGAGCGTGATGCCCATCCCGCCCCCTTGTCACGGTATCACGCCAACGAGCCCACACACCGATCTCGACAGATTGCTCGTGCTTTGTCCAAACGTATGAATCTGCGAATTGGCCAGAACGATCTCGCCGGTGCCCGTTCCGATCAGGCTGCGTTGCGCCGCATTGGGCTTCTTCTGAGTCAGAGCGGCGTTACGGAATATCTTGCCGGGCGTTCATTTGATGCAATGGCGGACTACGGTGATACCGCCTTGATCGAGTCCGGCAAGCTATCGGAGGAGGCATGCCGACGCCTCTTGAAGGAGTTGCAGGAACGGCCGCGTTTCCCAACTGCCGCCGATTTGTTGGACATCGATTGCCGGCATGCAACTTTGGATGGAATGCAACTGGCGGCGAGATCTCAGGAGCAGACCAAGCAAGCTTTGATGGAATCGAAACAGCATTTTGACCAATCGGCAATCGATGCGGTGTACGCAATCGACTGGAATGTCGCAATGAAAATCGTGAACCAAGAATACGATGCTGCGGTTGCAGCGGCAGGCGAGACAGATATGGCACGTCTCAATGCCCACAACAAGAAATACCGTCGCGTGCGCAACACTGCTGACAAGAGTTTCTTAGAAAGTGAGGATCAACTATTTCCCGATTGTCTTGGCCGAATCGTGTAATTC
>CAZUAH010001011.1:0-3116 GCA_964617665.1 uncultured Pirellulaceae bacterium
GTGAGCGTACACCAGAACGGTAGAGGGGGAGGCGCGCGCTTTGCTGAAGGAGGGCGGGGGATGGTTTGGAATGTTGCGGGCTGCCGACGACGGGTCACGCTTCGCCGCAAAGCCGACGTCGGGTTGCACGCTGGGCTTGCGTTCGCTCGCTGCGTTCGCGACGCTCGGTTGCACGGTACTGACGGATGGCTTCTGGATGTTCCGCCGCCCAGTTCCACGGCAGCAGCGGTTCGTAGTCCGTCAGGCCTGCCAATAACTGGTCCAATACGTCTTTCACGTAGCCCCATACATCCAGGTCGTTTCGCAATGCACTGCTGGCGAGTGTCAGCATGCCTGCCGTGCGCTCGCCACCGGCAATGCTCCCAGAGAACAGCCAGTTCTTGCGGCCCACGGCGACCTGCTTCATGAGCTGTTCCGTCTCGTTGTTGTCGATCGGAAGATAGGGAGCCTCCAGATAACGTTGCAGCGGGTCAAAATGATTGCGGACGTATTGCAACGCTTTGCCAAAATCGCTCTCAGGCAGAATCACACGGCTCGTCCGCTCCGCAGCCTCCGCGAGCCATTCGTGCATTGCCTCGAAGATCGGTCGGGCTTCTTCCTGACGCAGCTCCAGCCGATTCTCCGACGACAGCTTCTTGCCGCGATCCTCGATGTCGTACAATTGCTTGTACCAACGCAGCCAGTGCTTGCGATCGTCGGGATACGCTTGCGACTCGTAGATTTTTCGGCGTGCATGGGCATTGCAGGCTGCACGTACCACGGAACCGTTCGATGCCAAAGCAATCGCATCGAACCCGGACCAGCAATCGCCCAGTAACGTGCCGTGGTAGTCAGCGAAGAACAGCTGTGGACCATCGCGGTGACGACTCACCGTGAAGTCGAATACGTTCAGCTTCACCGTGATTCCACGGTACGCCCACATCCGGGCGTTGATGCTTCTTTTGCCCTTTTCCTGGGCCTTGCGGAATACTTCGTCAATCCGGCATTCCTTCGGATCTTCCAAGTTCAACTTGGGAATCACTTTCGGCAGCAGCAACGTCACCCGTGTTTCATCCGTCCCCACCGCCAGGTCGCTTTGAATCTGCTGCTTGAAATACTCCAGTAGCGGTTCTGCGACGAAGCAAGCCTGTGCCACAAGGTTACACTGCGTGCTCCGCGAGGGCGTCCAGCCGCTGCCGGCAAAATAGTCTTGCAGACGGTAATACGGCAGATGATAGCTAAACTTGCCCGTGATGATTTCCGCGGCCACGCTCGTATCGTATTTATCCCCTTCCACGAGCCCCGTGGGACGCTCGGGGGAAGCGATGCCGCATTCGGGTGCGCCGGAACACGCGTACTTGGGATAGAGCGTCACGCGAACACGAAGCTTCGGACGCTCGAACTCCAGCCTTTCCGTACGATCCCACATCGATTCCGGCAGCAGTGTCCGTTCGCCGTGGATCAGGCACGTCTTCTGCGAGTCATCGATCTCCGCCGTCATTTCGTAGCGTGGCAGGTGAGCCGGAAGGCCTTCGTCTCGCCGTTTCCCTTTGCGACGTCGTGTGTGTTCCGGAATAATTTGTGTCTGCTCTTCGATCGCATCCGCTAGGCCGCTCGCTGCATCGGCCGCTTCGTCCGTGTCGCCAAAGTCCAGGCGGAGCTGGTCCGGGTCTTCTATATACCGCTCGCTCCGCCGACCAAAGGCACGCTGCAGAAGCTGGTTGTACGCGAGCTTCCATTCTTCCTTCTCTTGATCGAGTTCCTCCATCGCAAGCTGCTGCCTCTGCAGCTCCATGTCCTGCTGACGAAGACGTTCTTGGTACGACTGGAGTTCGGCGTCCTTTGCCTCAAGTTCGGCGTCCTTCCGCTGCGAATCCATCCGTTGCGTTTCCAGCTCCGCGTTTATTTCCGCGAGCAAGTCGAGCAATCGGTCTTGGCTGAAGGACGCTGCATCGTTCATGCGGATGAATGTAGCGACTCTTTTGTAAAGCGCAAGACCAAAACGCTCGGCGCGGAAAGAAATTCCGGATTTCTTGCTTGCCACGAAGACGAGCGCCATCGGAGGCCGGCTCAAAGGAAAAGCGTGCTCACAAACGAAACCGGCAACGCGATGCTCCCGGAGGATAACGCTCATGTCGAGGACGCACTTCCCGGCAAAGAAAAGCGTTTCCGCCGTCTCTTCGACGCCACTAACGATACGCCCGCCAACAACATCGAAAGCTGTGTCGCATCCAATTCGATTACCGATTCGTCGTCCACTGCCGACAGTGCCTCAAACGTGCCGGCTTCAAGCAACCGGTAATACAGCCAGAAGCCACCGCCGTCAAAGTGAAGCATCTTCAACCGATTGCGACGTCGGTTGATGAACACAAACAGACTGCCGTCGGTCGGCTCTGCAGAAAACTCCCCTCGCACGATCCCGCTCAAGCCGTTCATGCCCTTGCGCATGTCCGTCGGCCGAGCGTAGACGTAAATCTTCAGGCTATTGGCAAAGGTCAACATACCTGGCTCTCTCCTTGGGCCGCGAGTAGGCCTTCCGAGCGAGCTGGCTGGCCAGCCGCATCCTGAACCGATTCCGCTTGCAGCAGTTTCGTCAGCACCATGTCGACGACCGGAAGACGATCGCTTACCGCCAATTCTGTTCCACCGGGAAGTCGCACGGTCAGACAAGCCGCGGGCTCTCGCGCACTCACAACACGCACGGGCGTGAAAGCCGAACCGAAAGCGATTGCCTCCGTCGAGCCAGATTCAGGCCAAGCTGTGTTTCGGCACGCTCCAGCGTCCGCCCCTATCGCCCCGCCTGCAACTGGTCGCGACTTCGACCTTCCGCCTTCACGAGGCATCGGTCCATTTCGTTCGTCTTGCGGCGCTGCCTTCGCCATTGGGCCATATTGCGTAGTCTCGCCTGAATCAGCCAGCCTCTTCTTCCAGTAGTAGAACGCACCTTGAGAGATTCCTTCCTCTCGACAGAACGCCGCCACCGACTGCCCCACTCGGTCAAACCGCAGCAACCGCCGAGCCCACATCCTCGCCTTTACCTGCCTTGATCCCATCATCCACTCTCCTGTACCAGGTCCGTGAAACAACACGCCCCCAAAATACCAGGCAAGTCAACAATGGTTCTGGTGTCCGCTCAC
>CAZUAH010001012.1:0-3111 GCA_964617665.1 uncultured Pirellulaceae bacterium
TGTGCCGCCCACGGGCGCGGTGGACCGCGGCAAACGCGAATGGGAGTGGCCATCGCCGATCATCCTGCTGGCCCGTTCGCGAAGCTGAACGAAGGCAGACCTGTGCAGGATTCAGGGCACGAAGTGCAAGTGTTCGCTCACAAAGATGCGGTGGCTTCGCTTGTGTCGCCGACGGGCCCCAATGGCCGCTCGCTCCAGTATGCCGATGGCGGGCTTGACTTTCGTGTCATTTTGCGTGGGTTGAAGCATCTGCCGAAAGCACCAGGGCTGCATCGTCCCGAACTGACGAACGCCAGCGCGACGACGAAACTTCCGGCCTGGGGAATCGCAATGGCAACGTACGGCGGTGATCCCTATCTTGTCCGATACGAGTGCGTCTGGGGTAGACCGTGAGTTAATGCATAGAGGGAGCTAGGGCAATAACCTGGAGCGGTGTTTGCGGTCCTCAGAGTTTCTTCACCTCAATGTTCGAGATCCAGCCCATTGATTCGTAACGCCAACCGACACCAAATCCACCGTAGCGTATAGGCTCGACAATCTCTCCCACATGTGTGTGTTCGATGAGTTTCTCGTCGTTGAGCCAGACGGTAATCGTGTCGCCTTTCACCCGCAGTCGTAGCCGTCCCTCGCTGGCGTCCTGGCCGGAATCGGACTTGCCATTGCCGAGCTTCTCCGTTTTTCCTTTCCGGTTCGCACTCCAGCCGTGCCCGGGCATATAGTAATCCTCGGAGACACCTAAACTCCAGTTGCCGCTAGGGCGGAGGCCAAAACTGTAGCAGGTGTGCGGCTGATTCCAGCTTTCGGCGAGCAACTTCGCGCGGAAGACCACCGACATCCCGCGGGAATCGCCTGGGATGTGCGCATGAAAGAACTCTCGGTTGGCCGGCAACATCTTGAAGTCGAAGGCGACTTCGTAATCGCGCCAACTCTTGTCGCCAATCCCGGTCATCGCCAAGGGACCGCGGCCATTGGCCCAATGGCCGTATTGAAAACCGGGGCGTGCATGGCGCTGGCTGGCGAGCTTTCCATCTTCAGCTTTCCAACCGGTGCGCATGAGGTCCCACCGCAATCCGGCGTAATCGACCTGGAACTCGCCCGGTTTCTTCGTCCAGGCTGCACCTTCTTTCTTTCGCGGTGTCGGCGACTGGCAGTAAGCCTCCAACTCGACCACGTCCAGTCCACCGGCCGTTGGCACCCGTGAGTAATATGTGCCCCGTATTCGTATGTACTTTGTCGGGCAAGGACTGAACTCCAATACTTGACAACCCCGTGGCTCGCCTTCGGTCCTGCTTCCAACAACGCGGTACTTGACCCCGTCGACGGACGTCTCGATCACGAAGCGTTGGAAGCGATTGTCTTTGTTCCACAGCAATACTCGAATCTTGCGGAGCAAGAAAACACGCGGCAAGGCGATTACCCACTCGGGGTCCAGTCCAACCGCGTATGCAAATCCCTTGCTACCGTCGTAATCTGTCGTGTTACCGTCGATCAGACAAGGACCACTTCCGCCATCGAACACTCCCTTCACCTGCGCGCCGCGCGAAGCAAGTGCGACATCCCCCGGGGCCACTGCCGCCGCACACACGTTGCATTTGGCTATCTCCGCAAATGGGACTTTGATTGCGTCTATCGACGTCTTCAGGTCCAAAGTGCGAGAACCGATGCTCCCATTCACACGGCTACCGTCTCGCAAGCGGAGTGTCGCAGTCTCTCGATCCCGCATCTCGAACGATTTGATTTCCACAAAGGGGATCTTCAGGGTACCTATGCTCTGGGGCTGTAAGGACAGCGAATCCGGCCCGATCGGGAAGCCACGAAGACGAGAGCCATCGCGAAGTATCGTTGTCACGAAAACAACCTCCTCCCCGTCGACAACGAAATCGTCAGGTCGAGGGGAGGCGATAGCCAACCTTCCCCCCGCGCCACCAATCACCAAAGCCCAGATTCCAAACCAGAGATGCAATCGCCAAGCTGCGCCGTGATTCATGGGTCTTCCCCCATCAAAATGCCCGAGAAACGCCATCAGGTACTGCCAGAAGCGGCCTCCGTGGTGTTAGACGATTCTGTGGCGCCAACGGTTCTTGCCAATTTCCCGACGGCACCACGGACGCGAACCTGCAATGTCAGGGAAGGCGGGGTACGGGATTGGTGTGCCGCGTTGTTCTTGCTACCATACCTACTCCCACCTTGACATTCACCAGCCTTGTTGCCGACATTC
The DNA here is from genome assembly GCA_964617665.1 of uncultured Pirellulaceae bacterium. GTDB lineage: Bacteria > Planctomycetota > Planctomycetia > Pirellulales > Pirellulaceae > JADHUC01. Next base: position 2,219 of record CAZUAH010001012.1, read on the forward strand.
AGCGGACACCGGGCCGCTTGTGAACGGCACGACCTTTTTATGTTCAATCCAGGAGAGAGATATGACCCAATCCTCCAAGAAAGACCCCACGCGCCGCCGATTCCTCCAGCAGACCTCTGCGGCGGCCCTCGGAACGGCGGTGCTTGGAAGCGTGACACCCGCTGTCCATGCGGCCGAGGACAATACGATTCGCTTGGCGCTGATCGGTTGCGGTGGCCGCGGCACCGGTGCCGTCCGCGACGCGCTTTCGGTTCAAAACGAAGGACCGATACAGTTGTACGCGATGGCCGATCTGGATAAGAAAAATATCGATTCCCGCTACAAGACGATACAGCGACAGTTCCCCGACCAGGTGGACGTGCCCGAGGACCGTCGCTTCGTCGGTTTTGACGCCTACAAGAAGGCCATCGATTCCTTGAAGCCCGGCGACGTGGCGATGTGCACCACGCGGGCCTATATCCGGCCGCTCCACGTCGAGTACGCGGTCAAGAAGGGCATCAACGTCTTCATGGAAAAACCCTTCGCATCGGATCCGGGTAACTTGCAGCGACTACTCCGCGCCGGCGAAGAAGCTGAGAAGAAGAACTTGAAGATCGCCGCTGGCCTGCAGTGTCGCCACTCGCCCGCTCGAATGGAGCTGATCAAACGGATTCGCGATGGGGCTATGGGCAATATCACAACCATCCGGGCAAACCGGTTGGGTGGCGGCGGTTGGCTCGGCAATATGGGCGACAAAAAGAACATCCTGACTGAACAACTGAAGTTCGCCCGGATTCACTTGTTTTGGCTGGGGTCAGGCCATATGGTCGACTACCTGATCCATCAGATCGACGAATGTTGCTGGATCAAAGACGGCTGGCCCGTATCCTGCCGGGGTCTCGGCGGCCGTGTAC
>CAZUAH010001013.1:0-3095 GCA_964617665.1 uncultured Pirellulaceae bacterium
GGTGTTGTCGTCTGAGGTCGGTGTTGTCGTCTGAGGTCGGTGTTGTCGTCTGAGGTCGGTGTTGTCGTCTGAGGGCGGTGTTGTCGTCTGAGGGCGCAAGCGTCACAACCCAAATGCCCGAGGTCACGTCCTCCTCGGTACGTTTGCTTTCCGGAACAACTGACCTCGGTGGTCCACCGAACGCACTTCGCGAATTGCCGTTTCCTGCATCGGTCGTGATCATCGACGCGCTCAAGCGAAACGGGCTTCGTGCAATCCGCGGGGGCGACCTCGTGTGCCAAGAGGTGGGCGGCGAATGTGGCCAAAGTAGTCAGATTGACAGTGCATTGCTACCGCGATCGGCGAGTTCCCGAATCAGCATGAGTGTTGCACCAGGTGTGTCGACCTCCGTGCGCCAGGGTGCGCTCGGACACGTACTCAGCCTTCGGGCTGCGGCTCTCGCGGACCGTTCAGCAGACCATTGCTCTATGCGTGCAGTCCCTCATCCCCAGGACTTTTTCAGTGTCTACTCTCACTGCATGACGACTTAGGACTTGAATGCCGAAGTCCTTGTCAAGCCAAGAGATGCGGCGATCGTGTTGCCGTAACCGAGAGTTTTCCGAGATACGTATTTTGTTTCGGCAAACCTCTCCGTCGGAAAAATATGTCCAGATTCCGGCGAGTTGGCTTAATCTATGTGACAATACCTTCTTCAACCGAAGCCGTATGACGCTAGAGGTCGCGAGTGGATTCCGAATGTCGTCAACCCTCAGCAAGTGATCGAACGACGGTCGATTTCCTGCGACTGCTGTCGCAGCACGAACGCCGCATGAAGGCGTACATTCTTGCCTTGGTTCCCAATTGGGCAGACGCCGACGATCTGTACCAGGAAACAACCGTGCGTCTGTGGGAACAGTTTGCAGACTACGATCCTAAGCAGGGGTTTGGCGCCTGGGCATGTACGATCGCCCACTACATGGTACTTGCACATCGGAAGAAATCGAGCCGCGAGAAGGGGCGCTTCAGCCAAGCTTTCGTGGAGGCGGTAGCCGAAGAAGTCGCTGCAACCAGCCAGGAGGCCGAACTCCGCTACCATGCCCTGCAGCACTGCTTGCGGAAATTGAGCGAGCGAAATCGCGACCTCATTCGACGTTGTTACTCGGGCACGAATACGCTCAAAGCGGTTGCCGAACAGATGGGGCGCAACGTTGACGCACTCTACAAAGCACTGTCGCGCATCCGCCACGCCCTGCACGAATGCATCGAGAAGAAGCTGCAAGAGGAGGGCGCGGTATGAGCGATGGCTCTGACACCTCCGATGTGTTCTCCGAGCTTTACCCATTGGTCATTGCCAGTCTCACCGGTGAGCTTACGCCGGATCAAGTTACGCAGCTTGAAGAACTCGTTTGCAGCGATCCACGGGCCCGGCGGCTCTACGCGCGGTTGATCTTTGAGTCGGTCAACCTTCGAACCTGGGCAGAATCGGCCTGTGAGCAAGCAGCGGACGAAACAACAGCTACGGAGGCCATCGTGACTCCGCGACGACGGTCAACGGTCGTGCCATGGATGCCGGCTGTGGCGGCTGCATCGGTGCTGGCCTGCCTACTGGTGGGATGGATCTTCATGAGTTCGCCCGAAAACAAGCCTGTCATGTTATCGAATCAACAACTGGAACTCGAGACTATGGCCGTGGTGGGAGAGGCACAATCTGTGTTGGACCTTCTCGACGAACTCGAGCGAGAGAACGATACCATCGTGCGGCTCCTCGGCCAGGATGTCGGCAATGAGCCGAAAGGTCACAGCGAAGGACAGGGACCGGCGTGATCGCAAGACGTATTATCCTACTGTTTGTCGTTGTGGTGATGGTCACCTCTGGAGCCGCTCGTGAGCGGCCGCGTCTGAGCGGCATGCCCCAGGAGCTTCGAGGAATGCCGTTAAAGGCCGCGGAGGCGGCCCAGGAGATTCAGGATATTCTGGCCCAGCAACGGGGACTGATCGAAAAAGCAAGTCAGGCGAAAACCGCTCAAGAGAGAGAAGAGGTGTTTCAGTCCGTTGCACGCAACGTCCGGGCGATTGCTCAAAGGCGAGTTGTGGTTTTGGAGCAGTACACGCAACGGGCGAAAGCACGGGTTCAGTGGGCCCGGAAGCATGCATCGGAAGTCCGTGTTTCCGACTTGACCGGGGCTGTGCGGGAACTCGGCACGCAAGGGCCTCGCTCCCCGTTTAACGATGAGCCGAACAATTCCAAGCGTGCCGACTCTCCACGTGCCAGACTCCCCGACAAGGTGCTCAGTGCGCGGAGCGACCTGCAGCAAACGGTCATACGTCTCGAATCTCTCGCCCGGGATTGCCGGCAGGCCCACACCGACGAGGAGCGGAAGAAGATCCGGCGTGAGATCAATGAGCACCTGCAAACCATCGAAAAGGAACGGATCGCCATCCTTGAAGCCATATTAGAAGTTTCCGAGGAGCGACTCGCAGAAAGCCGAGATTCGCGTCAACGATTTGACGGCGACAACTGACTGACATCGACCTACACTGCCGACGCTTGTCCAGTCGCCGGGCAAAGCTGCGGCAACTGCCCCACCTTTCACTTGGAGGAATCATCATGCTCAAGAGACGACTGGCAATCTTTGTATTGATCGGCATTTTCGCGGGAAGTGCCCAGGCCGACAAGAAGTCCAAGGGCGACGGGCCGGACAAGGCAGGCAAGGCGGAGTCGAAAGCACCTGCCTTGGATGCACTCAAATCGATCATTCAGCCGATGTTTGAGGCCCTTGAGCCTACCGGCGAGCAGAATCGCACGGCACATGGTGCCATGACCGACGACGCATGGAAAGCCGCCCTCAAAACGTTCGAAAAGGCCCGTGGCGCGGAGATCTTACGTTCCACGCACAAAACGGTTCCCAAAGTCATGCCCACCATTATGATGCCGAAAATGATGGCCTACAACATGCAGAAGACCATGAAGGAGCGAATGGCCAAGAAGGCTGGTCCTCCCACGCCAGAGGAAATCGCGGCAATCCGCAAGGCAGCCCAGGAACGTATGCGGGCCAAGCTCGCCCCGGCGATCATGGGCAATGTCAGGGAATTGGCGGCCGAACGCGTGAAGGAGT
>CAZUAH010001014.1:0-3092 GCA_964617665.1 uncultured Pirellulaceae bacterium
ACGATCTCGACATTAGCCTGACCATCGGCGACCAGCGTCAGCGTATCAGCAGCGTTGATTTTCGCCGTGTGTTCACCCTGGTGAAGAAACGGCGGCGTCCCACCGGCGTTCAGCGCATCGCAGCTGAAGACGTTCAAGGAGGAGCCAATCATGCAGATCAAAAGGAACAGCCCGTAGCGACTCATAACCGTCTTCCCTGCGTGAAGTGTGGGCCGGATGATTGAAATCAGCGAAAAGTGTCAGTTTTCCCCTACGAGTGCCATCACCCTCGGATCTTCGACTTTCAAAACTCCCAGGCTGTGATCGTTCTGCGCCGTCACGTAGATGTACCCGTCGCGGTAGACCAAGTCATGGCCGTTGTCGTAGCGCGCGTAACGCCCCTTGAACATGAGCCTTCTCGTGCGAAACAGATCGCCGCCCCGGTACTGCGCGATCGATACCGGCATCGCTGGATCCGAAATATCGATGACCTCGACGCATTCGCCGCCGGCAACGAAGAGCGCCTGCCCCTTCACCGCCATCCCCGTGGCGTGGATATCGGCCACCGGCATATTCGCGACCTGGCGCAGCCTCGTGAGATTCCCAAGGTCAATGATCCCTACCCGACTGCAGACGAAGGCCCCCACGCAAGCAAAACGCCCCGCGGAGATCTCGGCGACCACCACCCGGTTGGCCCCACTTAGATTGTCGGCCAGTTTCCCCTCGTTCCGGATGACTCCCTCGACCGTCCACTCGCTGACCGGAAGCAGCTCGTGGGTCACGGGATCCGCCACCCCAAAGACCCGCACGTTTACTTCCGGTTGTTCCTCGAAATCACCCGCATCGCCCGCGTTTACAACAACGATGTGATCGCCATGATCGCCCACGAGTGCAATATCGTGCGGGCTTCTCAATCCGCCCCGGGCTTTGGCATCGAAGGAATCTACAAAGACCGGATTCGCGGGTTCACTCACGTCGAAGACCGCAACGTAACCCGACTTATTGGCCGTGAAAATGTGCTCTCCTCGTCTCACCATCCCGTTGATGCGATCGATACGCGGGCGGTCCGAGACGCGTTTGAGAATCTTCGGTTTCGCGGGATCGTTCACGTCTACCGAGAGGAAATCCCGGGTCCCCAAATACAGAATCCCGTCTCCCATCGGCATCACGGTTTCCGCATCCTCCAGACCCTCCAGGCCCACCAGTGACGAAAGCAGCACAGGGTTCGCCGGATCCCCCACATCGACGATCGCTAGCGATCCCCCCTTTCCCGGAACATAGGCGATATCTCCTTCCAGTTCCACGTCGTGCGCCCGGTTCAGCGCCACCTCGTCGCGAAGCAACCCCACGAGAGTCAACCCCTCGCGGTTCACCTTCGCATCCTCCGCCCTCGCACTTCCGCCGAGAGTCGGCACCAATCCCGCCGCCACGAGGAATATTACAGGCCGCAGCCGGGTGTATTCTCTTGTCTTCATCATCGCAAAGTCCAGTCGCCCCATGGTTCTACCACTCCGGATCGGACGGCGGCAACGGAGCACGGCCGCATCCCATCCTCCCGAGATCTATGGGAGAGAATACTCCTGCTAACTCAACAGATCAATCATCGTTGGCTCGTCCAGGCAGAGCGCTTCGCTGGAGAAGACCTCGCCCACCGCCTCGATCAAGCGGTTCTTCCTCACCGGGCTGGTAACGCCCAAGTGCTTGAGATCTGCGAATATGGACGCCGGCCCAACGAAGCAGAGCTCAAGAAGCTGTTTCCGTTCTTCTCAGAGTAGGACGACCGCGATCCACCCTGAATGACCTGTGCCGGGGAGATACTTCGAACCATCGGGGTCCAGGGTGGTCTGATGGTGCACCTCAGCGGCGGAGCGACTACTTGCGCGCGACGGTCGATTTCACGTCGATTTCACCGAAACAGGCAACGCAGATCGCCAATCAGCGTCGATACCGCCGCACGTGCGGGTTAGCGGAATATCGCGTGCACGCTCAGGACACGCCCTGGTGCACTTCGGGGCTGGCAGGTCAGGCAGCGAATGTCATCGTTTCGATGACGCTTTTCGTCGCAGTACGCCGCGGTTTTCGCGTGACGTCGAATCTGCGTAGGCGTGTCGGACCCAAGCAGATTAGCGTTTGCTCGACTCGGGGCCAGAATGTTGTTCGGCTGGAAGGAATTGATATAGAATGCTCCCTTAGTCGAGTATTCGGAAAACGCTCATTACACAAAGCAGTGCGTGAGGGTCTCGAGAAAACGGGTTCGACCTTGGCGGGCTTAGCGGAAGAGCAAACCTATGAGCAAGAGATGTTCAACGGTGGTCAGGGTGAGTTTTTCCGCTGCCGTGGTGGCGTGGTGCTTCGCGCCAACCCAAACAGTCGAAGGCGCGGAGGTTCTGGATCAGCCGACGGATCTGAACTTGAGTGGCGTTATCAAGGCGATCAACTTTGGCGAAACGGCGGACCAGACAATTGGTGGAGTCACTTTTCGCGCGGCGCGGGCAAACTCGACCGTTGACGGAGTGAAGAACGTGGCGCAAGGCATGGTCCGCGTGGGCCAGCATCGTCAAACCTTGCCCGACATCGGCAGCAGTGCTGAGGACGACGCACTGGAGCAGATTCTGGGAACGTCAATATTCGGCTGTCAGAGTAGTACGGATGTTGACATCGACATCCCCGCGGACAACGGCTTTTACCGAGTTCAACTGATTCTCTATGACGGCTGGCAGAGTGTCACCGGCAACAAGCGGAACGTGAACCACGTGATCGAAGGGACTCTGACCACCACGAGTTTTCAGGACTTCGTCGCGCAAGGTCGTACGCCTAACGCCGGTTGTATTGCGACATACGTCTTTGAGATGAAAGACGGGCGGATCGACATCGGCCTGCAGGGACTCGTCCCCAACGCGCATCTGAGCGGTCTCATCGTCAGCAAGATCGCCCTGGCTTCGGGGAAGAAGATGCCCGAACTCAGGCCGGGCGAAATCTGGGTCGTGCCGACTCCGACGTTCTCCGGCGAGCCGGAACTTGTGCGCCAGTATGAGGCGCTGAAGCGCGATCTGACTAAGCGGTCGACGTTTGCCCAAGTGGCCGATGAGACGTTCCGCCGCGAGGCGTTGATT
>CAZUAH010001015.1:0-3092 GCA_964617665.1 uncultured Pirellulaceae bacterium
CGAGGATGTGCTTGTAGAATCTAAAAAATATCTCAATGGTCCATCTCCAGGAGTAAATCAAGGCAATGATCTCGGCGGGGACATCCAACAGGTTGGTGGCGATTCGCAAGATCCCGTCGCTATCCGCACCCGTGCCGCCGCCGCGGTACTTGCCGCGGCGGGTATGGGGTGAACATTTCACGCACACCAAGCGAATCTTGTGATCGGGGCGGGACTCCTTCTTGCCGTACTGACCGATGCTGATGATTTGATCGCTGAGTACGCCCGCAGCGCGGCCCCCATCGCAAAGCGGTCTCTCTTCGGCCACCTCGTAGACGCTGTTGTCGCGCAAGCGGCAAACATAACTGCTGTCGGCTTTGACGATCTTATTGAACAATGCAAACTTGGCGTAGCCGCGATCCATGACGTACAGTCGGTCGGACTCGATGGTTCGTTCGAGCACCGAGCGTTCATCATGCTCGCCGCCGCCGTTGGGCGTTACGTCCATGCGTGTGGGAATGTAGCGGTCCACTTCGAAATGCGTATGCAACCGCCAATTCACCAGCCCGGAGCCCGTGGTCTCCTTGAGCCACGATGCCTGCACGATTTCAGGCAACGCAGATAGCACCGTACCGTCCACGAGAGTCAGAGTCTGGTCCAGATCCTTGATCCTCGCATCGCGAGCGAACGGCTTGAGCTCCTCGCCCAGCTCACGAATGATTTCTTTCAGCCGTTCGGCGTCGAACACCGACTGGGCTTCGGACCACGATCCGAGCGAGGCCCGTGAGCATCCAAGCTTGCGTTGCACTTTCTTCAGTTCGCTGGCTTGCAGGATTCCGCGCAACGAAGTCACCAGCGGACAAAACAGGTACAGCAAGATCAGCATGCAGTACTGGTCAAAGTGCAGATTGCGATTGCCGGCTTGGTCGCGCTCGCAGCCGTCGTCGTGCAGTCGCTGCAGCAGCGGTGCCAGTTTGTCGAAGTACTTCAGCCCCTGAATATCCGCCTCGGTGACCTCAGGGCGTTTCCTGCCGCCGGGACGTTTCACAGGAGATTCTCCCTCAGCGGAAACAGAGTTTTTCTGATCCGCGTTTGATGGCGCAGAAGCGTTAGGGCGTTCCTTTCGTTTCTGCGCCTGCTCAAGCCGCCTTTGGCGCCGGCGGCGTTCTTCTTTGCTGAGGGGCGGTTTCTCGTCCACCATGACGTGCTCCTGTCAACTTGACAGACTCCGTGCAATGGTGGAAAAGGCTAGCAAACCGCGTGCCAACTGCAACTAATTTTGGCTAGCAAATATCGGGCCGAACACGATTGGGACAGACGCATTTATTGACACGGTGCCTGGTGTAAACGTTTAGAGGAGTGCAGAATTCGGCCAAGTTCGTTGATGTCCTGGCCGGTCAGAATAGCAAAGCGAGGAGGTATGTAAACGAGGCATGTAAACGGGACAGGTTTAATTTCGGGTCGCAGCTGTGTGGTCGAACACGTTGAGCGAAGCCCGCGATAGCGCGGCACCTGGGCAGCGAAGCGAGGCCCGAAATGCGGCGGCGGTAGCCGTCGCGGGCGAGCCGGAGAGAACACATCGCCGCGGCAACACGGTATGTGTACGAGGAAAAAGAAGAACGGAAAGCCGCAGGCACGGCGGACATGGGCGGCCGCCGATTTGATCCGGCCGGGCGCAACTTCTGACACTCAGCTCAGAGAAAGTGTATGCGGCCTATCATTTCCTCGGCAGTTCGCTGACGCCAGAGCAAGACGAGACCGTTGACGACCTGTCCAATCGATCGTTGTCGCTGATGACAGTACGCGATGCCCGAGTGTGCAATTCCTCGACTCGCAAGGACCAAGAAATCGTCATCGAAGCTTACAATGACCCGATTGTTCGCGTGGGCATATGCCAATTGTTCTTCGTCGGAGGCGTCCAGAAGCCGGGCATCCTTTGTGGTCGTGACATCGATATCACGCAATCGCAGCCCGTTGGCAATGGCGTTTGGGACACTCTCGTCAAGATGATACTTGATTTCCATCGGCATCCGTAGCCTCGTCGCTACCGTTGGACGATTTGGTGAGCTCGGCCTTCATCCTTGAGACGAATTCTTGGCTTTCCTGAATCTGTCGGTCGATCGTCTCTTGATTGTCGTGGTAATAGGCCATCGCAGCGTAAACGTCGCCGAGCCCAAGTTGCGGGAACTCCGCGACGATCTCGTACGGTGACATTCCTTTCTCGGTCCACAGAACCACGTCGGCCACTGTGACCCGAGTTCCTTTGATCCGAGGCTTTCCGGAACGTACGCCTGGTGCCTGCTCAATGTGAACGGGAACTACATCCAATGTCTGTTGCGGTGTCATGATCGCATGCATCCAGAATGAAATAGGTAAGAATGCCAATGAGCATACCGGAGTGAATTATACCACCAAGGAGCCGCTCGGCGTTAGAGGGAAGGCAAGAGTAGGCATTGTTTTTGCGGGGGAGTGTTCCTGACGCATGCCGCAGCACGATGCGGGCCGCCGGGGCCTTGCAGGCCAAGAGACTCTCCATCCACAACCCTTCAGCCTACGGCCTACAGCCTCATCCCGGCGACAGGCGGAGTCAGGCCAAATGGCCGATGAAGACCGATGAGCCTGAATGGCGGCCTTTTCCATGCCGAGAAGAGGGGCGGGCATTTTTCTTTTCTTCATCTTTTCCAGAACCTGGCCCAAGTGGAAGATGGATGCGGGGACGTTGCGACGTTCAAGCTGGCCGGGGAAGGAAAGCTGCCTGATCCGATATTTTCTCCCGCGTCTCGTCTGAACAACCGGATGCACATCATCTCGCCAGGGCAGGACTTCTCGATAGCCGGTATCGACGGTGTCGTGCTGTCAGTCGGACCGGACGACTTTTCATTCGAACACGCGGATGCTAGCTGGCATTTGAAAGTAGGCAAGAATCTTCGCTCAATAATACATGCTTCAGGCGAGGCCAGCGATTCCCGGGACGAGGCGACTTTCCAGGATTCCCCGGAAGCCGAGCCCCAGCGAACCGGCTAGTTGGGCAGCGCCACCTTGAAACTCAAACACTGCTCTTCGTTGGGTTTCCTGAACTCATTAGCCGTTTGGGCGCTAGCCCCGGTTCCTCC
>CAZUAH010001016.1:0-3087 GCA_964617665.1 uncultured Pirellulaceae bacterium
TCATGAACCCTCCCTTTGGTGACCCTAGCAAAGCGACTCGGCCATATTTGCGTGTTACGTACAAGGACCACTGGACTGATCTCTATTCTGCCTTCGTTGTTCGAGCCACTGAGATGCTGCGGTCTGGCGGAATCATCGGGGCAATCACTTCTCGTACATTCTTGGCCTTGTCCACTTTTGAGCCACTCCGGAAACGGTTTCTGGAGGACGGCCAACTCTTGGGAGTCGCTGAATGTGGTCTTGGCGTGCTCGACGAAGCAACGGTCAGAGCAGCCTTCTTTACATACGCACCGGGGCAGTTTTATCTGAATTCAGTCCTTCAGTTTTGGGATTTGAGAAACACAGATGATCGAAAACAAGTGCTGCTTTCTGCGGTTCGAAACCCGTCTTGCTCTTCCGCAAGCATCGTCCATTCGGAGGATCTTGTGAGGTTACCAGGGAAGCCGTTCGCCTATTGGCTACCTGTCCGGTTGCTGAAGCTATTGGGTGATGGGCCTCACCTCGACCACACACGACTTAGGAATGTGTCGCATGACTCTAAACCGACTGTTGCCGTTGAGGCTGGCGTGCAGACAAGCGACGACTTTCGCTTTGTTCGATGTCACTGGGAGGTGCCTAGTACACTGCTTGGACGTTTTGGCTGGACTCGCTTCGCACATTCCGCAGGCTTCTGTCGTTTCTACGCACCGACGTATGCAGTGCTGAAGTGGTTCGATGGCGGGAAGGAGATTCTTGAGCAGGTTGATGACAAAGGCAATAAAAAGGCACGCCTACGATGTGAAGACCGCTTCTTTGCTCCGGGAATGGTGTCACCCTACATTTCCGAGCGGGGACTTGGTTGCAGCTACTATCTGCCCGACCACATACACAGCAATTCCTGCCGTGCGTACTTTGAGCCGTCACTGCCCGTAACAACGTTGCTTGGATATCTCAATTCTTCCGTTGCTGATCTCGTTATATGGGCGCTCACGCCAGACAGGAAACACGAAGCCGGGATCAACGCAAGGTTGCCAGCACCCAACGAGTTACTCGAAGGTATTCACGCAGAATGTGAGCAACTTGTTCCAGGTTGCTTTGATGCAATGGTCTGTCTCCGCTCCGCTGACGAGGCAGATCCGCTACATCGTTTCTCATTCGACGGGATGGTAGAGCAGCAACAGAATGCAGCCACTAGTTTGGCAGCCAACCAAACAGCACTTGACCGGGCAGTTGAACGTGCGTTTGGATTTGCTAGTGGGGAAGCAACAGAGCTTTTTGAGCTATCTGGCGCTCCTCATGATCTGGGCACATGGAGTGGACTTTCAACAGGTGATTTCTTAGACACTCCTGAGGCGATGATGGAGGTCTCAAGGGAGTTTCATTCTGCCCTCCTTTCACATTGCGTTGGCGTTGTTTTTGGTCGTTGGGACGTTCGGCTGTCACTTCAGGCGGAATTTCACGAACCGGCTATCGATCCCACGAAGCCTCTGCCTCTATCACCTCCAGCAATGTTGCAGGATGAGCATGGCATGCCGCTGCGTGGCGAGCCGAATGGATATCCTGTGAAGATTGACTGGGACGGAATTCTCGTCTCCGATGCGGGGCATGAAGACGATGTCGTCCGTCGTGTTCGAGGAGTCCTGGAACTCAAATGGCATGACACCGTGGAAACTGTTGAAAGGAGGATTGTAGAGAGCCTTAAGGTAGATAGTCTGCGTGATTACTTCGATAAATCGACGACTGGTGGTTTCTGGGATGAACACATCAGCCGGTATTCGAAGATTCGTCGCAAGGCCCCAATTTACTGGCTGCTACAATCCTCGAAGAGGAACTATGCACTTTGGATCTACTACCACCGGCTGGATAAGGACATCCTCTTCAAGGCGCTGGTGAACTACGTTGAGCCCAAAATCCGACTGGAAGAGAGCCGCCTCGATCCACTTCGGGCGCAGCGACAAGTGGCGGGAGCATCGGGCAAGGGTCTAAAGAAGCTTGAAAAGGACATCGACAAGCAGGAGAACTTGCTATCCGAATTGCGGGACTTCGAGGAAAAGCTGCGGCGTGCAGCGGACCTCCACCTCGAACCCGACCTGAACGATGGTGTCGTCCTCAATATCGCCCCTCTCTGGGAACTGGTTCCGTGGAAGGAAGCCAAGAAATACTGGGATGAGTTGATGAAGGGCAAATACGAATGGTCCTCCATCGGCAAGCAGTTGCGTGAGAAGGGATTGGTGAAGTAGCCATGAGTACCGGTTTCGTCACAGAACATCTTGTCGGCCTAATCGCCAAGCAGGTGGAGGACCATTCGCTGGTCGTCTGGTATGACCCAGACAAAGTGTACCCGGAAGTGGCCGCCGGGCTGGAGTTGCACAAGACGACAATTGCCCGTTACGACGGAAGCTTCTTCAAGCTGCGCAAAGACATTCACCACTTGATGAACGACCTGCAACCACCCCGGCTGGTCGTTTATGTTCCGGAAGATCGTGCAAACACCCACCATGCTCTGATTGAACTGGAAGCGGCTGGTGTTGTTGTTCAGCCGGGCCAGCAACCGCCCACCAGGAACACACGGCTCGCCGTCATCGCTAGAAACGCACTTCGACCGATCCTTGGCGAAGAGACAGCATCCGATGTAGAGAAACAGGTCGAAGCTGGGAAGCTAACACTCACTGACTTGAACACCTTGGCAGAGAAGGGCCAAGACATCTCCAAAGGCGTCGTCGCCTTGGTGTTTGGTTCCGGCAATCCTCAAGAGGTCGCCCTGGCATTCCTGGCGGGTGACCGGCTCGACGAACAAATTGAAAAGAAGGAAGCCAACCCGGAACTGCGGACCATCCTCCAAAGCACGTTCGAGGTTGAACTGCCAGAGGGGGAGCCGCTGCCAGAAATGCGGGAGCGTCTTGCACGCCATGTTCTGATGACCGACTTGGTGACCGGTCTGGGCGATGCAATCCCGCCATCGCTGGCGGGATTGCAGATTGCCACTGCACCTGTATCGATCAATGCCTGTGTCGAATTGGCCCGGAACTGGCGGCTTCGGCGTGATGTTCGTGACAGCTATGTAACCGCATCGAAGAAGGTGGAGGAAGAGTTTTCGCTTGCCAAGCT
>CAZUAH010001017.1:0-3084 GCA_964617665.1 uncultured Pirellulaceae bacterium
CTGAACTTGATTCCACGAGGGACTTCGACGTTAGTTGGCATTAGCACGCAATCCGATGGTTGGAGAGGAGTGACTACCGCACCGTCCCGCGAGTGTATCGCGCCATCGACAGAACGGTCAAGGATTGCCGGCGTTTAGCGTTAGTCGACATTCGGCAGTTCGTATCCCTTTCGCCTTGGGCGATCCAGCAACGCATTTGCCTCGTCGTCGCCGGGGAAAGTCTCTGTATTCGCGTCCCAGCGAACATTACGGCGCAACTGGCGTGCGATGTTAGCCAAGTGGCAAACGGTTACCGAACGATGGCCCACTTCGACCGGAGCATTCGGTGTGGCGCGACTCTTGATACAGTCGATCCAGTTCTGTAGGTGTGGCACCACGTCGCTGCTGTTCCCCTGCCAGTCGGGGCCAGTTCGGAGAGGCGCGGGCGCGTCGGCGGCCAGTTCGGCTGGCTCCGTGCGCAGCTTATTGCGCTGCATGATCATCTTGCCATTCTCGCCGTGGAATTCCCAAGGCTGTTTGTTGGCCCAGGGAAAGACAAAGCGCACTTCGACGCCGTTCTCGTAGCGAGCCGCAACCGGGCAGAATCGCATCTCGCCCGCGTGACCTTTCACCAGTGGCCGTACCTCGACTGGCCCCGTGCCGTCCGTACCCAACGCCAGTTGAACCATGTCGGCGCTGTGTGCACCCCAATTCGTCATCAGATGGCCGGAATAGCTGCGCCATACATCCCAGCCGCGCCACAACTGCCCGCCGATCTTGAACTCGTCTTTGATCCACAGCTTGCGGTTGTACGGCCGTAACGGAGTCGGCCCACAGAACAGGTCCCACTCCATACCTTCCGGAACGGGCTCTTTGGGTAGATGATCGTAGACCATTGGTCCCGGATAGTTATTCAATTCGATCAACGAGATCTTTCCAAGGCCGCCGGTGCGTATGAGTTCGCAGCCGTATTGGTTGAGCGGTATGGATCGGTTTTGGCTTCCGACTTGACAGACGCGGCCGGTACTCTTGACCGCCCGCACCAGTTTCCGACCCTCGGCGATCGTGAGCGACAGTGCCTTCTCGACATACACGTCCAGCCCTGCCTGCAAGGCCAGCATTGCCGCCAAAACGTGGTGATGATCGGGCGTGGCGATGATCACCGCGTCGAGCTTTTCCTGGTCCAGCATCCTGCGGTAGTTCTGATGAGCTTTGCAGGACCGTGCGTCTCCATCTCGGAACCGTGTCAACAAACGTCGAAAGCGGCCTTTCGCCTGGAGGGTATCCTCGACTCGCGGCAAGTAACAATCACAGACGGCCACTACCTGGCCCTCGGATGGCAAGTTCGAAATGAGGTATTTGCCTCGAATGCCCGCGCCGATCACACCAATCCGCAACCGATCGTTCGCACCCGGCCAACCAGCTGCGCCCCGTGCTCGTTCAGGCACATAGTAGGGCAACGAAAGAGCCGCAGTCGCAGCACCTCTCAAGAAGGTGCGACGACCGACGCACGCCCTGTCAGTGCGACGCACAATAGCTTCTTTGTTCATGGCGAGTCCCCATGAAAACGAGTCAAATGACAGGGGCCAATGACGATGCAAGCCAGCAGTCTTGGTTTGGGCAGTTTCTGAACGGCATCTGTAGAGGTCTCCATTGGTCGATGTTATTCTGTTGATGGACTGATTGCCATACCGCTGAACCTTTGACGGAGAATTGAACCATGAAAACGAAAACGGCTGCGCCACGCGCAGGCAGGTTGTCGAGTTGGATTTTGGTGTTCGCAGCATGCATGATGTGTCTGCCGAACCTCGCGTTATTGGAAGCGGGCGATTCTCCATCCGAGGACGATTCGAAGCTGGATGAGGGGATCAAGCTCGATGCGGCCACAATGCAGCCGGTATTCGTGCGAATGACGGATCAGCTGTTTCGAGCAGGCGGGGAATATGAAGCGTTCGCCAGAGAACACGACAAGGACAAACGGAGCGACATACGACAACAAGTCCTGAGCACGCTGCGAGAAAAGGCAAACGGCTCGTGGAAGAAGTTGTCTCCGCTGGTCGATGAGTTGGCGGGAGAGGAAGAATTGCGGGGCGTCGAGCGGTTCTGGATCGTCAGTGGTTTCGCATGCGAAGCGACACCGGCCGCGTGCCGTCGGCTGGCTGGATCCGAGGACGTGTCATTCGTATACCTGCAGCGAGGGCCGCTCCGCCAGCACAAGCAGACGGCGAAGGTACGGCCGCTTGCAGCGCGCCGAGGACTATCGGTTGAGCAGAAGAAGCAAGTTTACGAACAGGTATTAGCAGATTGGCGTGACGATACTGACGAGCCGTTCTCCGCCGAAGGGCTCACGATCCCCTGGAACTTGAAACGGATTCAAGCCGATGTCGCTTGGGAGAGAGAGAAGGCGACTGGCAAGGGAGTTGTGATTGCGCTGTGCGATACCGGCCTGATGGTTGCCCCGCCGTTGGTCCGCGCATTGTGGCGGAACGCGGACGAAGAACTCAACGGCAAAGACGACGACGGAAACGGATATGTCGACGATCTGTTTGGCTACGATTTCACGGCCGATTCGTTCTACGCATTGGGAGACGGTGGTTTCGTCACTCACGGAAGCATGTGCGGCGGCATCATGGCGGGCCGGCCTTCGAAGAGCAAGCTCATCACCGGCGTAGCCCCGCGCGCCAAGCTGATGGTGCTGCGCGGTATGGGATATCTGAAGGCATACGAGTACGCTTTGGCCAACGGCGCCGATATCATCTCGATGAGTTACATGTGGATCAGGACCGAATTGGGCCACTATCGCGGAGTGTATCGGACCGCACATGAACACATGGCCGCGGGTGGAATAGTCGCGGTTGGTGGGGCGGGCAATTTCTCCAGGTTCACCAAAGGGAAGCAGATCGCTCTGCCGAAGGACATCCCTTGCGTGATCGCCGCGGCCGGTATTCTCGAAGACGGGACGAAGGCGCCGATGGGAAGCGAGGGGCCGTGCTACTGGGATGGCGTCAAGTTCTACGACGATTACGGGCAGGACGATCCGCTCGTCAAACCGGACGTGACCGGTTGCTTTGGCGGATACCCGGTGTGGGGACGCTCTGGTGCCAT
>CAZUAH010001018.1:0-3083 GCA_964617665.1 uncultured Pirellulaceae bacterium
TTGGCCAACGATGATGACGGGGATCGCCGCGTTCATGGCCCTGGCTTGGCCACGGTCGCGTGGGCTGGGATTGCGGCAGGCGAGTGGATCCGCTTGCCATCGCCACCGGATCGGGGCGTGCCGCTAGTGCGAGTCGCACGTACGTGTGGCGTCTCCGGCGCTGTAATTCATGGGGCCAAACCGCGAAGAACCCGCTACAGTTACGCCACACACGCTCTAGAACCGGCGGCGGAAGTCTTTGCGGTAGGCATTGGGCATACGCGACTTGGCCCAATTGCGCTCAATCTCCGGGGACATCGGTGCAACGCTTCAGATCTTTCAACGCCTCTTCCACCGAATCAGAGATCTTGAAGAAGGTATTCAGACGTCTCTTGTCCAATACGCCTATGAAGGTCGAAGGGACATTGCACATCCTAAGCTCGATCTTGTCTGTCCTGCACTTCTTGTTCAGCGCGACAATCTTCCCGATCATCGCGGACGACATGAGCCTGACGCCCTCGAAATCCAGGACCATTTTGCCGTTTGACTGCTCCGCCAGTCTCGTGAGCTCCCATCCAACTTGAAGAATCAGCGCATCGTCAAGGATCTTCTCGAAGGCAAGCTGAACGATCAGCACGCCATCCTCGCGTCGGGATGAAACATGTGGCATGGATTCGCACTCCAAATCAATTCGCCGGGCGTGACCACTGCCAAGAGAATTGCAGCAGCGTGGCGACGAATCACTCCATATTCTCCATTTATGAGGTCTCCACCCGAAAGACAAGATGAAAAGCAACGAAGAATTCGAGATATTCGGTCCACACGTCGTCGATTGCGGAATCGCGGCCGTTCCAGGCTGGCCAACGATGATGACGTGAAGCGTGGCGGTGGCGGCAGGAAGCCGTGCCCTTCATTGCAGATCCCGGAAAGTTCCACAGCACCATAAAGATCACCTCGCCGATTTCAGTTCGCCGCAACTACGCGATCATCGAAGCGTATGACGCTCTCGAACGCGCACAGAAAGCCGCAGACGTGAAGATGACTCCCGCGGCGTTGGAAACCACGGTCAACGCTTCGACAACACTGTGATCAGAGGCAGGACGATGGCCCCCAGCCCACAAACCGCGAGAATCCAAGGCGCGATGTTGCGTTCGAGTGTTCCATGTGAGGTCACCAGCAGCCACGCGGCGAACCCAGTTGGCAACGCGCAAGCCACGAACATCAAATACGCCTTTGCTTCTTTGCTCATGACGTCTCTTCGTCGGCAACTATCAATTCACAAGGCAGCCCGATTCCAGTAATCGCGTATCGCTGCCAAAAACGTGCCCCTCTACCGAACCCATCGTACCAAATAGATCCGAAGGACGGCAAACGTAACGGCAGGTTGCGCGGGCGGCAATGGAGAGCATCGTCCGCATCATCGGATGCCGTGATGGCCGCGGCAAGGGGAGTTTCTGTGTACGGGACGGTCCGATATGTTAACAGACATTGATGGTTACGCGACGGGATATGCTCAGTGGGAAAAGTCGGAAAGAGAGCATATAGGAAGAGGTTAGAGATGGGAAAGAAGAAAGCCAAGGATCAAAGGCCAAGAGTCAGGAGTCCCGATGGGGCCGAAGAAGATCGCGCAACACTAGACACTAAAGATAGTACGTCAATTGCCTTTTCCCGCGTCGAAGTGCCAGAGGAAGGAGTGGCTCTGAAAGGCCCCGCTCAGCCGCTGCGAAAACCGAGGAGCGAGCGGAATTTTCGCCGAGCCCGGACCGAATGGAAGAAGGTCAAGTCTTTGTTGAAAAAGCATGGCAAAAAGCTGCGTATCCATCTTGCGAATTTCTACCATGAGGAAGGGGAGAAATCCGACATGCCGGATATCCCGCTGATTTTTGCCCAGAGCCTCTACCACGAACTTCATTTTGCGAGTTTCGAGCTACCGAGAAGTTCCGTGCGGGCCTTTCTGGAAGAAGGCGAGGTATCCCAGATTGCCGAGGGTAATCCTTTTTGGAAGAAAATGCTCGGGCAGGCGAAACAAAGCGCCAAGGTCCTTGTCTATGGAACGGATACAGGATACGCGCAGCGTTATGTGATGCACCGGATTCGAGCGAACTACCAGGATCCATTGTATCGAAACCGACTACCGGCGGATCATTGGGTGAAGCTCGAAGGGAATAGTGTCAAGCTCGCCGATATCGACGCGGATTTTTCGGATGGCCAAGCGAAGGAAGGGGAGGGTGAAGAGGAAAGCATCGCTCTGGTCGATTTGCTGTCTGCGGAATTGCATGCAGAGTTGATGCAACATCGTATGGTAGTAATTCCCGAAGACGAGAATCCCTACAAAACGGGAACAATCGTCTTGTTGTATCCGCCGCACAAGACTATCCGCAGCATGTTTGATCGGATTGTCGAGGAATATGGCGATTTCTTCGAGAGGATCGGATTGGCGGGGGACGAACGCTATCATTTTATTCAGAGATTCTTCTTCACCCATGCGATGATCGTCGAAAGGGACGTGGTGCAGTGCCGAAAGATGGCGTCCGGCATCTATAAGTACCTGAGGAATGCGGAAGTATCTCATATCCCCGATGAGATGGAATTGGTTCATGCCGGGGGGCTTCATCACCATCGGTCTCTCCACGCTATGTTTGATATTGCGGGTGCTTTTGAGGAAGGATCTCCTGTTGAACTCGGCGGCGCTATCTATGATCCCCGAGAGCCTCTCCCTCAAGGGGCTTTGGGATCTACGTTTTTCGCCGAGCACATGGCTGACATTTTGGATCACACCACGGTTTACGAGGATGGGGTAAGTATCGATACCGACTACTACGTGAAACTGTTTGGGGTCTTCATGAATGAATCGCCTCACGGATACCGGCTCGGGGCCTATTTGATGGATCTTCAGAAGTATGGCCTGGCGATCGAAGCGCTGAAGCGAGCTCAGGAGCTCTACCCAAATGATCCCGTGGTGGAACATTCACTGGCGGGTTGTTACTACTGGAGTTCCGTGAAGCATGAGGGGGACGAGGGAAAGAAGGAGAGGGCGGCACGGGAACGGTTGTCCGGCGGCCCAGATTCTCTTCACGATTGGGGATCATTTTGAGGGACTCCAC
>CAZUAH010001019.1:0-3077 GCA_964617665.1 uncultured Pirellulaceae bacterium
CCATCCGCGACGAGCGATGGCGATACGTCCGCTACGCGGATGGAAGCGAAGAACTATACGACCACCAAGCCGATCCGGATGAATGGAACAACCTGGCTGTAACCCGACCAGATCCATCGCACGCAAGAGTGATGGCACGTTTAAGACAACATATTCCCGAAGTGAACGTTCCGCAGCGGAAGAAATAGTTGGGAAGAGATAGGTAAACGAACAACTCACCACCATTCAAGGGAAAGCTACGATGAACACCATAGTCCTATCATTCGTCCTTTCGGCGGTTGTTGTGTCGAACACTCTGGCGACGGTCCAAGCCGAAGGCGACATCGAGCGTCCCAACATCATCCTCCTCATGGGCGACGACCACGGTTGGGAGGAAACCGGCTATAACGGCCACCCTCACGTGAAAACGCCGGTACTCGATGAGATGGCGGCGACCGGTCTGCGACTCGATCATTTCTATGCCGGCCACCCGTCCTGCTCGCCAACACGCGGGAGCGTACTCACGGGGCGTCATCCGAACCGCTATGGCACCTTTTTCCCCGGTTATTCGCTGCGGCCCGAGGAACGGACCATCGGCCATTTGCTTGGGAAGGCCGGCTACCTGCGCGGTCACTTCGGGAAATGGCACGTTGGCACGGTCAAGGCCGGCTCGCCGACCAACCCCGGTGCGATGGGATTTGACGAGTGGGTTTCACATGACAACTTCTTTGAACTCAATCCGCCCCTCTCGCGCAACGGCGGTCCGCCCACGATCCACAAGGGCGAAAGCTCGGCCGTTGTCATCGACGAGACGTTGCGGTTCATCGAGAAGGCTCGAGCCCAGGAAAAACCATTCCTCGCCGTTGTCTGGTTCGGCTCGCCTCACGAACCGTATAGCGGCCTGCCCGAGGACCTCGCCCTCTACGACCATCTCCCGGAAAAATATGCGGACCGCGCCCCCGTGAGCCTGACCTCCAACGAAACGGGACGAAGGGTAACGCGTCCTCTCGGCGATGTCTTACGAGAGCGATACGCCGAAATCACCGCGATGGACCGGGCCATCGGAACACTGCGGGATTCTCTGAAGAGCAAGGGCCTGCGCGACAACACACTCCTGTGGTATTGCGGCGACAACGGCACCCCGTCCAGCGGCGTGCTTGCCTCGCCGCTGCGCGGCCGGAAAGGACAAGTCTACGAAGGCGGTACACGCGTGCCGGCCGTGATCGAATGGCCCGCTCGAATCACCACGCCGCGCAAGAGCGGAACCAACGCGGTCACCAGCGACATGTTCCCCACACTTTGTTCCCTCGCCGGCCAGCCTGTCGCTAACGATCGTCCCCTCGACGGGATCAACCTCGTGCCACTCCTGGACGACAACCTCCGCGAACGCACCGCCCCCATCTTCTTCTGGAGTTTCGGCAACCGGCAGAGGTTCAAGAGCGACCCGAAACCGTGGATCGACCCGAAATGGCAGGAGGGGACCACACCTTTGGTTAAGCTCATGGGCGGTATCGCGACTCGAAACTTCCGCAACTACCATCACCCGGACATAATCGAGTCCGATTACATCGGCGCCCGCGTCATGCTCGGAAACCGATACAAACTCGTCATTCACGACGGAAAGGGCGGCGCCCCGAACGTGGAACTCTTCGACCTCCGCGCCGACCCCGCCGAACAGACGAACCTCGCCGAAAGGGAACCGGCAATCGTCAAGACGATGCAAGCCGAACTCCGCACCTGGCAGCAGTCCGTACTCGAAAGTCTGACCGGAGCGGACTACGGGAAGTAGGCCGAAGCGTGAAAAGGAGAATCAAAGATCGTGAAGAACATCATGCGGGAATTCGCCATGTCGTTTTCAGTAGTGCTTCTCCCTTTCATCGCAGCGATCATCGCGTCTCCCCTCGCCGAAGCAAACGAACTGGAGGCGGGCTTTCGGAATCCGCCGCATAGCGTCGGGATCCGCGCCTTCTGGTGGTGGCTCAACAGTAACGTGACCAAAGAGGCCATCACCCGTGACCTAACGGAGATGAAGGCCAAGGGCTTCAACGGGGCTCTGATCTTCGACGCCGATGGTAGCAGCCAGCGCGGGAATCGCCGAGTCCCCGCCGGGCCGGTGTTTGGTTCTCCTGATTGGACAGAGCTGTTTGTGCACGCCTGCCAGGAGGCAAAGCGTCTTGATCTTGAGTTGAGCCTGAACATCCAGAGCGGCTGGAATCTGGGCGGGCCGAAGGTGACCGCGGAAGAAGCGACACAAACGCTCGTTTGGTCGAAGACCGAGGTCAAGGGGCCTGTAGGCTTTGAGCAAGTGCTGCCAACGCCCCGGTTCAGAGATTTCTACAGAGACGTTGCCGTCATCGCCGTTCCCATACGGGGAGCCCAAAGCAACACACGGACTGCGCGAGGTGAGAACATTGGGTATACGCTCCAGGCCAGTTCATCGCGGCGTTACTTTCCCTACAGGCTGGCCGTGGATGGGAAGCTGGAGACCCATTGGGTTTCCGAAGAAGGCCCTGATGAGGAAAAGCCGCAATGGCTGCTCCTGACACTGTCCGAGCCGGTGGAAATCTCGGAACTGTTGCTGCAGGGACGCGCAGGCTATGGACCGCGCGATTGCACAATCCAGCTATCGTTGGACAACCATACGTTTCGCACGGTGAAGGAAGCCTCGTTGAAGAACGGGGAGACGCTCAATGCGAGCTTTGAGCCGCAGCAGGCGAAATTCGTCCGGGTTCTTTTCACGAGCGCCTTCGATGCAAACCCCGTCGACGGTAAGGCCCGCAATGTTCAGGTTGCGGAGATTGCGCTGCCCGGTATTGGAATACCAGCCGTTCCGGCCTTCCGCCCGATAAAGGACCTGCACCTCAAGAACGCCACGCGGGAACTGGGCGGCTCGGCGCCGGATTGCCGCTTCCTGCTGAACACCACTCCCGCCTTGCCTGGAGAACGCGCTGTGAAAAGCAAGGACATCCTCAATCTCTCCGCAAAGATGGATGATGACGGAACGCTCCGCTGGAAGGTTCCGGAGGGCGATTGGGTGATCTTGCGCATCGGTCACACCGCCACCGGCGCGCATGTTTCTACCCAGAGTGCCGGATGGG
>CAZUAH010001020.1:0-3073 GCA_964617665.1 uncultured Pirellulaceae bacterium
ACGTTCAGAAGATTACTGCGGAGGATATTCGTGGTGGAGCGCTCGACGAATATGATGTTGTGATCCATCCCGGTGGCAGCGGCAGCAAACAGGGCAAGCAGCTTGACGCGGAGGGGCGTGAGGCGGTCCGTTCGTTTGTTCGGAAGGGCGGCGGATTCATCGGAGTATGTGCCGGTGCATATCTCGCGTCCGCAGATTACCCGTGGTCGCTGCATATTCTCGACGCGAAAGTCCTCGACCGAAAGCATTGGGCGCGTGGAACCGGCACCGTTCGAATCGGCCTGAGTGACGAGGGACGTAGGATTCTACGCGACGATTCACAGAATGTGAGCATCTACTACGGTCAGGGGCCTCTACTTGCTCCGGCCGCTGATCCAAGTATCCCGGACTTTGTCCCGCTCGGCACATACGAAACCGAGATCGCGAAGAATGGAGCCCCAAGCGGTGTAATGGTCGGCACGACCGCCATCGCTGCTGGCCAGTTCGGCCGTGGGAGAGTGCTCTGTTTCAGCCCGCACCCGGAGAAGACCGACGGGTTAGGATCCTTCGTTCACCGAGCGGTCGAATACGTAGCCGAGCCAGCGGAGTAGAGTCTCCCCGGGGTTCAGGCCGGTTGAACGTGCCGCTTTCTTGCGAAAGCTCGATGCGTTGATAGAATGACGTGAGATCCTACCGTGCACACACCGGACCGCTTTGCAGCGATATTCCTTTGTGCCTTCCGTTCTTCCCACCCATAGTCCGCCTCCTGGAGTTCCGTCATGCATCGATCCATCTATCAACTTGCCGTAGTGTGTTTCGTCTTGCAGTTGCCGCTGTTATCACTGGCGAAGGATGTCTACGTCTCCAAGGGCGGCGATGATTCCAATCCCGGCACGAAAGCGCAACCGTTAGCCACGGTTGAAAAGGCCGTCGAGGCGATGCAAGGGGCGGGATCGGGTACGATTTGGATCGGCGCGGGGGAATACTACCTGGAACAAGGAATCGCACTCGGCACGAAGCATGGCGGTACCGCAGAACAGCCGTTGGTGATTCGTGGGACCGAGCCGGACAAAACTCGACTGTCCGGCTCGCGCGTCGTCAAGGGCCTTAGGCCGATCTCGGCGGGTGAGGCCGAACCGTTGATCTCGGACGAAGCAAAACAACACGTGCTGGTGGCGGACTTGAACCGTCAAGGATTCCCGCGGCTGGACGCTTTGCCGGCGCAACACCGTGCTCACGGTCGAGAAGAAGTAGTGTTTGACGATCAGCCGATGCAATCGGCCCGTTGGCCGAACGAGGAGTTCGTCGTCTTCACCGAAGTGATCGATGCCGGCGCTTCAAAACCGGTTCACTGGGTGACGCGCGAGGTCTACCGGCCCGGGTCGTTTCGTTTTCCCGGTGATCGTGCGAAGCGTTGGGACTTCGATCGCGGTGTCTGGCTGCACGGCTTCTGGTGCTACGACTGGTCCGACGAAGCATTGAAGGCGGCAACCTACGATCCGGAGACCGGCGAATTGCGGCTGGCGGTGAAACACGCCTATGGAATCGGTTCGCCCTGGCAACAGCACTCAAAACGCCGCTTCTACGCGCTACACGTTTTCGAGGAACTCGACCGGCCCGGCGAATACTATCTGGATCGCAAGAACAATCGGCTGTACTTCTGGCCGCCGGGCGACATCGCGAACAAAGCGGTTCGGCTGACCCTATGCTCGAAGCCTCTGGTTCGAGCCGAAGGCGTTTCCCATTTGATGATCCGTGACCTGACGATCGAGAACGGTCGGGACATGGGCATCCACTTGAACAACTGCCGGCATTCGCGGATCGAGAACTGCCTGGTCCGCAATATGGGCAAGAGCGGAATCAGATTGAATGGCGCACATGTGGACGCGGTTAGTTGTGAAGTGACTCGGACCGCATCGTATGGGATCAGTGTCTACGGCGGAGATCGTAAGACGCTCACTCCCGGAAAGTGTTCCGTTGTCGGTTGCCACATCCACCATGTGGGTCGACTGGATTGGCAAGGGGGCCGAGCCATTGCCATGGGCGGTTGTGGTAATCGAATTGCCAACAATCTGATGCACCACGGCCCGACCGGCGCTGTTTCGTACGGCGGAAACGAGCATCTTCTGGAATTGAACGAAATTCACAACGTCTGCATTCACTATTCCGATGTCGGTGTTTTCTATACCGGTCGCGACTGGTCCAGTCGTGGGAACACCGTGCGGTGGAACTACGTCCACGACAACTCGAACAATGCGGGCCATGGCTCGTCGGCAATTTACCTGGACGATTGCGACAGCGGTGACACGGTGGTGGGCAACATCGTTCTGGGCGGTGTCGGTCGCGGCGTGCTGTTGGGCGGCGGTCGCGATAACGTGATTCGAGGCAACATCTTCATCGACCTGCCAGTCGGCATACACGTCGACGCCCGAGGTCCACGAGGTATAACTCTCGACAAGCCCGGTTCCTGGAATCTACTGGCCAAATGCGAACAAGTGGGCTACCAGTCGCCGCTCTGGAAAGAGCGATATCCGCGATTGGCCAAGGTGATGGACAACAACCCGCTGATGCCCTTGGGCAACTCGATGCACAACAACATCCTGATCGGCTGCAAGAGAGCATTCGCGTTGTCGAAGGGGGTCGAAGAAGAGTGGCTCGACCGAGAGAACAACCCAGAGTGGACGATGGAAGATTATCCGTTCCTCCCCGCTGAAGGATCGAAGGACAAGCTCGATCTGTCCAAACTCCCAGCCCTCTGGCAGAAACTCTGCGGCTTCCAGCCGATCCCGGTCGACAAGATTGGGCTCAAAGGCCAGCCTTGACGCATGCTTCGGCGTAATGCAAGCGGCCGTGGCGCTGATAGAATCGTCTGTAGCACGAGCTACTCACTTCGGCACAGGCGTGATGGACGTTCCTGCCGTTGTGTGCACATGCAGAGCGGAGCCACCTTCTATCCACTTGCGTCAGCACAAGACAATGGTTAGGTTGCTATTACTGCCCGAAGGGGCGACAACGTCCCCGTAGCTCAATTGGATAGAGCGTCGGCCTCCGGAGGCGCGGCGAACCGATTTCGTAACTCCTTTCTCACTGTGGA
>CAZUAH010001021.1:0-3073 GCA_964617665.1 uncultured Pirellulaceae bacterium
TGCTGAAACAGGGCAAGAAGCCGCAGAAGATCGAGGTCCCAGCGGCTCCGTACCGGCAGCGGATTCGTATGCCCTGCGAGTACAAGCCGGGGCACGTCGCGTTGTTTTTTCGCAAGTCCATGGTTTGGGCAACACCAGAAGAGATCACCGTTCGGGAGCCGCCTCGCTTTGCCTCCGACGGAACGGGTAAGGGCCCATTGCGTCTGGGGCAGCATTTTCTCGTCTCGGGCGGGAGCAATAACCTCGGGATGGGGTCGTACGTGCTGGACACCCGCCAGCCGGATGCCGCGCCACGTCGTTTGAAACTCGGCTGGAACTGGTTCTGGCCGGTGGCTTCCTCCCCAGACGGTCGCGCCTTGGTGATGGGCCAGACCGACCGAAACCCGAAGTTCACCCTGTTCTGGTACGCGGCAGACGCCAATGGCCAAGTCCAATTGGAAGGCGCCGACCACGTGCTCCGTGCCGGCCTTCGCGCGGCGAAGTACTCCTATCGCCCAGACCTCCTCCGGAAGGTGTGTTTTGACTCGCACAACAACGGGTATCTGGCGCTCGACGACGGATCGCTGGCAGTGTTCGAGACGGAGGGGGCTCTTTTGCTTCTCGCTTTGGGTGCGAAGTCTACCGGCTCTTACGAAGCGGTGGTCGGCGTGGGATAGGGCCACCTTGAATTACAACGCCAGGTTGCTGCGATTTGTGTTCGGCCAGCAAGGAAAGCACTTTCTCCTCCCCCCAGACCATTTGTCCCGTCTTGTCGAGTATGGGGAAGTCTCCCTGTGGGGCGAAAGCATATCGCCAAGTAGACCCTGCTCGCAAGGAATTACAGTTTGCCACGCCAAAATCATCGGTCTCTACGATTCCTGGCGATCCATCCCAATTCAGAATGAGGCAACAGAGCTTCGTAAGAGGGACACTCACCTGGACTTCTGGCGTCTCCCACCCGACACCTCCGAGTCCAGCAAGTCTTCTTTCGTCGTTTTCGTCAAACTTGTAGACCGGTGTATCGCTGGTAATGAAAGACGCTGTACCCTCCGCCAGCAAGAGATGCGGTGTCATTCGTCGAACTACAGACCCGATCAAGGGAGCAACGTCTAACATCAATTTAACATCGTTTGTTCTCGGCACTTCTACATAGTATTCTTCTGGGTTGAAGCGTCCTTGTGCCATTACGTCGAACATGCTGACTGATCTCTTGGCTGACCTGTCGAAAGCGTGGCACTCGCAATTCGAGAAAGACGACAAAGGCACACAGCAATTCCCAATCTTCGCCAGTTGGTATTGTCCGTTTCTCCTCCATTTCTCGAATTATTCGGGGGGCGGCTCCATCAATCTGCTTGAAGATTTCTGTTTCCACCCGGTAATCATCTTTGCCATCAGTGTTCTGGAACACGTAGTAGTCACGCACCCTGGCAACCTCCCCCGGCGACGCCGAAAATGTCTTGCGGTCCACGAAGTCGATTACTCGCAGTTTGCCGTTCTTTTTCTTGCGCAGGCCGCAATTCGTGAAGCCTCGAAGGTGTGCTTTCGGAAGGTAATGCTGCATTCTCGGTACGTTCATCTGTATCAACCTAACAAAGTGTGTCCGGGGGAGAATCCAGACTATTCTCGACTACGAGTATAGAGGACGTGACGCTTCGGATGTTCGAGTAATCCAGCAAGAAGATGCAGGGAGAACTGATGTTTCACGTCGGTCGCCAGCCCTGAGTTACCCAATTTGACACCGGATTACGAGACGAGCGGTGGTTCGCAGTGGCTCACACGTTCAGGCGATTTTTTCTCAAATGGAGCCATGACCCGATTCTGGCCCAGTAGGTTTCGGTGTATCGGACCGAGATCCTGCTCATTCTCCGGCAGATCGTCCAGTGCAACATCCCTCACGCTCAGATCGCCGTAGACCTCGCGGCAATGGTCGTTGAACGCATCTTCATCATCCGGCCAATCTATCGGCTCCTCGGCCTGTGGGCTCCCTGGGCATGTCCATGGTTGTTTACGAACCCGTTACCCACGACAGGCGGATAGCAGACAACAATACACGCAGAGTAGTGCGGTTGTCCGCTTTCCTCGGTCGCTTTGAACAGCGGCCGGCCTATTGTCCACTTGAGAAGGAGGTGAATGATGAGACTCTCTGACATTCTTGCGATTGTTGGCGTCGCTGTGGCAACGATGGCGATGACGCTCGGCCTTCTGGTTCCCCGATATGTCACGGCCGACGGCGAGACAGAGGCGATTAAGCCCACGATCGCGGTTCCCGAGTTGACCGTGGATGATTGTGTGTTCGTCGTGTCGACCGACAAACCAGAGTACGCGCCGGGCGAGAAGCCGGTGTTGACGGTGAAAGCCACCAATACCGGTTGCGAGCCCCTATCGGCGAGTGTGTCGCTGTCGATCACCGCGACCAGCCCGGCCTCGAGGCTGAGTAGGCGTCTCGTGTTACCCAAGCCGTTGTGGACAGGGGATTGCCCAGTCACCCTGCAACCCGGCGAGTCGCGGACGATCAAATTGGAGACAAACGCAGCATTGCCTGCAGAGCAAATGGCAACGATCTCGATGTTCGCCAAAGGGGAAGCTGTGATCGCCGACGTGATCAAGCTCCAGACGGCCCTAGAGAGCCGGTAGACACGGCCACGGCGCCAGACCATCGAATAGGCAGGGCCGGCGGACTGTTAAACACCGATGACGGAGGAGCACGGATGACTGAAGGCTTGACGTCACGATTCCGTTACCGATTTCTTGTCGGCGTATTGCTCGGTTTGGTTGCTTCTGGGGCCGCCCTTCCGTTGTTCGATGGGCCAAACGTGGATGCAGCCAAGAGGCCGTCGGTCGCGCTGGTCAGCGACTGTGACGGCAGCCTGAATCAGTTGGTCATCCATTACGTGCCGGAAGCGGCCGACGTCGTTGTGCCAGTGTACCGCGACTTCCTCGGCCATCTTCCACCACACGTCACGGTACGCGTGGTCTGCTCGCATCGCCGGGACTTCGATCAGCTTGTCGCCGCTATCGGGGCCTGCCAGTGCACATTGTCACCGGTTGTCGTCAATCATCCGATCACCTGTTGGTCTCGCGATCGTTGGTTGGC
>CAZUAH010001022.1:0-3068 GCA_964617665.1 uncultured Pirellulaceae bacterium
ACGAGGTGCTGCCGAAGCCAATCACGGTACCGCCCATTCGCGGAATCGTCGTCGATCCCACTGGCAATCCGGTGGCCGACGCTGGCATCGTCAGCCACACGCCGCGACAGTGGATCAGGCTCTACAACGGTGGGGAACTCAAACCGAGCAATCATGGACCTTACTCCAAAACAAACGCCCGGGGCAAATTCGGTCTTCCCGAACGGTCGGAACCGTACCGCGTGTTGGTCGCCCACGAGAAAGGCGTCGCATCGGTTTCACACGAAGAGTTGATCAACGCCGATGGCCGGATCGTGCTGCAGCCGTGGGCACGGATCGAGGGGACGTTCGTCCTTGACGGCAAGCCACAAACCGGCGAACGGATTATCCTCTACATCGACACCGTTCCCTGGTCGTATAGTCCATTTGGGCCGCGGCTTACGTTTGACTATGCCGCAAAAACCGACGAACGTGGTCGTTTCGCGTTCGAAGGCGTTCCGCCGCTAAGCGGACACGCACACCATATCGAGAGCGGCGGCATAAAGGCTCACGGAGTCCGGTATGTATGCGAACCCGGGAAGACGACGCGCGTGAACATTGGCCAAGGCCGAACGATCACGGGAAGACTGCTTCCTCCGGACGGCGATGTCGGATTGGCGGGCATCAGCGTTAGCGTGAGGCACGACTTGCCGAGTCCTCCCATGCCCGAGTATCTGATGGAGTCCGGCAATCAAGAGGCGATCGCCGAATGGCATCGCGAATGGGGCAGAACCGCAATCGGACAGGCCTTCAACGACGAGCGGCACGTGCTGATGAACATGACGTACCCTGGCAAAGTCAGAGCCGACGGGACGTTCCACGTCTTTGGCGTTCCAGATGGCCGCTACGAGTTGATGCTGTACTCTCGCCAACCCAAGGCGTTTCCCCGGACTCCCTTCGTGGTCGACGCGTCAACAGGACCGGCGATCGACTTGGGCGATGTTGACATGAGTGAATCCGGGACTACAGCGACGACGGCAGCAATTCCGGCAGAATCACCTGACGAAAAGCACCACCACCAAACGTCGCACGACCATTCGCATGAATCCGAGGCGACCGAAGAAGCGGAGAAGAGGCTTCCGACGCTAAAGGTCCACGTGCTGGACAAGGACGGCAAGCCCGTCGCCGGCGCCTGTGTATTGCTTTACGACCGCAACCACTACATGGCTGGAAGGCCCGTCGACTTCGAACAGGTCACCAAGTACACGGACAAGGACGGCTGGGCCAATTTCGGTACGCTGCCGCAAGACTTCGTCTGCGTTCAGGTCCAGCCTCGGAAGGGTGCGTTCGACGGAAGCTACGCGGTCATTGGCGAGACGGAAGGAAAGTACGTCCATGCGAATCCGGGGCGGCCGTTGATCGATATTCAAACGGGCAAAGAGACGGTAACGCTCGTCTTCACCATGCGAAAGGGGGTAGACGTCACTTTTGATATGGTCGACGCCGACACGGGCGAGCAGATCTTCTGGTCACAAGCTTTCTATTGGGACGAACACCGTAAGCGTTGGTGGACCATCGCGCTGATCGATGGCGGCGGCCAGCGCAACTTCACCACGATCGTCGAAGAGATGAGCGACCGGCAACTTCTCGCTGCGGCCGAGGGCTATTATCCCGTCGACTTTCGGCTCGACGGGAAGCTCGAGCTGGGCAAGAAATTCAAACAGAGAATCGAGCTAGAGCCTGCTCCGGAAGTTCGATTCACCGTGCTTACGCCAAAAGGTGAACCTGCCAAGGAAGCCAAGTTCAAGAAGATCTGCCCTGAAGGATTGGGGAATATGCTGTCCTCGAAAAACGTAACCGACGAAGAGGGAGCATTGGCCATGCCTTATCCTCCCGAAGGCGACCTGGCTCGCTTCGAGATCGCGCACGAGTCCGGACGAGCCGAGTTCGCCATCAAGGATTTGCCCGATCCCATCGTCATCGACGTGGACGGCAAGCGCAAAGAGGTGACCCCATGGCTTGAAGTTCGACTGGAGCCCTGAGGGCGTGCCTTCAGAGGACGAACCCTCCGCACGATGGCAGCCCTCAAACGGAGTTCCAGTTCCTCTCCTATTACTGCCCGAGGCAGGTCAGTCTGTTAGCCAAGGTGCTGACGTACAGATTTCCGTCGGCGGCGATCATTCCGTCGAAGACAGGTGGTGAGGCCAGCTTGGTGGTGGCGAGGACTTCGCCTGACCCCCGCGATACGGCGTGAATCTCGGCACCCTTCTTCCCTTTGAACCAGGCCGTTTGTTCTGCCAGGGTTTGCGGGTCGTCAGCCGTTTCGTCCTCCAGGATGTGCTTTGGACCTGCGACGAAGAGTGCGTTTTCCGCGAGGACCATGGCCCGCACGTAGACAGGAACCGAGGCGGTCCAGGTGTAATTCAACGCCGGGCCCTTCTTGCCCCGTTTGGCTTTCGGCTTCGGCGACTTTGCTTGCTGCTGGGGTTTGAGTGACGCGGCGTAGAGTTGGTAGAGTTTCTGGTCTCGGTAGCGTCCCAGGTTAGGAGCGCTGGTGAAGTCGTTGAAGTAGTTCGTGCGTCCGTACGCGAACAGGTTGTTCCCGTCGCGAACCATGATTCTACCTGAGTATTTCTGGTTCCCTTCTCGGCCCCAGCCGCCATAGCCGCCGCCCATGTAGGTGCCGTAGAACCAATACGTACGATGAGCCCACGAGTCATCCAAATAACCGGCGGCACTGTGGACATGGGCGATCGTTGGTTCCAACATCTCGACGTCACGAGTGAAGGTAACGTCGCGCATGAACACATGCTGCTCGTCCGCCGAGAGAATATCGGACAGGCCGCCAGGATAGCTCTGCCCGCGGCCTCCAAGTGCCTCGGCCGGACGCCCCGTCTCGTCTCTGGAGTAGATTCGTTTCTGGGCCAGCAGTTCGCCAGTCCGCGGATTCAGTTTGTAGACATAGAGCCCGTCGTCCACGTAGGAGGAACGCCCGGCGGCGAAGAACAATTCGTCGTCGATCACCAACACACTGCCATGAACAGGCCAGAGCGATTCCAGCCGTCCGTCGAATGCCTGTTGGACGTTGGCCGTGGCGGCACGGAACTGCC
>CAZUAH010001023.1:0-3065 GCA_964617665.1 uncultured Pirellulaceae bacterium
ATTTGCTCCTGGTACAATTAATTCTGTGCCTGAGAAAACAAAATTCCTATCCCTTGGTCCTTCCGGAAGGCCTTTCCGACCGTCGCCTTCGAAGATCTCAACATTGGGCAGGCGAGCCACTTCTTCCCTAGCAGCCTTCACCATCAAGGGACTACGGTCGATCCCAATGACAGCCTTGTAGCGATTGGCGAAGATCTCGGTCCAGGCCCCCGCCCCACAGCCAACGTCAAGCACTCGCCCTGAGGCACACACTGCGTCAAGCCAATCACTAACAGCGCGTATCTCTTTGCGTAGTCGATATCGGGCCGCACTGGCTGGCAGATTGTGCTCATGGGCCATCATGCTGACAGTGTCTGCTGTGCCTCCCCCTGCACCACCATTGAAATAGCGATTCCAGTCCGATGTTCTCGGTGAATAAGTTGCACGTGGTTTGGAGACGCGGGTCTAATTCGTCTTTCCGTAGGCCACCTTTGCTGGTGGCCGGGTCGGCATCGGTTTCATTGACGACACCGGCGACTTCGAGGCAATCCGGAGTTTGCATATCGTCGAAGTAGCTTTATTGCCGTTCTCGTCAATTTCCGACTCATTCACTTTATGTGAACTCGCACCTTCAACCCGACCGGAGTCCGCGTATAGTGAAAGTAGAGGAATTCACTAGTGCCTGGTTTGATCAGTGACGTGACGTCAAGAAACTGCCCCTTAGTCGGAAGCTGCTTACGGTGCACAAAGTATTCCTTCTCTTCGAGATAGTTGTGGAAAACGTACCCGCCTCCTCTGCTTCCGCGAAAGCCGATCACGTGGTGTCCGTTCAGTTGCAGCACGCCAGCGAAGGAAGCGTTGAGAGTTACGTAATCCTGGCCCTTAGAGTAAAACGCCACTTCGACTTTGCTGACGTTGGCGGGCAGGTGAATATTCCACCGCTTTGGCGCGTCATGCGAGTGAAACGTGCCCAGATCACGCTCTTCCATAGCCGGGCGGGCAGGCTCGACAGGTATGGTCTGCAAAAAGTTGTAACAGCGGCGTGGACGACAGCAAGTCGGTTTGGGGCGGCAACGTCGCCTGATCGAAGAGAGGATGCCGGAGGCTCTGTCGGAACCACAGACAATATTCCTGTCATCGACAGCAAGCAGGAATCCGCATAGTACAAGCGATGCGACCCGGATGTTTCGCTTCATTCAGCTTCTCCCCTCTCGATCGTCGAATTTTCTAAAGGATAGGAAATTTGATTTCCAGCCACAGAGTTGATCGTACCAGGAGCAAATGGTGATTCAAGGAGGCAGAGTCCCAAGGGCGGGCCATGGCCCGCCCTTGGGACTCTGCCCCCCGGCCGCTGTTTGGAGATTCGTGGGCGAGGTTGGCGACCTGTCGGGCCGCAAACCACGGATGGATCCCTCGACTCGCAGGCACCGTCCCCGTGCCGGCAGATGTCGGTGCCCGTTACCGCACTGTCTATGAGTGTACCCTATGATTGCATATTCGGCTTGAGTTTTGGTGCGTTGCCGTGGGAAAAAGCAGTGCAATTGCGGTGCTTGGCCGAGCCGCGGTGGTCGCGCTCACCTTGGTCATCTCAGCGACTCGCGTTAGTGGCATAGTCGGTTAGGGCTTGCATTGGGCGACCTCTGTCGGTGAAATCGGCCGACTCGCCCAAGCAAATCGCGTTTTGTGCATTCGGTTGCCCCCAAGCAGCGAAACGCTTTTTGCTTACCTGCTCAGTCAGGTCGACCTGGAGCGCTAACCTGCGTTTGGCGATTCGGGCCATCAGCCTAGCCACGGCTTTTCCCCTCATCCCCTGACCATCTCCGCGGTAAGCGGGCCGTGGGGCGGGCGTGGATGGAATCTTTGCGGGAAGTAGACCGCTTCGGCGCAGCCATGGTCTACAAAATGGGAGCGGGGCGCCTTTCGATCAAGGCAACACTTTTTGGCTTGGGCTACAATGGGCCCGGGCTGAACATCGCCATGGGTTTCGGTACGCTGTGGGCCGTGGGTGGGTAGGGCGTGTACTTCGCGTTTCCTTCATTCCTTTTTTTTTGAGTTTCCTTCGGAAGGCTGGTCTCCTTCGAGAGTCAAGAAATATCAAGACCGTGTCCTTCCGTGTTTACTTCCCCCTGTTTTCGCTATTCGCGATCGTGAGGACAGATTCGTTCGCGCAGAAAACGCGTCTTTGGGACTTGCGTGGACTGCAGGGAAAACAGGGACATAGGGCCGAGAGGCCGAGGGAGAATGCCAGTATACTGAACCGTGGGTCCGTGCGTGGGGCTCACTGAGCCAACCGAATATCGACCACCAAAAAAAAGTGCCCGAAGGACTAAACACGAGTCCTTCGGGCCGCCCCAAAGGGAGTAGCACCTCCCGTGGGACAAGAACAAGATACCTGTTCAGCGACATCTTCGCAAAAAAGGGGCCGGTTTCCACCACGGACGTGCCTCCGGCAGGACTGCAATTGCGTCTTCCTACCGGGGCATTGGAACCAACGCTACTGCCGTGAGCCGGATTGTGCGCGACGGCTGCGCCGCTGGCAGGCGGCCAAACGTCAGCGTCATCACCGAAGTGATCCGGAAAACGGCCGGAAGCATGCGAAGGCAGAGCGGCAACGCCGCAGACGACGACGGGAAGAGAATCGCGACAGGATCGCCGGAAGCTCACCTCGTTCCCACACCTCGAACCCCGATCCCGTGGAGCCTGTGTCGCGCGCGTGGTCACGCAGTGAAACGATTCCGGAAAATTTTTGCGACCGGCCGGGATGCTACAAGCCGGTACGCCCTTCCCGCCGTGCTCCGGCTCATTACTGCAGCGACCCGTGCCGCCAAGCCATGCGTCGCGTGCTGGATCGGGAGCGCAAGTACAAGCAACGCAAGCGTAAGGCGGCTGCCAAGTGGCCAGGCGACGAAAAATGCTCGACGAAACGGGATCGCAGGCAGGCAGCTTGCAGCGTGGCGGCCGACTGTGGTACGGGGACAGCGCCCCACCGTCGGTCGAGCGTCCGCGGCTATAGGAACTCTCCTGAAGCGACGGTATCTTCTCGCGAAACTCGTCAGGAGGTACCCGAACATGATCGAGAAACGTCT
>CAZUAH010001024.1:0-3053 GCA_964617665.1 uncultured Pirellulaceae bacterium
GTAACTTCTCAATAAGTTCTGGTAAGTATCTTTTTAATTTCAATAAAAACCTAATTTAAGAACTACATTTTATCCAAATAAAAAAGATCTTTAACAAAACATATAAATCTCCATTATTTTGATGTATTTGTAAAAAATATCTGGACATTAACAATGATATGGGTGACAATGAATATATTACTCATTCGTTAACCAGTGGAGAGAAAAATGACATATTACTATGGGGGAAAGGGTGGATATGGTGTATATCAAAAAATCATTAATCAGATTCCACCACATGAGGTCTTCGTAGAACCATTTCTTGGTGGCGGAGGGATTATAAAACGTAAAAAACCTGCCAATCGCAATATTGGGGTTGATTTAGATCCTTGTGTAATTAAACAATGGAAACACCATATAGATATAGAATTATATTGCAAAGATGCGCTAGTTTTTTTAGAGGAATTCAAATTTACAGAAAATGATTTTATCTATGCTGATCCACCTTATCTGACTAGATCGTGCAAAAAAAACAAATATAATTTTGAATTTACCATGGAAGAGCATGAAAAATTATTGGCATTGCTTAAAAAGGTGCCATGTAAAGTAATGTTGTCGGGATATTTTTCTGAGCTGTATCAAAAGGAATTGAGATCTTTTCGAACTATTCAATTTCAGACAATGACGCGAGGAGGCTACACAAAAACAGAATGGCTTTGGATGAATTATCCTGAACCTGCTTTTCTGCATGACTACCAATATCTTGGGTCCAATTCTCGGGAACGAGAAAAACTAACCCGGAAAAAGAAATGCCTTGTTGAAAGATTTAAAAAAATGCCAAAACTGGAACGCCAATACATGTTAGAGGCTATTAAAGAAATTGATTATGAAGTGTGTTGAATTCTACAATTAGACAAGGGAAACCATGACAAAGGTAAACCCAAGAAAAATTTCAGATATTCCAAAAGAAGATGGTACAGATTTAGTTATCAGACTGCTTGAAGTAATCCAGGAACAGAAAGAACTTATTCAACAGTTGAGAGATGAGATAGCCATTTTAAAAAAGCAAAAACCGAAACCAAAGATCAAACCAAGTAAAATGGATAAAAATAATGATAATGCAGACAAGAACGATAAAAAATCTAATGGTGATGGTAAGCGTCCTGGTTCTAAAAAGAAAAGCAAAACAGTAAATCTTGTAATTCATGAAATAAAGAAGATTCCGGTTGAAGATGTTCCTAAAGGGTCTCAGTTTAAAGGATACGATAATTTTACGGTTCAGGATATAATTATCAAACAAAACAATATTCTATATCGCCTTGAAGTGTGGGAAACTCCAGATGGTAAACGATTAAAAGCAGAGTTGCCAAAGTGTGTTGATGGGCATTTTGGTGCGATATTAGTATGCTATATTTTATATCAGCATTACCATGCACGTGTTACCCAACCACTTTTATTAGAAGAGTTAAAGGAGTTTGGTGTTGATATTTCCTCTGGCCAACTAAATCGGATACTTGTCGAAAATAAAGATATTTATCATAAAGAAAAACAAGAAGTATTACGGACAGGAATTGAGGTATCCAGATATCTTAACGTCGATGATACTGGTGCGCGGCATGATGGTAAAAATGGCTATTGTACTCATATAGGCAATGAATTATTTTCATATTTCCAAAGTACAGACAAGAAAAGTCGTATCAATTTTCTTGAAATTTTACGCGCAGGTTATAGTGATTACGTGATTTCAGATGATGCACTAAAGTACATGCAGGAACAACGACGTTTACCCCAAACACCATTCAATTTATTGAAAGCACAAAAAGACAATATATTTGAAAACGAGCAACAATGGAAAGATAATTTAAAAGTTTTAGGCATTTCTAAAAACCGGCATATTCAAATCGCTACAGAAGGAGCTTTATTAGGAAGTGTATTGAATCATGGATTTTCAAGAGAGCTGGTTATTGTTAGTGATGATGCAGGCCAATTCAACCTTTTG
This sequence comes from uncultured Pirellulaceae bacterium, assembly GCA_964617665.1. GTDB lineage: Bacteria > Planctomycetota > Planctomycetia > Pirellulales > Pirellulaceae > JADHUC01. The sequence goes on from CAZUAH010001024.1 coordinate 1,979, forward strand.
CTTTTACTTCATGCTCTGTGCTGGATCCATGCTGAACGACTTATTAATAAACTTATACCATTTAATGATAACCAACGAGAAGCTATTAAATTAATACGCTCTAAAATATGGAAGTTTTATGATGACTTGAAAAAATATAAGGTTGCGCCTGACAAAAAAAAGAAAACTGAACTTGAAGCCAGGTTTAATGATATTTTTACCACCAAAACTTGTTTTGCGACATTGAATCAAGTCCTTAAGCGTTTATATGAAAACAAAGCAGAACTTTTACTGGTTCTCGATAGACCTGAACTACCACTCCATAACAATTTAAGCGAAGGCGATATACGGGAATACGTTATGAGACGTAAAATAAGTGCTTCAACTCGAAGTATTCTTGGCAGAAAGTGTCGAGACACATTATTGAGTTTGAAGAAAACAAGCCGCAAATTAAATGTTTCTTTCTGGAAATACCTTTATGACCGAGAATCCAAAGAGAATAAAATACCTGATTTATCTGAACTAATTCGTCTTAAAGCAGCTACCCAAAGCACATATTGAGTTAAACAATAGTTATATAAATAATAGATAGACAATATAAAAATTTCTTTGATATTCAGAGCTGATATATTTTTTTGCGCATATAGCCTATACCTTCTGCAAAGTTAGTGTTCATGCATCCTTTACCCGGATTTATTGAGAAGTTACTTTTTTTTCTAATATTTGTTTTTGCAGGTTGTGAAAATACAAAAACCAAATCAGGTTCTAAAGCGTTAGAAGAAAAACTTGCCTCTGCACTTGTTTTTAGTGAAGCAACTGTAGAAGATGGTGATAAACCAACAACAACAATTAATGAACAAAGTTACAAATTAGAAAATATAAATATCCCAGAAAAATTATTGTGTAATCAAGGTTTTATTTTTTCATTGGAATTGCCTTATGAAACCCATGAAAAAGTAAAATCTGCAATTATATCTGTAGATGGATATGATGAAAAACACTTTAAAGTAAGTATGCAGAATACTCCATATGTTCATAACAAGCCAGGATTTGTAAAATATATTTTCATTGCCCATCTTAATTTAGACATTGATCT
>CAZUAH010001025.1:0-3041 GCA_964617665.1 uncultured Pirellulaceae bacterium
AGAACCGGGAGCACCGGAGCAAATAACGACCAGGATCACGCGGGCGAGAGTTGAGCTTGCGGGCCGAACGACTCTCGGCAGCGGAGTAAAGGGTAGACGCCTCGCGTGCATCCTTTGGTTATTTCCCCAATTCGGGATCGACCGTGATTTGAGCGACACTCAAGCCGTGATCCAATCCATGACCGGGGATTTTGGAGTTCAGAATTGACGCCAAATGATATTGGAATGGAGAAATCCTGAGATCATCCGCCGATTTTGGATACGGAATTAGATGGCGTCCGCCATCAACATATACGAACCAATACGTCTCTATACGGTATCCATTGTATTCCAAGTACACTTCCTGTTGATACGCCCGTCGGTCAGGAAAATTCTCAACCCAGGGTTCTTCAAACGGCTGGTCTTCTTCGAGGCGATTCAATACGAGGCGCACGGCGACATCGCCCCTATGGAGATGTTGCCCAATTGAATCGTCATATTCGAAATCATCAGGGATGGACTCAATGAGGAATTGAACAAGGTCCGTCTTTGAGGTGCTAGATCGGAACCAACGCGGGAAGTGTTTCTTCAGGAGTTCATCGAATTCGCAGAGATAGAGCGAAATGTCATCCCAGAATAGAATCTCCACGCGTCCAATGTCCCATGAATTCGTACGGACGTGGGACTGCAAATTGGAATCGCGCTTCAGCGTCGTGAGTATCAAGTATTCTTCCGGCAACGGACTGAAGCCGTATGCCTGTGCAATTTCGTCGGCGATTTGCTGTTCGGTCAAAGTTTCCACGCGTTTGCATTGCGCCGCAGCAATTTGGCTGCCTTGGGCGTGGAGATGAACGGGTCGTCCATAGATATCAACACCGAACTGCTTTTGCCCTGACCGTCCATTTCGAATCACGTACGGATCACGCCACATCCGTTTCAGAACGTCAGCGCAGATATCCTCAAACTCGTCCCAAGATTTCGGAATCGGCAAGTCGGTGGTTGTAGGAGTCGGCATGAGTACGACCTTAGGAAATAACTATATTATTCACCCAGTGGGCTAGCGTGGAATGAAAACGTTAATTCCGCGCTAGCGGGGGTTAACGGAATTAACCCCTGCTAGCGGAATTGTCAAATCCCAGGGATTCTCCGACTTCCCCACCGGCTAGCGGGCGTTAATAGAATTGTCCCCTGATACGGTGGGGTTGACAAGCTGTCCAACGGTAGCGACCGGAAAAAACCCTGATAATGAGTTGTGGGCGGCTTTCGGGCTGAAGGCTGGAGACCGAAGGCTGAAGTCTCAAGAGCAGTCACGTCCTTCTCCTGCGGGCTACGGTCTAGAGCCTCTAGCCTAACTCGCATCTACTTGCACGTGATGAACAAGCCCGGCTTGGCAGTCAAGAGCCCGGCGGACGTCTTGGGCTAGGCTCCGTTTTAGAGGCCCCCTCTCTCTACCTCTCGCCCCGGAGGAAGAGAGGACTGTCGTTGTCGCCCGGTCTCCCGGCCAACTCGGCATTTTCGACGGTTGCTCATCCGCCCCTCACGGAGACCTTCGGTCGGGCAAGTCTCGCGGTCGGGAGACAACGAGCTTTGTCGGCCCATCCGAATCGGCCCTGCGACTACTGCTTCGGGGCGATGCGGACTTTCAGGCCGTCGATCCAGTGTTTGTGTTCGTCGGTGTAGTACAGGTAGGCTCGGCTGGCCGGGCCGGTGTAGGTGCCGGGGATGGCGGCTACGAGGCTGATCGGTAGATCTACGCGTTCTTCCGCTTTCAGGGCTCGCCAGTACAAGACGACTTCGCGGCCGAGCACTTCGTAGGCGGCGATCTTGCCTTCTTTGACCAGCTCCTTCAACTGGTCGTGTCGCACCTCTAGACCACCCGGGATGCCGATGATGGCCAGCGGCGTGGGGATCGACTCACTGGTGCGGTTGATCACGGTGACCTCGGCTTCCGTGACGTTGCCTTCTTCGACTCGTTCGTCACGTAACGAGGCTTCCATGTGCAGTTTGCAGTCTTCAGACGAGTCTGGTTTCAGCCGGTTGTAGTTGGCTGTGACCGAGTACGGCATCTGCGACCCGCCGGTCATCCGGATCTGAACTTGGTGCTTGCCAATCCCAAGGAACTCGCTCGCGTCGGGCAACTCGATGGCACCTTCGGTATCGGCTGTGAAGTCGACCGCGTCGCCGACCGGTTTGCCGTCGAGCAGCAGTTGCAGGCTGCCCGGTGCTTTCGGCTTGGCACGCGACTGGTCATAGGCAACGATTGCTCGCAGGGCCAATACGGTGGATTGGGTCGAGCCGAATCGGCCGGCTTTGCAGCTTTCGGCCAGGTACTTGATCGACTGCTCGACATTCGGTGCATACCGCGGATTCTTCAGCCACGCCATTACGGCCAGCGAGGTGGTTTCGATCACGAGTGCTTCGCCACCGCTGCCGACGACCGATTTGGTAGCGCCGGACAATGAGCCGTTTTCGGTTTGTTTGCCGGCCAGTTTGTCCAGCATGTGGTTGGCACCTTCTCCGTCGCCTCCCAGCGCCAACACGTTGGCAGCCAATGCCATCACGTAGGTGTTTTCGGTTCGTTCAGCGGCGTCGCGGATCCAGCCGACCTCGGTCGCAAGGTCTGCATCCACTTCGGCTTCCAGCAGGGCCCACGTGTTGTAGGCGTTGGCCACTTCCGGTTCGGCCAGCCAAGTGTGCAGCGTGTGAGTCTTACGTGCAAATCCGCCTTGGCCGTCGCGTTGCCCCAGCATCCATTTGCGCGTGCGGTCCAGCATGGCCGGATCGACGTGACGTACCTTGGACATGTCGGTGAACTCCAATAGTCCGTAGGCTGTCAGTGCGTCGTGGCCGGGATCGTTGCCGAACCATTCAAAACCACCGCTCTGGCATTCGAAGCCCATCAGACGACCGTAGCCCGTGGTCAGGATCTGGCTACTGCGTTCGATCAGCGACGGATCGACGCCTTGGTGGGACAAGAAGTACTGTTGGGCCATGACCAGCGGGTAGACGGTCGAACTGGTTTGCTCGAAGCAGCCGTACGGTTCGCGGATCAATCGCTCCAG
>CAZUAH010001026.1:0-3038 GCA_964617665.1 uncultured Pirellulaceae bacterium
AAAACCCGAACGATCGGAATATTTACGCTATAGCAACTTTGGTGCACCCGAGGCAGACTCTGCAACCAACGGCTCTGGTTCATGAAGCCTATCTACGGTTGGTCGACGACAAAAAGGCACACGATTGGGATAGCCGGCGTCACTTCTTCGCGGCCGCGGCCGAAGCGATGCGAAGGATCCTGATCGAAACCGCTCGGCGCAAGCAGCGTACAAAACACGGTGGAGAACGCCAGCGTGTCGAACTCCAGGATGCTGAGGTCGCGGCGATCCCACCGATGGAGGACCTGCTTGCCCTGGATGAAGCCTTGGATGAGCTTGGCGCGGTCGATCCGACGAAGGCCGATCTGGTAAAACTTAGGTACTTTGCCGGCATGACGCTGGAGGAGGCGGCTGAGGGGCTGGGCATCTCGCGAGCAACGGCCGCCCGGTACTGGACATACGCCCGTACATGGCTCTATGATCGCGTCCGCGGCGATGGCGATCTGTGACCCGCGCCGTTGGGATTCACGTCAGACGGTCAGGCTCCGTCGGGGCACGTCTATTGCGATTGAATCCCTCGCGGCATCTGAGGTGTACCCAACTCCTCTGAGAGGCACTGCTGACGTCCAAAGTTTTTCCGATTCGAGTGAGGCGCCCGGACAACAAAAATCGCATAAGGAACTGAGAGGACGGTTAACGATTCCAGGTTCCTGTTGCTATGACGGCTGATCCAGCACAAGTTGAGTCGGTTTTTCTTGACGCTTTGGAGAGACACTCTCCCAAAGAACAGGCTGCATTCTTGGACGATGCATGCGGGGGGAACATCTCGGTACGGGGCCGAGTCGAACGGCTTCTCCGGCGTCATTCGGAAGTGGGTGATTTTTTGGCGACGCCGTTGGTGGAGCTGTTGTTGCCCGGGGCCTCATCGATCTCCGTATCTACCGACGCAACTCAAGAAACGGGCCGAGATCACACGCTTGGCGGCGAGCCCCTTTCGGATGTGGACTTGCCGCTGGACTTCCTTGAACCCGCGCGAGCGGCCGACCATTTGGGATGCCTGGGGCCGTTCGAGGTGACCGGTGTGATCGGTCAGGGCGGAATGGGTGTCGTGCTACGAGCGCGTGATCCAGGATTGCATCGGTTTGTGGCCGTCAAAGTGCTCGCACCCGTGCTCGCCTCGAATCCGACGGCACGGCAGAGGTTCCTGCGAGAGGCTCGTGCGGCCGCCGCCGTCAAACACCAGCACGTGGTCGGTATCCACTCGATCGGTGAAGCCAATGATCTGCCCTACCTTGTGATGGAACTGGTGGACGGCATATCCCTGAGGCGGCGTGTTGAGCAAAGCGGTCCATTGCCCGTGGTAGACATCCTTCGCATTGGGCGGCAGGTTGCGGCGGGCTTGGCGGCCGCGCACGCGCAGAGTCTGATCCATCGTGATATCAAACCAGCGAACATTCTCCTGGAAAAAGGAACGAAACGCGCTCTCATCACGGACTTCGGTTTGGCCAAGGCGATCGACGACGTAGGCGTGACAGGAACTTCGGTTGTGGCGGGCACGCCACAGTATATGTCGCCCGAGCAGGCCCGCGGGTTGACGGTCGACAATCGCAGCGACTTGTTCAGCCTAGGCTGCGTCCTGTATGTCATGTCTACTGGCCGACCACCGTTCACGGCCGATAGCACAGCGGCCGTCATTCAACAAATATGCCAAGAATCGTCCCAGCCAATAACAGAGCTACGTCGAGAGATTCCAGAAGCCCTTGTTGAGATCATTGACAGGCTACTCGACAAGAGGCCGGACGGCCGAATCCAAGCGGCTTCAGAGGTCGCAAGTTTGCTTGATCAATGTCGAGAGCAATTGGAGACAGATGAACGTGAATCCCGGGCACGCGAAGACGAATCGACCGGCGACGAGTTGGGATTTGTGGTCGCGCCTGACGAATCGCCGATGGCCGTGCCGCAGGGCGATATCGAAACTCCAACCGTAAGCCTTGCCGAGGCTGCTGAACGCACGGAGGCTGCCCCGGCGCGGCCGCTAATCGTCACCCGCCAGCGCATCATTCGCGGCATGCTGATAAGCGCCGCTGCATTTGCCCTGATTGCGCTTGGAGCTGTTGTCTATCGGAGCGAGTGGTTGGCCCCTGGCGGTGACTCGGGCAGTAGGGAACAAGCATCGGGTGGCCCGTCGGGGGCTTTGGTGGACGATCAGGACCAGGGCATCGCGCCGGATCCTCCGGGCGCGAACGACGCCGATCATGAGAAGTTCCCACCCGCACCGCCGGCTAAGCCCACTGCGGGCGAGGATGTGTCCGGGCTGTTCGGCGAGATTCGCAGGTTTGTCGCACCAGACCGCTTGAGTGCGATGGCCATATCGCCCGATGGCTCGGTGGTCTACGCGGGCTGTTTGAATCGGTACATATACGCTTGGGATGTTCAAACCGGCGAGGAAATCCATCGGCTCGTGGGGCATACTAAGCCGATATCGCGAATGGCCGTGGCTCCGAATGGAACGCGAGTGGCCTCGTGTGGGGGCGATCGTACGCTTCGAATCTGGAGCGCCGCGTCCGGCGAGCAGCAAGCCCGTCAGCTCTTTAGTGTGCCCGTACAACAAATCGCCTTTTCGCCGGACGGCGAGTTCCTGTTGGCATCTCAGTTGACGGGGCACAATGCAGATCAGATGGTGCGGTTGAATCCCGGCCTCGATCTCGATCATCGCAGTCTGCACGTCTTTGACGCCGTGACGGGTGACCACGTGCGCTCGTTTGACACCGGAATCCACCACACCTACTGGTCTCTGGCTTGGTCTGGCGATGGGAAACACATTGCGGCCGGATCAAAAGACGGTTTTATCTGCTTGTTCGACGCGCGGACCGGTGATAAGCTCCGCACACTTGACTGTTATGGCACAATCGTGCCTCGATTAGACCGGAACAGGAATTCCATCCCTTTCAATCGAGACGGCCAGCCAGTTCACACCCTGTCGTTTTCGTCGGACAGTCTTGCTCTGTCCGGCGGCCCAGATTCTCTTCACGATTGGGGATCATTTTGAGGGACTCCAC
>CAZUAH010001027.1:0-3032 GCA_964617665.1 uncultured Pirellulaceae bacterium
GCGTAAGGTGTAGAGGTCTGTCGGTTCACAAGGGACACATTGCCGTTATCTGCGACAAGGTAGAACATTGGACGGCCTACCGTTCCTGATGGCGCGTCACCAGGGGTTTGAAGGGATCAATTGACTCGTTCATGGTCCGCCCCACCTGCCCGACCGCGGGTCTCCAGTTTGCTGTGAAGACGGTAAGACAACACGAACCCGTGTACCGTATCAGAATGACAACGTCGAGAGTTGCCAGTCGCCACTCGGCAATCGCGTCGAATCACATTGATTCGTGCACCAAGTGTGTCGGACATCTGTACTTTCCGCGCAATCAAAAACTCCGGGCGTGTGGGCCACCTTCGCGCGTTACGCCCGACAGACAAGTGGAACGGGAGTGTCGGACGTCAGAATGCCATCCGTCCCCAACCTTCGCTTCTGCCATCCAGCGGTGGCAGACCGAGGATCTCTCGGCCACGTCGCACGTAGTACCGATAATTCTCCAGCGGCGTGCCGTTTGGAATTCGGTGGTCGAGTCCGAAGATTGTGCCGCCGGTCTGCATGAGCGATTGCATCTTGTACTGTAGCTCGCGGTCGATTTCCCCTTTCGACCGACGCAACACGTACTTATCAATGCCTCCGAGGATTGCCAAGCGATTGCCGTATTTCTGACGGGCAGCGACCATGTCCATTCCGGCAGCCGGTTCGAATGGGTGCATCACGTTGACGCCGCAGTCGAGGAAGGCTTCGAGGACCGGCATCATGTCTCCGTCGCTGTCTTGGTTGAACAGTCGCGTGCCCCTGTTCGAGACAACCTCCCAACACGCTCGATAATAGGTCGCAATGAACTCCGTTACCTGCTGGGGCCCGACCAGCGGGCCGCTCTTGCCGGCCATGTCTTCGTGGACGAAAAGCTGGTCGATCGTGATCTTTTCGGTCACGCGTTCGAGCACCTTCACACAAGTGTCCGTCAGCGTGGCGAGGATGTCGTGCATCAGTTCTGGCTGCATGTAGTAGGCGAGGCAGGCCACTTCTTCGCCCATTAGTTCGCGGGCTGTGTCCCAGCCGCCGGGGATTTCGGCTCGAACCACTGCCCCCTGCGCCTGCGCATTCTTGGCCGCTTCGATTGCATCGTCATCGATTCGTTCTTCGCAGAAAACGTAGAACGGCTTCAATTTCAGCCAGTCGTCCATTTCTTTGACTGGGAAGTCGATCGGAAGTGGAATGGTCGCCGTGCCTTTTGAAAGCACTACTGTGCGGCCCAGGTAGTCGCGTTCAATGCGCTGCTCGTCGGTCTCCTCGATCATCTCTATCGCCGGAGTGCCAAACGCGCCGCACACGCCACCACAATCGACGTACGGGACGTAGTCCCAGTCGAAGCCAATCATGTTGATTTCGTCATCGCTGGCCCCCTGCGCCCGCCATTCGTTGTCGAGCCCGATCAGCGGCCCGAACAGCTCGCTGAACATGGGACGCGGCGCGTGGCCGAACGTCATCAAATCAATGTATTGCTCGCGAGTCCATTTCATCGACGATCTCCTTCGCCGCTGCGATCGGGCGTCTCGTTGGGACCGGCGATCGGAGTCAGAATCACCCCACATAGTCTCGCTTTGCCCCGAACGGGCGTGAGGGTCAACTCAAGCATCGCCGCATTGTTAAGCTCAATCAGGTATGACAAGACCTGGGCTCGGTTGGGCCCACCGGCGGCTTCACGAACATCCACTCGATCCGATACAAGCACGCCCCGCAAAGCGGCTTCCGACTTGTAGGGAACCTCTTGCCAGTCTTCGCCGTTTTCCGAGATCAGAATGTCGAGGTTATAGGTACGAGACGCCCCGTCATACCATTCGATCTCAAGACGTTCGAACGACCGCTTTGGATCGAGCGTGAATTGAATCCAATGATCGGGTCCTTCGACAGCCCACCGAGTTTCGCTATCGCCATCGACGGCGTTCTCGGGCGCATACTTGGAATACTGTCCACTTGCCGTTACCGGGCCGTCGCGATCCAGGCCGTCGCAACGAAGTTCATGAATCGAATTCCATTTGCTCTTGTTGCTACCACGACATCGCAAACGAAGATACCGTGCAGTTGTTGGCGCCAGCCGATAGTAGTTGGTCTGCGTCTGTCCTGAGACCTCCGCTCGTAGATCAAAGACATTCTCGCCTACCGCCGCTGCATCGTCCGGCTCGGTCGTCAGCAGCGTTAGCCGGTAGTCGCCCGCCGCAAGATTCTCAGGCCGCAGTCCCTTGCGACCTCCCCTGGGCAGGATGGGCTGCAGAGCCAGCTTGATCGGCTTATCAGACTCGATTCCCGTTGGGCAGATCTCTTCAACGATGGCGTCCGCTTCCGTAGTGTCAGCCTCTTTTCCGATCACGTCTGCGGTGAACTCCTTGGCGCCGGTCTCCTCAAGCCCCAGGCACTGCCACACACGCCCTTGGCTGTCGAAATGGAACGTGAAGACGCCACGACTCTGTGCGAGTGGATCGTGCGACGTGGGGGCGAAGTTGTAGCGAACCGAATCGACACCCAGCATCTGCCGAAATCGCACATAGTGCGGCAGCCACCGCGTGTTCATTGTGACGACCAGACCCTCTTCCCCGCGCGTTAGCCCACCCTTTTGAGAGAAGTCGGCGAATCGCTTGATGACTTCCTCCGGTCGGCAAGTCGCCATGGTGGTGCGAGCCGCGTCGATCTGGCCTGCGAGATATTGCTTTTTCGCGCGATTGAAAGCGTCTTCCGTCTGGTAAACATCGAGAACGTAACGCTCCAAACCGGCAAAGTAGTCAAGCCACGCATTGCCAGGCGAGTCGAGCCGCGACCGGTCGATTGCGTCGAGCACTTGGAGCCGCCGGCGCTGGGCGGCCTCGACGGCCGGCAGGTCTTTAAGCTCGTGGTCGATGAAGAAATCGCCCGTTTCGCGTCCAATCTTCGGCATGGTCGTTACCCAGGCCTTGAGGTACGCGGCAAACGCTTCTGCTTGCTCCGGGCCGATCAACCGGCGGGCCATTTGCTGACATGTGGCTTCCATCGCCTCATTCTCACTCGACTGC
>CAZUAH010001028.1:0-3028 GCA_964617665.1 uncultured Pirellulaceae bacterium
CACATTTTGGAGCCGGTCGAAATACATCCGAAAAGTCTATTTCTGGCGGCGAGCGCTACGTCGGTCGTGACCACCCTGGGTTCGCCCACTCAACTGCCGCCCACCTGCGGCTGTGTTGGACATCTGAAGTTTTCGCGTAGTCAAGATCTTTAGAGGTGCCCTCTTATCACTCTCAATCGGCCCTCCGGAGATGGGGGGCGGTCAGGTGGAACTCGCCACTGGCCTCGGGTGGTAGACCAAAGCGCAGGCGGGTCTCATTCTCAGAAGCGACCTTGACGTCAAACTCGATTTCATGCTCGCGCCATTCCGGTGACAGGGGCACGGCGACTCCGTTGATGACACCGCGCCAGCCGTCGGCGACATCGAACCGCACGGTCAGCCCTGTGGTGCCTTTGACGCGACACGAAAACCGGTAGCGGCCGGGGGCGATCTTGCCGTGGTTGAAAAACACGTAGCTGAGATTGCTTCCTCGCCCGTAGTCGCCCACGACGGTGAGCACCCGTCGTCCAGCGGGGCCGTCCACCGGACCGTCCGCGCTGATTCGCTTTTCGATGGTGTCAGACCGCCCGATCAGCACCCAATAGCGCCACGGATTGATCAACTCCACTTTGGGATCGGGTGCCCAGCGGGGCATGGGAGTGATCTTTGGCACAGGCGGCGGCTGAACGGCCAGAAGCTCCTCCGGGACTTGGTACGAAAGCGTGTGGTCGAAGGCGGGGCTGTCGAAGGCAACGTCCTCCAGCGCCGTGTCCTGCCGGGCGGCGCCGACACCGATAAACCCGAACGGATGCCAGCCCCCGGTGATGTAGTTCTGAACGGCAAAGCGGACGCTGGGCACCATGCCGCCTTCACGGTCGAGTATCCCGATGGCGAGGATGTACCCCCCGGGGGACAGTTCCTCAGGAAGCGTGGCGATCCCGGATGCGTCGTATTGCTTCGCCGGAATGCCGTAGGCAAAGGCATCGCTGTCCCAGTCTTCTCCAGGGAGCCATTGGCGAACATCGATTCCGTTGAGTGGGGCCGACCACACCGGCTTTCGGTTTTGCGGATCGAGAAGTGCCACGGCCACCGGCCAGTTCAGGTAGAACGGGGCGCTTCCGGTATTCCGGACGGTCATCCGGAGGGACAGGTCCCTGCCAGGCGGGCACGACGCGGGGTAACTCAAGGAGTCGATCACGAAACGATACCCGAATGCCTTCTGCACCTCGGCCGCGCCCTTGAGCACAGCCGGATCGGCCGACGTATAGTTCGAAATCCAACCCAGATAGGTCGCGTGATAACGGCGGATCTTGTCGATCATGTATCGGCGGTAGGCGGGCACTGTCATCGTTTCATCAGGGCTGCGCCCAAATGTGCCCTCAGGATCGGCGTCCTTGCGCTCCTTCTGCCAATTGTATTCGACCTCGCCCTCGATGGGCGCGTGCTTCCAGATGTCCGGGTAGACATGCGTCGCTTGCCAGGGAAGCTGATGCTTGTTCCCGTGTGGCGGTTCACGGCTCACGTTGGCGAAGGTGTCGTAGTAGATTCCGAACCCCGCTTCCATGAACTCCGCATCGGTGTGCCTAACCAGGATCGGCTTGTTCTTGAACGCCTTTTTGAAGGCACCGACCAACAGACGTCGCTGTGACTCGGTCGGGGCTGGATTGTGGTGTTCGCCCCAGTAGCCGATCAGTCCCATCTGAATGGCGAAGATGCGCGGATCGTTGTCCCATGCCTGCCCCAGCTTCGCGATCAGACGCTTCAGGCGGTCGTGGAACGGGGGGCTGTCGTAGTCGAACTCGGCCATGTCAGCCGGCCAATGCTGCTTGGGACGCTTCGCCGTGCCCAGTGTACCGTCCCAGTCCAGGTACACGCGTGGCACCAGCTTGATATTCAGTTCGGCAAAACTTTTGCCCCCGCGGCGGGTGATTTCGTTTGTGCGAGCGATGATGCGCTCAACCGTGTCGTCGGCGCTGAGCTCAATGGCGTTCCAGCCGATGTACTGACGATGCAGGAGTCCGTACCCGTCGCTGTGATAGCTACGGAAACCTTTGAGCGGGTTATTGATAGCCCCGGTAAACTCCACCGGCTTGACGGTGACCCAGTCGTCTTCTCCTGACGCACTCGATGCGATTGCCGATGCCAACCCGATACACAGAAGCGCGTGTCTCATCTTTCCAAACTCGCGTTCACGCGTTCAGATGCTTGTTGATCCGAGTGATTGCTTCATCGATTTCTGACGGGGCTTTGAATCCGATCGTAACGGCATCCACGCAGTCCAAATTCATGACGAATCTGATCGAGGCGTCACGTTGCTCAGGGGCTTTGAAATCACCGTTGCCGATCAGTTTCATGCCGATCACACCGGTCCCGGTTGCGTGGATCTTCTTGATCGATGGCACCGCCTCGTCGTGTTTGCCCGGTTCACCGAATTCGCCGGTGTCGCCGTCCATGTGCGTGCCATTGTGATTGACTCGCAGAAGTGCGACGTCCAGCCAATCCACACCCGGCATCGCCCGCAGTGCAGACAACCCGTGACACGACGCTCCGTGCGCAAGGAGGACTTGCTTTTCCTTCATTTCGTCTAGCTGATCCATCAACCGCCCGTATTCCTTCGGCCAAGTGCCGGTCTTCACGCAGTGCATCAGCAGAATGTCGAAGTAGTCCGAATTCAATTCTTTGCGAAACCGATCCACGGTACTTCGAGGGTTCTCCAAGTCGGCTGCCTCCGACGGGCGGATTTTGGTCATCAGTTTGTAGGTGGAACGATCAATGCCCTTCAGCGCCGTTGCCAGCATTTCGTGCATTTCCCGGTAGCTGTCGGCTGATTCAAAGAACCGAATGCCACGATCGTAAGCATGACGTACCAGACGGGTGAACTCCTTCTGGCCAAGCTCGCGTTGGACCCTTCCACCCCGGCTACCGGTGCCAAAGGCCAAACGGGTAACACGGATGTCGGATTTGCCCAGCTTCACCCAATCCGTTGCGGATCGCTGTTGCTGTGGTTGTTGGGCAACGGCGGTATACGCCCCGGTAACCAAACTGCCGC
>CAZUAH010001029.1:0-3025 GCA_964617665.1 uncultured Pirellulaceae bacterium
CCGCCCGGTTCGTCGCGCTGCATGACTTGGGCCCCGGCGTCCATGCACGACTTCAGGTACTCGACATAGCAGCGTTCCACGGCCGGATTGTTCACACACATCCACAGATTGCCCGGCGGCCGCCATGCCCGCTTCCAGGTGGGAATCACTGGGACGCCGTTCAGGTTGACACAGGCAAGATCAGCGTAGCCCAAACCCTCGGTTGTCTTCGCGACGTGCGACAAGGCCGAAGATGCCGCCCCGCCAAACAGTCGTCCTGACGCCTGGACCTTGGCGATGAAGTCCGGATTCTTGATGTAAGCCCATTCTAAACGCGTCACGTGAAAATCGGACAACGCGTGAAACGTGTCATGTGGACTGTCGCCTTTGGCCACACGTAGCGTCAACGAACGCATAATCACGTCACTGGCCTTGGGCGCACCGTCAGGCATGGTTCTTGCCTTGGCCACCTCACACGCACGTTTCCCTTCGCCCGCATCAACAATACGCTGCAGCGATAGGGAGACGACGAGGATAGACAAAGCCAGAAGAACGGTCACTCGGATTGGCTTCATGCTTGCTGCTCCTTGCCGGTTGTTCTTGGGTGAATTGGCTCGAATCACCTCCCGCCGCCGCGGTACAGGCGCCCGAAGTCTTGTTCGTAGGGAATGGGGATCGCTCCGGGCATGTCCATGCGAGGCTTCGTCTGCAGCGCCTCCTTGCCCTCGGTAATCCAGCCGAGCATTGCGCGGTACACCGGGTCATCCTTCCGGTCGAAGCGAACCGGTGGCTTGCCTTCCTTCTCACGGCACAACTCCAATCCGCCAGCCGATTCGGCCAGAGGCGCGTTCAGGATGCGACTGAATTCAGGGTGCGTAAGGTTGATCCAAGTGGAATGTCGGTTGTGCTGCCTGTCAAGTCTCCCATGACATCCGCCACATTTCTCGTTGAACGTCTTCGTTAGCTGTTCGATCCAGTTGCCGGTCCAGGCGTCGCGCGAACCAGATGTGCCGGGGCGCGTGTGCTCGTAGGTGCCGTAATACGGTATGTTCGACTCGATCCATGTGTACAGCTTGCGGCGGCTTTCGTAGTCCACCTCTACGTCGCCGTGCTGCTCATCAATCAATTCGACGATACGGCTGACGCGAGCGCCGGACGTCATGGGAACGAAATGCCCGGTCAACTCTTGCGGCGGCGTCAGATAGTAGAACTGGATCAGATTCCTGCTGGCCAGGTTGTCATAGGCCATGTTGAAGTGCCGGGTCTTGTCGCCCGAGAGATCAATCCCCGCATCGGGGTCGACGCCGCTGTGACACGAGGCGCAGTACTTGTCCAGAACGGGCTGAACCTGGCGGACAAAATCGACTGGCCCGGCTCCCCAACTCGGCGGCGCGATATCCGCGGGCGGTTGCCGCAGTGCAACGGGCGTGGCCTCCAAACGCGGAGGGGCTGTGTTGCGCGGTTCGTGGCACCCGATGCATGTTTGCGATTCGCCGGGCACCAGTTGCGTGAACGAGCCCATTCGGGCAAGCTCACGGCCATCCGCATCGAGAGCCTGAAAGTAAAGCTCCGTCCCGGCGGGCGCGCGGAAGTAGGCCGAGCCGTCCTCGTGGACCGGCACGGTGCCACAATTGTATTTCACGTAGAATGTGCCCGCTCCGATCACCGGGTCGACGATGTCGTGCCCGTGGAAGTACGCTCTGGCGCCACGATTGTTAACCGGCCGTCTGACTTGGGTCATCACGCGCAGGGCTTTCACCTGGCCGCGTCGGATACCGTATTGCTGCAACCCTCGATACACGTCGATCATTAGGAACGTCCCCTTCGATTGATCGACCGCCGCTAACGAGGCCGCCTCGCGCGGACGTGTCCGAGGCACCAGCGGAACGGCGCCGAAGCACGAGAACCTGCTATCCTCCAACAGTCTTGCCTTTGCGCCTTTTCGATCCATGAGATACAGACGGTAGCGATTCGGCGATTCGCCGCCGTAGGAGACGAGGAACAGGTCGTCGTCAAGCGGCCACGGGTCGCGATAGGCCCAATAGAACAGTTGATCTCCGGGACGCCAATCCGGATCGGTTGTCGTAGCGTATGGGATCTCCGGCGTGATATTCTCCAATGCGCCAGGATCCTCTTTTCCCAGGCTCGTGTCCAATATCCCGATCGCCCCAACCAGATTTCGATGATGCGGAGCCAATGTGCAAATCAGCTCCTTCGTGCCGGGAATCGGTTTGGCCTGCCACATCGTGTTCGGAATGGTGATCGTGTTGCCGTAAACCAACTGCAACTGTCTTCCATCGGGGCGAATCTGCCACAGGCTTTGTACCGAAAACACGCTCTTGTCTTGATATTCCCACCGCGTGAACAGAATCCGCCCGTCGTCCAATACATAGGGCGAAAAGTCGGCCAATGTCCCGAATTGGATTCGATGGATGTTGGAGCCATCGGGCTCCATCACGTGCAGTGCCGAGGCTGGCGCGTCTTGACACATCGAGAAGGAGCCGGCTCGGGTGGAGACGAAACAGATCCGGCCGTCGGGCAGGTAGACCGGCGATACATCGTGAAACCGCCCATGGGTCAACTGCTGTAGGTTGCCGCCGTCCACGTTCATTTCGTAGATGTGGAACGAGTCCTCGCCCGGCACACTCAGGTCCATCCATGCAAAGAGGATTTGCTTCGCGTCAAACGACAGACTCATGTCGAACACGACACCGTCGCTGCTATCGAAGACTTGCGTCTGGCCGCGTTCGGGGTATTGCGGATCGAAGGTGAAGATGCCTCCGCCCGCCGAAAAGACGTCCCAACACAAAAGCACGCCACCGGCGCCGGGCGGACGGAAATGATGACGTTTGATGTACGCAATCGGCGGGCAACTCGACCGGAGGGCAGCCCAACGCTCTTCGTGTTTGCGGCTTTCTTCTTCCCGATGACGTAACGCCTGGGCAAAAGCCGGCACGAGATCTCCGACGGGCTCCAAGCGGACGCAATCGACGTTCACCGCATTACGCCCCGGCCCTTGTCCTACGTTTTCGAACGTGATCCGCGT
>CAZUAH010001030.1:0-3016 GCA_964617665.1 uncultured Pirellulaceae bacterium
CTGGACACCGATTCCACGGGAAGCTGGACACCGATTCCACGGGAAGCTGGACACCGATTCCACGGGAAGCTGGACACCCCTCCAGGATTGTCTGACCACCATGGAGTCCTGACCGAAGCCGACGCTGGGTAGCCGGCGACGGTACGGCGACCTCCCCCATCCGGGAAAGGAGGAAGTCGTGCCCGCCAAGAGGCTGTCCATGCGAAAAATCCGAGAGATGCTCCGTCTTTGCTGGAGCGAACGACTGTCCTACCGGGCAGCGGGCGCCAGTGTCGGCTGCTCGCCGACCACGGTGTCTGGCTGCGTACAGCGTGCCGAGGCGGCCGGGCTGTCCTGGCCGCTGGACGAGGAGCTGGACGACGGCACCTTGGAGGCACTGCTGTACCCGCCGCCGGAGCCCTCGTGTCGCGCGCGCGCCGAGCCCGACTGGGTGCAGGTGCATCGGGAGCTCCGTCGCAAGGGCGTGACCCTGGTGCTTCTGTGGCAGGAGTACAAGCAGGTCCACCCCGACGACGGCTACGAGTACAGCGCCTTCTGCGGCCACTACCGACGCTTCCGCGGCAAGCTGGACGTGGTCATGCGTCAGGAGCATCGGGCGGGCGAGAAGCTGTTCGTGGACTACTCCGGCGACGGGATCGGGATCACCGACCGGGCCACCGGCGAGGTCTGGGAAGCGCAGCTGTTCGTCGCGACCCTGGGGGCCAGCAGCTACACCTACGCCGAGGCCACGCCCTCGCAAGAGCTGCGCTGGTGGATCGAGGCGCATGCCCATGCCTTCGAGTTCTTCGGCGGGGTGCCCGAACTGCTCGTCCCCGACAACACCAGGACGGCCGTGGTGCGCGCCTGTCGGTACGAGCCGGACCTGAACCCGACCTACGTGGAGATGGCGCGGCACTACGACACCGCCGTGCTCCCCGCCCGAAGTCGCAAGCCTCGCGACAAGGCCAAGGTGGAAAGCGCGGTGCTGCTCGCCCAGCGGTGGATCCTCGCCGCCCTGCGGAACCACGTCTTCTTCGACCTCGACCAGGCGAACGTGGCCATCGCGGCCAAGCTCGACGAGCTCAACGAGCGGCGCTTCCAGAAGCTGGACACCACGCGCCGAGAGCTGTTCGAGAACCTGGATCGCCCTGCGCTGCGGCCCCTGCCGCCGAACCGATACGAGCTGGCCGAGTGGGCTCGTCCACGCGTCAACATCGACTACCACGTCGAGATCGACCGGCACTACTACAGCGTCCCGTACCAGCTGTACCAGCACCACGTGGATGTCCGCTACACGACCACCACCGTGGAGGCCTTCCACAAGGGCCGCCGCGTGGCCTCCCACCGTCGCAGCTACCAGCCTGGCCGCCACACCACGGTGCCCGAGCACATGCCCAAGGCCCACCAGGAGTACCTGGAGTGGACCCCTTCCCGGATCGTCCACTGGGCTGCCAAGACAGGACCGGAGACGGCCACCCTGGTGGACCGGATCATGGCCGACAAGCCCCATCCTCAGCAAGGTTACCGCGCCTGCCTGGGGATCCTCCGCCTGGGCAAGACCTACGGTCAGGACCGTCTGGAGGCCGCATGCGCCAGGGCGAGGGCCATCGGGTCCTGCTCCTACAAGACCGTCAAGTCGATCCTGAAGACCGGCATGGATCGGCAGCACACCCTGCCCGAGGACGAGCCCGAGCTCGTGCTCCCCACCGACCACCAGAACCTCCGCGGTTCTTCCTACTACCACTGAAAAGGAGCCTTCGATGCTGCACGAGCAGACACACCGCAAACTGATGGACATGAAGATGTACGGCTTGGCTGCCGCCTTCGAGCAGTACCTGGACGGCGACGGCGATCAGCGGCTCTCCTTCTCGGATCGCTTCGGTCTGATGGTCGATCGCGAGTGGACCGAGCGCCAGGACCGCAAGCTGAAGAGGAGGCTGACCACCGCCAAGCTCAGGGAGCCGGCCTGCGTGGAGGACGTGAACTGGAGGCACCCGCGCCACCTGGATCGCTCCGTGTTCGAGAGGCTCGTCACCTGTCGATGGATCGAGCACCACGACAATCTCGTGCTCACCGGGCCCACCGGCATCGGCAAGACCTGGCTGGCCTGCGCCCTGGCCCACCAGGCCTGCAGGCAGGGCTACACGGTGCTGTACAAGCGCTTCCCCCGCCTGATGCACGAGCTGCAGGTCGCCCGAGGAGAGGGCACCTATGGCAAGGCCCTGAACAAGTTCGCCAGGACGCAGCTGCTGGTCATCGACGACTGGGGTCTCGCCCCCCTCGGCGACAGGGAGCGCAGGGACATGCTCGAGATCCTCGAGGACCGCCACGGCCGGCGCTCCACCGTCATCGCCAGCCAACTGCCCGTCAAGCTCTGGCACGACACCATCGGCGAGCCCACCATCGCCGACGCCCTCTTGGACCGCATCGTGCACAGCGCCCATCGCCTCGAGCTGCAGGGCGCCACCTTGCGCGGGCCCAGGTCTCGGGAGGACGGCGCGTGAACTGGCCTGGATCTCTTTCGTCGCCCGCGCCACGCCCCGGCTGGGTGGTGGTGGGCGAAGCCTCCTGCTGCCCCGGACTGGATGGTGGCACCACCTGGGAGGGGGGGATGCCCCCCTCCCAGACCCTCCCCGCTGACTTAGGGAGGGGGGCTGGCCCCCCTCCCACTCCCCCTCGAACAGGGGCTCCTACGGAGCCACTCAGACCGGCTCGTCGCTTCGCTCCGATGAGCTCTGGTAGACTCGAACGACCTCTATGACATCGATGAACATCCGGCGTCGCTTCGCTCCGAGACCTGTCCACCTTCGCGTGGAACAGCTGTCCAGCTTGGCGTGGAATGACTGTCCACCTTCACGTGGAACGGGTGTCCAGATTGCGTGGAATGCTCACCTTGCGCCTCTTCTTCGGCGAGGGCGTTGTCTCGGTGCCCTCAGGTACCTCGATCTCAGGTTCCTCTCCCATGACGGTCTGGACGTTCAGCTGTATTGACCCCGCCGGAACACGACTCTCCATCCAGCCGCGTTAGGAGCGGCAT
>CAZUAH010001031.1:0-1116 GCA_964617665.1 uncultured Pirellulaceae bacterium
CAGAACTCGGTCGCGAGGTCGCCCAGCTTGGCCGAGTCGTTGAACACCAGACGGTCGAACGTCCACTGGATGTAATGCCTCCGCGCAAGGGCGAATTCAGCCTGGCCATCGACCCAACCAGTTGCGACGGCGTCGACTATCTCTCGCGCGAGACAGGCCGGGCACCCGAGTTGATTGTCGAATATGAAGTTGAAGCCGAATAGCCTGGCGCGGCCTCGGGCCGGAAGCAAATCCGAATCTCGAAACCCGATACAAATCCAAAACTGAAAACACGAATGACCAAGACAATGGCCACCGGCGTTGTCATCGCGCTGGTAACCTTGTGGAAAGTTGTAGGCCGGCAACAAGGAGCGTCAGCGACGCAGTTCCGGCACTGATTCCTCGTGAAATTGAAGCTTGCCGGAACAGCGCTGCGCTCGGTCCGGCCTACCTGCTCGTGAGAAAGCGGGTTTACCCATCTCGGGGTGCATCCTCGTCCCGTTTCTCGCCATCGCGTCGCGCGTCGGTTCTTGGTCGATCACCATCGCGAGGTGCGTCGCCGCGTGGTCGATCGCCGTCGCGCGGCGCGTCCGTTCTTGGTCGGTCTCCATCCCGCGGCGCATCGCGGCCGGCGGGTCGATCACCTTCGCGAGGAGCATCGGTACGGCGCGCGTCTCCTTCTCGCCGCTGAGCTTGTGCAGCGGCCAGGAACTCCTCCAGCGACCAACTGTTGTCCCGGTTTCTATCGCCCTGGGCGAATACGCTCTGCCAGCGGGCCTTCACTTCCGGGTTCTGAGTGCCTTCTCTCATGGCGAGGAACTCTTCCGACACGATCTTCTTGTCGTTGTTTCGGTCGTACCGTTCAAAGATTTTCATTTGCATCGTTCGAGGGTCGCGTCCGCTTCGGGCTGGTTCGGGGTCGCGCGGGCCTCCGATGTAACGGCGGTCGCCGTCCCGAGGTGCATCGGTTCGCGGTCGGTCACCATCGCGTGGGGCGTCGCGAAGAACTGGTCGGTCGCCGTCTCGCCGGACACCCTCACGGCCGCCGCGCACCTGCCCGAGTTCCCGACGCAGTTGCGCCACTTCCTGCTGCAGTTGCGTGATCATGCGATACAGCGCCGCTTCGCGTTCCGTTTG
>CAZUAH010001031.1:1216-3015 GCA_964617665.1 uncultured Pirellulaceae bacterium
AAGCTTGCCGAAGCGGCCCAAATCACCAGAGGCAAAATCAATGCGACCAGCCCCACAGGCCACCAACGGCCGTTTTCGCGGCGGATGCCGGAGCCAAGGACATTACGGACACGAGCCAGTAGGTTCATCTTCTTCTCTCCCATGAATGAAGCGGCTAGTGCTGGCTGCGGCGATCGCGTGTACAGCCGGGCCGCCAGGTTCAGAGCGTTTGCATACTCGATCCGCCCGCCGGTCGCGGCGAGCGCCATTTCATCACAACACATTTCCCGTTCCAGGCCGACGCGACGCGAAATCCACCACACGGCCGGATGGTAGAACAACAATGTCTCCAGCACGCGCTGGTACAGGTTCACCCAAAGGTCCCACCGGCGGATGTGAGCCAATTCATGCGCGATGATGGCCTCCAGAGCCTGAGGCGGCAATTTGGCCAGCCAAGCCAGGGGCAACAAGACGATGGGACGCCAGAATCCTACGGCCGTGGCCTCTCGCACGCGCTCGGACACAAACACACGAGCGGCGGTCGACAGTCCCAACCTTCGGCTAAGACGCTCGATTCTACGAGCGAGTTCGATAGGAACCGTCTTGCGGCTGCTGCGCATCCATAACGCATTCCCGTAGCCACAGGTCAATCGAATGCCGAAAACAAACACACCCACAAGCCAAGCAGCCAACGCGTAAGGCTGTGTCTCCCGACCCAAGGCCGGGGAAAGGACCAGACGCGGTGAATCAGGGCCGGTGGTCGGTGGCGTCTCGAATGCGCGGACGGAGGAATTCGTTGCGGTAGAGGAATCGGCGTGAACGACAGGTTGGCCAGAATCGTGCCGAGCAAAGGCTCCGTCCGCATTGTCCGAGAACGTAGCCGTGCTGGAATCGCAATCCAACAGCAGGAACGTCATCACAGGGCAAAACCCAATCACAATCAATGCCACTAGTGACAGGGCATAACGAGTCCGTGCCGCTCTCACGCGAAACAGCATCAGAACCATCTGCAAGGCAACCGCCACCAGGACGCCTTGCCACAGGAAATGCAGAAGCGTCGTCGTCAGGCGTTGGCCTATCGGATGCGAGAGCGATTCCAGCATCAGGTTTCCTCCTGCCGTTGATACTCGTCAATTGCCAGTTGGATTGCCTCAAGCTCCGCGTCGGACGGCTTCGATTCGGCCAGCACTTGAGTCACCAGGGCACTGGCCGAGCCTTCGAACGCGCGCCCAAGCAGGTCTTGAACCATTCGCCCCAGTGTGGTTTCGCGAGGCCGCCGTGCCTGATAGACGAACGCACGGCCTTGCGGCGCTCGCGTGACTAGCCCCTTGTCGGTCATGACATTCAACAACGTCATGACCGAGGTGTAGGCTCTGGAACGCCGCTTGTTCAGTTCGTTCAAAACGTCCCTGACGGTACACGCACCGTATTCCCAAAGGACCTTCAGTACTTCCAACTCGCCCGCCGTGGGCGTCTGCTGTTTGGGTCTAGCCATAGTCGGTCGTGGAATCCGTTATCGACTGCCGTGATTGAAATACGGCGCATTCTACTGTCGAATTAGTAGAAGTCAACTAATTAAACAGTAGATCAGGGGAGAATACCTCGATTTCTTCCTAATGACGACGCATGGAGCTATTGCGCATTGGCATGCAATGCAGTAGTCGGTATCTTTGCCGTTGTTATTCTCACTTGGGCATCAAAGCATCTGGCGAGAGCCATCATAGCCGTCCTGAGAGCGTTTATGAGCAAGCCAGCGCCTAGCCCGTATTGCGCACCAATTTGTAGGCCGGACCAAGCAAACCGTGCCACTGCCGGAACTT
>CAZUAH010001032.1:0-3012 GCA_964617665.1 uncultured Pirellulaceae bacterium
ACGTGGGCGTCCATCCCGTTTGTCGATAGCTATGATGTGTATCGAAGCTTGGGCTTCGGGTCGGGGACCCCCGTCTTGCTTGGCTCAGTGACCACCGCCGAGTATGAAGACACGACTGCAATCCCCGGTCAGACATACTCGTATTATGTCAACGCGACGAACCCTCACGGCACGAGCCCATTGTCAATACCGGACACTGGCTTTCGTTTGGCCCCTGACCTAACGCCCACTCTGATCGAAGTACCGCAACAAACGCCGGCATCATCAATCATCCAGATCCCCACCAAACTGGAGAATCAGTCAGACCTAGCCTCTGGCGAATTTACGCTTGCGTATTTCGCAAGTTCGAATGCAAGTGTCTCGTTGTCTGACCAACTTCTCAAAGAAGTCACCATTGATGGGATCTCAGCGAATGGGTCTGTTGAGTGGTTGGAACCCGTTAGTATTCCGGTTGGCTTACCAGCGGGCGACTACTACGTTGGCGTCATTGTTGACCCTGGAAACGAAATTCCAGAACTGATCGAAGGCAACAATTCCCTATCCACTGAAACAAAGATCACGGTGGCGGAAGTGGAATTCGTCGTCACCAACACCAATGACAGCGGCGCCGGGTCGTTCCGACAGGTGATCCTGGACGCCAATGCCAGGGCCGGGGTGAACGTGATCGAGTTTGATATCGCTTCCGGTGTGCAGACCATTCAACCACAGAGCCAACTCCCGGCCATTACCGACCCCGTCATCATCGATGGCTGGAGCCAGCCGGGGTTTTCCGACAAGCCGTTGATCGAATTGGATGGAAGTAACGCGGGTGGCGGTGCCGGAGGGTTGCTGATCACCGCCGGAGACAGCGTTGTTCGCGGGTTAGTGATTAACCGGTTTGGGAGCTTCGGAATTCGCATCGAGGACGAAGGTGGAAACGTTGTCGCCGGTAACTATATCGGAACGGATGTCGCTGGTACAACAACGTTGAATAACGGCACCATAGGCGTCCAGATTGTGGGTGGCGCCAAGTCGAACCGAGTTGGGACTGATGGCGACGGTAATGACGACGCCCTCGAGCGCAATTTGATCAGCGGTAACAACTTCGACGGAGTGGTGATCGAAGGCAGCGGCACTGATAACAATGTTGTGGCAGGTAACTATATCGGGACGGACGCAACGGGGACCACGGCATTGGGAGGCAATCACTTTGGGGTCCTGATCAAAGGCGGCGCCGCCAACAACCGCGTCGGCACCAACGGCGACGGCGTTGGAGACGTGGCAGAGCGTAATACCCTATCCGGTAATCTCTGGGATGGCGTTTTCATCGGCGACGCGGGAACCAACAGCAACATTGTTGCCGGCAACTTCATCGGGACCGACGCAACTGGCGAGCACGCCGTTGGGAATAATTTCGGTGTCCGTATCGACAACGGTGCCCAGTTCAACCGGATTGGGACGGACGGAAATGGCACCGGCGATCTTTCCGAACGCAATGTCATCTCGGGGAATCGCAATGATGGCATCCTGATCATCGAGTCGAATACGCGCAACAACACGGTCGCTGGGAATTTCATCGGAACGGACAGGACCGGTGTGGCCGCGCTCGGAAACGGATACAGTGGCGTGGCCATCAATCACGACGCCTCGGACAACAGGGTCGGCGGCAGCAACTCGGGCATGGGCAATCGGATCGCGTTCAATGTTCTGGATGGCGTGGCCGTACTGTCTGGCACAGGAAACTCCATTCTCGGCAACGCGATCTTCGACAATGACGACGAGGGAATTGATCTGCACCCTGTAGGTATCACGCCCAACGACGCTGGCGATGCGGACACGGGCGCAAACAACCTACAGAACTTCCCCGTACTGCAGAGCATCACCTTTCCGAGTGGGCAAATGACGATTTCGGGCGTCTTAGATTCTGCCCCGAACACAGCTTTCCGCGTCGAGCTCTTCTCGAACTCGGCAGCCGATCCGTCCGGCCATGGCGAAGGCCAGAGCTACATAGACTTCATGACGGTCACGACCGATGCGGTGGGAAACCGGAGCTTCTCAGCTGTTTTCGATCCACCTCTCCCCAGCGGTCACTACGTTACGGCGACTGCCACCGATCCAGATGGGAATACGTCGGAGTTTTCGTTGGCGCTGCAAGTCCCCGATTTCCCAACGCCGGAAGTTGCAGTCACGGCGATTGACGCGAATGCCGGAGAGCCATCGAATGACGGGAGCTACCGAATCGCCAGGACGGGACAGACGACTGCAAGCCTGACTGTCAACTTCGCCGTCAGTGGCACAGCTACGCGCAACGCCGATTACCAGTTGAAACACGGCGCGACGCTGATCTCGGGAAACAGTATCACGATTCCTGTTGGGCAGTCCTCGCTGGACGTGACGTTGGATGTCATGGACAACGGCAACGTCGAGCTGACCGAGTCGGCCGTCTTCGCGTTGACCACTGGCGCAAGCTACGAAGTCGGTGAGCCGGGCAGCGCGACGATCAACATCATTGACGATGATGAACCCTCTGCGGATTTCGGGGACGCCCCAACTCCGTACCCTACGACTTCTGCCGAGAACGGGGCGCGCCACGCTGCGATCGGCCCGAGACTCGGGGCGACGCGAGATTCCGAAACCGATGGTACGCATTCGGCGGCTGCGAACGCCGACGGGGTGGACGAGGATGGCATTGTATTCGGGACGATTCAAGTTGGCCAGCTCGACGCAGCCGTGACTGTGAATGTCCAAGACGCACCCGCCGGTGCCAAACTGGATGCCTGGATCGACTTTGATGGCGACGGCAGTTGGGGCGGTGTTGCGGAGCAAATCTTCGACAATGCGAGCGTTCAGGCAGGGGATAATACCTTGCGATTCGACGTGCCAAGCTGGGCCGCCGATGGCGACACGGTTGCGCGCTTCCGGCTGAGTTCCTCCGGGGACCTCGGAGTAGTAGGAGTGGCGAGCGACGGGGAGGTCGAGGACTCGGGTGCACCAAAGTTGCTATAGCGTAAATATTCCGATCGTTCGGGTTTT
>CAZUAH010001033.1:0-2998 GCA_964617665.1 uncultured Pirellulaceae bacterium
TCGAAAGCGGCCTCTCGCGCGGTCCGGGACCCAGCGGTCCACTGCTCCCGCAACGGCCACCAGCACCTCTTGCACCACATCGTTCGCATCGGCGTCCTGGAACCCCCTCCCCCTCGCCACTCGGTACACCAGAGGGCGGTAGATTTCCACGAACTCGTCCCAGGCCTCGACGTCAGTGGCGTCAGGCAGGCGCAGGATCAAGCTGGCGCGTGTTTCTGGAATGCTTGGCATCAGGAAACCTCAGGAAAACTGCGAGTCGCAGGTACGTGCAACGTCTCCGGAGCTGCAAAGCACCGCGTCAAACAGCGAGCAAGCCGCTGCTAGTGTCAGTGACGTGCTCTGGAACTTCCCTTGATATTAACACACGCCGGGCAGTTCGATCTTTCACGAACCTGCCAAGAAAGGCCGCGAACTAGATTTTGGGCATGGATGTTCGTGAATATGCCCCCGCTTTCGGATTCCATTCGATGTAAGGCCAATCTCCTGACATCGCAGTTGGAGCGTCTATCGCCCCTACCGGGCCCTTGTGAATACGCGTGAATCGTATCCCATGGCTCGCGCCTTTTGAAGTTGCGCATTTGCCTGGCGCGTTGGTTTTCGGTAATCCGACGCGTCAGCGAGGGACGAGTTAAGATCGATTCTTCCTCGCTTACGCGTCGGGTTACCAGGATATACGCGTCGGGTTACTAGGATAGCGCAACTTCAAGACTCGCGCTATGGGCTAGAATCTGGTGCCCCTACCAGGGCAAAGACTAGCTGATC
Source organism: uncultured Pirellulaceae bacterium (assembly GCA_964617665.1). Lineage (GTDB taxonomy): Bacteria > Planctomycetota > Planctomycetia > Pirellulales > Pirellulaceae > JADHUC01. The sequence continues at coordinate 763 of CAZUAH010001033.1, forward strand.
AATCTCTCTCACTCACCGCGAGGCGGTAGGGGGCAACGTCAAACAGTCCTGCTACTCATACACGCTCTTCATCTGCCAGGCGTCCAACGATCTGAGCACGGCGTCTCTGCCTTGCGAGCGGAGAGAAACGACTAGGCTGTCCTCACGCTCGAGATAGACGCCGAGTGTGAGTGGTTCATCGGAATCGCTGTAGACCGGGGCTGTTCCCGGCGCGCGGCAGACCACATCGGCCGCCGTGGAGGAATAGGACGAGTCGATGCTGATCAAGCTCTGCTGGCCCCTTCCGCTCCGGTCCCGATAGCCACCCTCCGTAAAACACTCTTTCGGAGGATTCGTTGCCACTTCAATGGGAACAAAGATACGATTGTCGAAACCGGCGAGTTCTCGTTATCGATTCCCGATCGCCCCCGCGTTCCATCGCTCCCACATCTCGACGAGTTCCCTGGTCTTCTCCGGATGCTCTTCCGCCAGATTGTTCGTCTCGGTGGGATCCGATCTCAGGTCGTACAGTTCCCACGACTTGCCCGCGCGAATGGCTTTGAGGTCGCCCTGGCGGACTGCGTTCGCCTTGTTGAAACGCCAGTAGATCTCTTCGTGGGGTTCACGCTGCTTCCCCAGGAAGATCGGTAGGAGGGATAACCCGACTGGCGGCTTTGTATTCTTGCCGTTGATCTTCTCGGGGTACTCGGCGCCCGTGATATCCATGAACGTGGCGGAGATGTCGATGATGTGACCGACCTGTTCCGTCATGGAGCCGGGCTTGATCATGCCGGGCCAGTGCGCGATGAACGGCGTTCGGATTCCGCCCTCGTAGTCGGTCGACTTGAATTTGCGGTAAGGCGTGTTGCTGGCGTTTGCCCAGCCGACCGAAACCGTGCGGTAGCTCTCCACCGGCCCAGGCGGAATGTTCGGCGTCGTGTTGGGTTGTTCGGGGCAAGCCCCGTTGTCGGTCAGGAACATGATCAGTGTCTTTTCCCACTCGCCGAGTTCCTTGACCTTGGCGAAGAGCCGCCCGAGGTTCTGATCGACGCGGTCGATCATGGCGCAGTAGACAGCCATTTTCAGGTCTTCTTCGTCCTTCTGTTTCTCCGACAAGTCGTCCCAGGCTTTCGACGCGCGTGGGGTGAGCTTGTGGTCGGGGCCGATGATGCCCATGTTCTTCATGCGTTCGAAACGCTGTTTGCGAATGACGTCCCAGCCGACCTTGTACTTGCCGCGGTACTTGGCGATGTCTTCGGGCCAGGCGTGAAGTGGATAGTGCGGCGCCGTGTAAGGCAGATAAAGCAGGAAGGGTCTGTCTTCCCCCTTATATTCTTCAAGACGTTCGATCGCGTAGTTGGTGAAGGCGTCAGTCGTATAAAACTTCGGATCAGGGTTGGTGTACCCCATGATGACTTGGTCTTCGATGGCCCAGCGTCGGACGCGCGACTTGCCCTTGCGGCCCGGAGCACCCTCGCCTTCGCGAGCCTCGAGGCCGGGGTTGAAGAAGTTGCAGCACCCGTCGGCGAGTCCGTAGTAACGATCAAAGCCGCGCGTGGTCGGAAGTGGAGTTTGGTGCCACTTGCCGGAAATCAATGTGCGGTAGCCGACAGTCCGCAGCACCTCACCGAAGGTGGCACCGTACGCCATGTCTTTGTCGCCGATCTGATAGGCGTAGTTGCCGGTAAGGAGCTCAGCGCGCGTCGTATGGCATTTGGCAGTGTTATAGAACTGAGTGAAGCGGAGCCCGTTTTTCGCCAGCATGTCGATGTTCGGGGTGTTCACCTCGCCGCCGTAGCAGCCGATGTCCGAGTACCCCATATCGTCGACCATAATGAGGATCATGTTGGGTCGCGACCGGTCCGCTCCCGGAATTGGCGGCGCCGCGATGGCCGGGACCACGGTTAGGAGAAACGTGCACAGTGTAAGGAGACGGAGTCTATTCGTCATGCGAATGCCTTTCGGGCGGTTGCAGCCAAGTAGGGCCGGTTCCTACCGGCCGTGCAAATGATTGGCCGGTGGGAACCGGCCCTACGACTACTTCTTGCCCTTCCTGGGCTTCTTCAACTGGGCTCGACCCTCTTTGCTGACGCTCGAAAGGCGGGTCTTCGCGAGTTGTGCCAATGTCGCCTCGAATTGCGCCTTGATGGTGTGCTCCGATTCGGAAAGAGCGGAGTCCTCAAGTTCCTCGCCGTCAAACGACCCCTTGTAGCGAGTCAGCCTGGCGTCGCTGCCGTCGGTTTTGGCCAGGAGGGAA
>CAZUAH010001034.1:0-2997 GCA_964617665.1 uncultured Pirellulaceae bacterium
ATGGAATCGTCGAGTTCGAGATTTACGGCAAAGACCTGTGAGCTAAGCGGAGGTTACCCTATTCGACAATTGTCGACCATGACGACGATCATTCGGTCGAGAACGTGACGATCGAGAACCTCACGTACCAGGGCAAAGTCATCCGAACTCCGGAGGAGGGCGAGTTCCGAATTGACCATGCGCGTGGCGTGAAGTTCATGGTAACTCCGCCCGACTGAAGTCGGATCGGCCAGCATGACTTGGTCCGCGGTCGTCTTGTGTCAGCGTGACCTGTGGCGCTGCTCCACACCGAGGCCGCCACCGGACGTGGAGGCTCTGGTCCACGATCTGAATGACTGCTTCTCGGACAGCCAAACGGGATCTTCCGATCAGGCGGGAGAACTCACCTTGGTGGACATGGACACCTTACTGACCACCTTCTGATCGCCACCGACCATGCCCCCTTCAGTTACCATTTCCTCCCGGCACAATCCATTCTGTGCCTTGAGGGAATCGGACTTCCTATCGTTAATTTGTGCGGCACGGATCGGGAAGTATACTAAAATGGGGGATGACTGGGATGAATATCCCCAACACCAAACTTCCGCACCCTTCTCCTTGACTGGTCACCGATGTCACAAGTCGACACTCGTAACACCAATGTTGCCGTCTCGGGTGACGCTTCTGGACAAATGGCGTTTGGCAACAACGTTACAATGAGCCAGACCATTCACAATAACACGGTGATCAACAACAACGTCGCCCCTCCAGCGGTGATTGGTGTCCCGCCTCCCGTTGAAGAGCGCCCAGACCCATCTGACGAATTGCTGGGGCGTGACGAGATTTGCGGCGAGATCGCGAAGGTGTTGGCTTCGGGGAAGAGCTTTCAGGTTTACGGGCCGCGCGGCGTCGGAAAGACTGCGCTCTATCAATCGCTTGGCAACTCCATTGATTTGCCGCCGGACGGCTTGGTCTCCTTTCCCGTTGGCAGCATGACGTTGTCCGAAGTGACACAGGAGATCTTCGGGTACTTTTTCGACTGCACAACACCATTAGTCGCCGTGCCGCCGCAGATCAAGCGCGAGATGCGTTCCAAGCGAGCGCTGATCTTCCTTAATCACGCGAATTTTGACAGGCGCGAAATCGACGAACTGTTACACACTTTTCGACGATGCGTGTTTTTGATCACAGCGGAAGAAGAGAACCTCTTCAGCACCGGAAGAGCGAAACGGCTAAAAGGACTTTCCCCCGAGGATGCCTTGCGGCTCTTGGAGCAGGAACTTCTTAATCGGGAATACGACGGAATGCTGGAGGGCGATGACCGGGAGTTGGCGTTAAAGATCTGCGAAGCCCTCGATGGCAATCCGATGCGAGTCAAGCAGGTTGCCAAGCGATTGGAGCTAGGGGACACTCTCGCGGGTATCGCCAACAAAGTCGCGCCGGCTCCACCGCCAGAAGAAGCGGGCAACGAGCAAGCTCAACAGGCACCAGCAGCCGGCTTGTCCCCACCGCGGATGTCGGAGGAGGAAAGGCAGGCGAGTTTGTTGCTGGCATCATTGGGAGACACTCTCGCCACCCGAGATCTGATCCGGAAGCTAATGCCGGGCGTGGATGTAGACGCGCTGTTGGACGAGCTGCGTCAGTCGGGAACAGCTCAAACTGGTTCCGGATATCGCCTTGGTCCGAATGTCCTGGAAGCGATTTCCGCAAAGGAAGATTTAGATCCTTATCGCCAGCAGATTCTGGACTACTACGTTCAGTGGGCTGAACCTCTTCGAGACAACGTTCGTGAGAACTTCCAGGCTTTTGCCGAGGAACTGGATTGTATCCTGGAAATACTGCGTTGGGCGACCTCAAAAGAGCTTTGGCGGCAGGTCATTTCGTTGACTTCGGTTGTCGAACAAGCCACATTCTTTTTGAAGCGATGGGATGCGTGGCGGCAAGTCTTGCAGTGGATGTTATTGGCGGCTGAAGCAACGGATAACAAGCGGCAAATTGCCTTCGCCAAACATCAGCTGGGAACGCTGTTGGGAGTGAAGCTGCCACGAAGTGCCAAGAATGTCAGTGTGAGAAAAGCCCGTTCGATTGCCGGCACGGTTCCACAACTGCTCGATTCGAACCAACTGCTAAAAGACGCCGAGCGTATACGAGGCGAACTGGGAGACGTTCTTGGTGCCGCGGTCAGTCGCCACAACCGTGGCTTTATCATGCGATCATTTTGGCGTTGCGTGTGGATTGCCGTACTAGTTGTTTCGATCGGCCTCGCATCACTGACAACTCGGTTGCTAACTTCAGCTCCAGCCGAGATCGACTTCAACTTTGAGGTCGAGGTGCAACCGGCTAAAGCCGGCGATACACTTGATGGTCAAATCCGTTGGACGGACGATCACGGCTTGGCTCCAGAGTTCAAGCTGAGTACGAACTATCCCGATGTCGTTCAAGTTCCTGAGACCGTTCAGGTTTCTGAGACGGAGCTTTCTGACTCAGACCGTGTCGTAAACTTTCGGATTGACACCTCTCGCAAGGGGTTTGATTCTGAAAAGGAATATTACGTTACCATAACAGACGACTCTGGGAGTTTTACGAAAGATGTCTTGCTAAAGTTGTCGCCCCCTTCTTCCGGTCATTCCCCCCCCATGCCACCTCCAATACCACCAAAGATCTCCCACATCGAGTTCGACAAAGACGTCTATGATAACGGAGACATGGTATCTGGTACGGTTGTCTTCCACGGCGAACCGTTGGAAGACACACCCGTCACAATTGAATTGCGAGAGAAGTCGCGGAAGAAGGAGAAAACTCCTCCAGCATCAACAGATTCAAGCTGGCTCTATTCGCAGGTTTTCTTGGTTAGCATGCTGGCTCAGCCTGAGGCAGCTAACGACAATTCACCTGAGAAGGACCCGTTTTCAGTTGAGCGAGGAGCCATGTTGAAGCCAACGGGTGACGGCAAAGCCCGCATTGAATTCGAGGCACCAGAAGTTGAACGGATAACAGACTACGATGTCTATATAGATG
>CAZUAH010001035.1:0-2986 GCA_964617665.1 uncultured Pirellulaceae bacterium
ATGGGAGGCGACCTTTCCGGTGTCCCAGGCAAGTTTTCCCTTTTCCAGATCATCCAGACTCCTTGCGACAAGGATTTGGTAAGCCAGTTGCCTGAGGTCGTGCTTCGAACCAGATAGTTGCCAGCTCAGGCGGGGATTTCGTTCGTCCACTCCGAGCGGGGCAGAATCGCGCTGGCACCGCAGGCTCGTGACTTCGGCCGCATTCGCGGAGGTGATGACGAGCAAGATGAACAGGGAACAGAATAGTCTGATGGATGGTGGTGACATGGTTGGTCTCATGGAGTGTGGATCGTCGCAGCCCCTAGCAGGCGGGCTGACAGCAAAGAGTCCTGTGTTATTTCAAACGCTTCAAATCGAGATAATCAAGATTCACGCCGCTCTTTCTCTGACTCCGGATTTCTATCCTGTTTTCACCCGGTGTTAACGTGATGGTTAGCTTGACCGCTTTATAGGTCTGCCAGCCGCCGGTTCCCGGAAGGAGGAGATTCGACTGTTCGACGTCATTGACAAGCAGACTGCTATTTGAGTTTCCTCCGGATGCATAGCCCAAGACGAGTTCGAAATCCCCACCGCCCACACCGCCATCGACGCTGATCGCAACCGCCGCACCCGGAATTTGCATATTTCCCACGTGCCTGCTCCCGGCATTCGCCCCGCCAGACACCTTGCCGGTTTCCAATTCATAGCGTGTGCCTTCCGGCGGGCCGGGCTCGAAGAGCACCATCGTCTGATTTGGACTCAGCGAAAGCAATGTTGTTAGGCGTTCGGCTACGTCGAAATGCTCCTCAATCACATTATTGGATTCGCCGATATCTTCCCCCAAATTGAAGAGCTGCCTTTCTTTGGGATTCTCTTTCGTCTTGACGCCGGACCAGTTTCCGTTGCGGGGTCCATGGCGGTACTTCCACTGCCCGGTCCGAACCGCTTGGTTCCCCGAATAGTAGAACATATCATACGGCGTCTTTTCTTCCGGTCCCCCCATCATCAGGTTCTGGATGTCGTGCCCGTCCGGTTTGAGTTTCACGTCGGACGGCAGTTTGGCACCCATGATGGCGGCAAAGGTGGGAAGCAAGTCCATCGCCGTTGCCACTTCGGCACATTCCGTTCCCGCTGCGATCTTTGCGGGCCAGCGCATCACGCACGGCACCCGCTGTCCCCCCTCGTAACTAGAACCTTTTCCATCGCGCAACGGTTTGGCTGAACCGCCGTGTTCACCTTTGATAAGCCAGGGGCCGTTATCTGAGGTGAAGATGACCAACGTGTTTTCATCGACTCCGTTGGCTTTGAGTGCATCGAGAACCCGTCCCGTGTTGAAGTCGATTTCCTCGATGACATCGCCGTACAGTCCGCCTTCACTTTTTCCTTCGAACTTAGACGAAACAAAAAGCGGCGTGTGCGGCATCGGGTTCGCGAGGTAGACAAAGAACGGCTTGTCGTCTTTGACGCTCTCTTCAATGAAGCGGATGCTCTCGTCGACGAGCCGGCGCGTGATCGTGGTCTGATCGAGCGGAAACTCGATGCACGCTTCATCTCGCATGAGCGGAACCTTGTCTTTCATCCCTTTCGGCTGTTTTCCTTCCGGAGTCTGCGCAAAGGCCTCTTCAATTATTCGAGGCGCAATACCCTCCCGGAAGAGACAGTCGTCGGCATACTTCATGTTCTTCGCCGGATACATGTCGTTGCTATAGGGAACGCCGTAGAAGGAGTCGAACCCCTGATTGGTCGGTAGGAACTTCGGTTCGTCGCCCAGATGCCATTTTCCTGCCGCCAGCGTTTTGTAGCCGACCGATTTGAGCATCTCCGCGATGGTAAAATGCTCTGGGTCGAGTCCGTGGGAACCACGATTAGGAAAGAATACGCCCGGCACACCGACCCGGCGCGGATAACACCCGGTCAGCAGCGCCGCCCGCGAAGCGGAACAGACGGATGAGGCGACATAGAAGCTGGTGAAGCGGCGCCCCTCTGCCGCCATTCTGTCGATACGCGGCGTCTTGTTCTTGGGCGCCCCGAAACAGCCGATATCGGCGTAGCCCATATCGTCATTGAAAATAAGAACCACATTCGGACGCTCCGCTTCGTTCCCTTGCGCCGGCATTGCTGCCCCAACGGCAGCAAACACCAGAGCGACAAGAGCCATGCATGCGCTTTTTGCTCTTGGTTCACTTGCAATGTATGAGTCTTTCATGTTATCTCCGTTTGCTCCTGTTCGAATGACTTGCATTCTTAGCAGAAGGTCACGAAGATCGCAAAGCGGTCTCTTCTCTTCGCAATATAGCTTTTGCGTCGAGAGCCATGTTTCCCACTACTCCACTCCCTTCGGCCTGCCGTCTTCTGCCGGTTTCTTTCCCTTGATGAGCGCGTAACCCTGCCGTGCAAAGCGTTGACCGAGAACGACATAGCCCTCTTTTGTGTAGTGAACAACGCTCTGCAGTTTTCCTTTGACCTCTTTATCATTGAGATCATCCACATCGACCCAGGCCCCTCGTGGATCCTCGTTGACGATGTCACATTGAGCTTTTCGTATGGTTTGCCAACTCGGTCTATCTAGAGCAGCATCGCTTATGCGGCCTACGACAATGTTCATGTCCGGGCGATGCAGGTCGCGGCGCAACTTGGCAATCAACAGCTTCAAAGCATCTTTGTACGCCGCGTCCGCCCCTCCGTTGGCATCGCGTTCACCCTGCATCCAGCAAAAGGTCACTGAAGTCGGCTTGGGGTGTTTCTCCAGCAGTTCCTTGTATTGATTAAGAATCGGCTGATAGAACAAGACGCCTTCGCCTTTGAGGATCCTGTCTCTGTGCCTGGTATCCATCCCCTTCTCTTTTGCGATATCAGCCCATTCCTTGACCCACCTGCAAATCGGTTGACCTCCTTTTGCCACTTTGATGTAAACAACCTCTTCGCTTCCAAAGAGCGCCTTGGCTTCGGGGACGAATCCAGTTTCAGGATCCATGCCCGCCATGTTGGACTGCCCGGAGAAAATGAA
>CAZUAH010001036.1:0-2977 GCA_964617665.1 uncultured Pirellulaceae bacterium
GCCATCTTCGACCGAGCGGTAGCTCGCATTTGGCTGGCGGCCCAGCCGCCCTACGCGTTGACCAACTCCACCGTCGAACGGTCGGTGATGATCAGCGGGCAATCGCTCAACGGGGCTGTGGGGATCTGCCAGCACCGGTTGGACCGCCTTGCCGACGGCAGCCGGTGCACTGTGGCCACGAGAGGGTCGATCAGCACGGGGGTGTCGATCACGGCGCCGGGCGTATCGGGAATCGCCAAATCCACGGTCCTCAGATGCAGTTCTTTCCGCAAATCAGCCGGAAGCCAATAGGCATACAACGGCTTGCCTCGGCGGACAAAGGCGACCTTCAGCAATGCCGATTGATCCAACGGCAAGTCGTCAGCGGCCGAAACCTCCAGCGGTCGCTCGGCCCAGTGGGTCTCGGCGTCGAACAGAGCGCAGAGGCATTGGTAAGCGAAATAGGAAGGCTTGGGCGTGTAGTTGCTGCGGCGGATGAGCCCCTTAGGATTGAGCCGGCCGTCGGGCGTGCCGTCGGGGTTGGGGTAGAGCATGTCGACGGCGTGGAAGTAGGAGCTGAGCTCCACGCGGAGGCGGAGGTCGCTCAGCGTACGTCGGACGACCCAGCGAGCTTGGAGGGCCTCGGTCCACGGGTACTTGTTCATCGCGCCAATGCCGGACGATTGGGAGGGGCAGCCGCTTTCGCCCTGCCAGAGAGGCAGATCGAGGTTGTGTTCGGCGAGGGCTTCGCGACAGCCAGCGACGGCGGCCTCGTATTTGTCCTCAGGCGACGCGCGGTACCAATGGTATGAAACCTTGTCGACCAACTCACCAAGCCCCAAGTCAAAGCATGCCTTGAAATACGTCGGACTCCACACGGCCGGCCCGACGATCTTCGCGCCAGGCACGGCCTGGCGAATCACGGGGGCCGTCATCCGCACGAAATCGACGTACTCGGCGGCGTTCGCCTTGTGCGGCTTCCAGAAGTTCTTGTGGTTCGGCTCGTTCCAGATCTCCCAGTGTTTGACCCGATCACGGAAATTCTCGGCCAACGCCCGCACAAAACGGAGCCACGCCTGCCGGGCCTCATCGTTCCAAAGCGGCGCCCAGCCCACGGCGAATTGATTGGCGGCGTCCGGCGTGTACAACTGGTTGCCGTAGCCCAGGTTGAACCAAGGCTGGATCCCCATTGCCCGCAGGCGATCGACAATCGTGTCGAGCCAGCCGAAGTCGTATTCACCCTTGGCCGGCTCGCACCGGCACCAGCCTGTCTGCACGCGAGCCCACTTGGCGCCCAATTCAGCCAAGAAGGGATAGACCGGCTCGGGGTCGAACATCTTGCGATCCAGCGTCTCAAAGCCAACACCCAGCGGCGAAGCAGCAATCTGGTCCGAAGGCCTGGGCCGGACCTTGCCGATGACCTCCAGGCCAACCGGAACCGTGCCCCATGCCGCCCGTGAAAGCCAACCAGTTCCGGCGACCGCCGCCAGCGAGCCACGCACAAACGATCGTCGCGAGATGTTTTCCATGTAGACCCTCCAGCTCTAACAGGCATTTCCCAGACGATTCAAGTTTTGGCAACCGAGCGGTAGCTCGTCATTGGTCCGAGGCCCTGCCTCGCTAGCTCTGGGAGCTCACTTCGTGTCACCGGCCATCCCATCCTCGTCTCCGCGTGTGCCTCAACGTTGCGCGTCCTCGGTGACCTTTTTCGTAAAGGCCCGAGGGACGAGCGCTTTGATCTCGTGAATGATCTTGTCCTCGGCTTCCGGTGCCAACCGGCTCGGCTGACCGTAGGAGACCATTGACGAATCGACCTCGTAGCCGCCCTCACCGAGTAGTCGCTTTGAGCAGATGTAACAGGGCATCGCATTCGCGTAGGCCGTTACCCAAAGCCGCGAGCCATCCAGTTCTCCCTTCAGCCGCAGGGCGTAGTCGATGGTCACCTCGCCGGGCATGAAGACCATGGCCAAGTCGTCGCCAAAGGTCCACGTAGTGATCGGGTAGTCGAACGATTTGCGCAATTCTCCGTCGCGGTCCATAATGCCGAGGAAATGGCGAGCCACGTCGCGCGCACCAAGCCGGCCGTTCTCTGCCCGCTCTTGAAGCTCTGCCCGGGTTGGCAACGCGCCCAAGGGCACCTCGATAGTCTTCTGTCTCGCGGTCAACTTGGGATCGAGCGGCTTAAACTTGCCTTGAAGCAGTCGACTGACTTCTTGGGCAAGCTGGTCGCCGTATTCTTGGGCTATTTCGAGCGATCCGCCTGGATACGGGCCGACGTCGGCCCCGCAGCCGATCGTGATCATAGCCACCGCCCCAGGGTGATCGGCCTGGAGCGCCGTCTGCGCGTAGCCTGCCCAGTCGCCATGAATTCCGTTGAAGCTGCCGCTCGTGGTCGTGCAGTGGCAGGCATAGTTGGCCACCACGCCGAGGAGTTTGCCGTTAAGGTCGGTTACGCGCAGCACCGGCAAACTGTAGTCGACCGGGCCTGGTGAATCGGCCTCAGAGCCCCGGACGAACCCGACCCACTTGCCGTTTTCCAGTCGACGCCGGTTGGAACCGAACGTGACGACGCCTTGGCTCCAGGCCAGACGACCGGGCTTGCGCGAGGCCAATGCGTCGAGGGCCACCTCTTCCAGCCGATCGGTCAGTTCACGGCAATACCGATCCATGTTGTCCAAGTGTTCCGGCGGCATTTCCTTCGTGTAGTGCCAAGGGGCGAACGTCGGAAGCAGTGGGGCGGAATGGGTGTGAGTCGCTACCACCGCGCAGCGTTCCGGTCTGACACCGGCTTTCTTCTCCAGCCGCGCCGACACATCGTGCGTCAGTTTCGCCGTCGCGCTGCAATTCTCCAGCATGATCAGTACCGCCGGCCCGTCGCTGTCGTCTCCACCGATGGCCAGGGCCTTGCCCGATAGCCGCGCAACCACCTCGCTGGCCTCGTCCATTCGGCCCGCGTAACCCGCCAAGCGGACCGGGAAATCAGGCGTAATGTCGATCT
>CAZUAH010001037.1:0-2969 GCA_964617665.1 uncultured Pirellulaceae bacterium
TTTGGGTTTTTGGGGGGGGGGGGGGGCGGGGCGGGCGGGGCGGCCCGGGGGGCCCCCCCCCGGGGTTTCGGGCTTACGCCCTCCAACCCCGGCCACCCTGACCACAATCTACCTGACAAATATCGATAGCCGGTCCACTACGGTGGACAGTAGATCAAGAGTCTACCAAAAAAGCTGAGTGCATGTGGTTCAGCCCCGCTGCCACCAGCAGAAATGCCAGACCGATTACGGTATAACAATTGGCACGGTGCTCCTACCATCGATACTGTTTAACCCGCAGCCGGAGGCGCAGGCGCGTGGAACAACAGCGCCGCTCACCGCCTCCAGCTGCGGGCTGAACGAAAAGACGCATAGAACAAGACGTCAGAGGCTGACTCACTGGTTCAGCCAACATACGACGAGGAGAAGCTCGTGAAGCTATCGCTGATAACCGCCACCATCATTGCTGCTTTGGGCGGGCTGCTGTTCGGTTTTGACACTGCGGTGATTTCAGGCACGAAGGGTGCGCTGGAGGATGTCTTTCATTTGGGCGAGGGGGATGCGTGGCTTGGCCTTCCCGGTTCCTTCTGGTTCGGGTTTACGGTTGCCAGTGCTCTGATCGGTACGGTCTTCGGAGCCGCTGTGGCAGGTCGTCCGGCCGACACTTATGGACGACGTACTTCGCTGATTGGCATCGCCGTACTGTATACGGCGTCTGCGGTTGGCAGCTCGCTGGCGTGGGATTGGGGGTCGTTCTTGTTTTTCCGATTTATCGGCGGGCTCGCCGTAGGCGGGGCGTCAGTGGTCTCGCCAATGTACATCGCCGAGATCTCGCCGGCTCGGCTCCGAGGACGCTTGGTGGCGATCACCCAGTTCAATATCGTATTGGGCATCCTGCTGGCGTACTTATCCAACTATTTGGTTTCCCAGCAAGAGCTCGGCGATATCGAGTGGCGCTGGATGTTCGGTGTAGAAGCCTTTCCGGCAGCCGCGTTTTTCCTATTGCTGTTTCTCACACCGCGCACGCCGCGGTGGCTATGCTCCCAGAAGCTCGTAGACGAGGCCCGCGCGGTGCTCGAACGGCTCGGCACCGACAATGTCGAGGAGGAAATCAAGGAGATTCAATCCTCGCTGGACCTGGCACATCACAGCCTCAAGGAGCCTTTCTTCCGCAGGGCGTATCTCCAGCCGATCATGCTGGCGGTGGCCATTGCGGCCTTCAATCAGCTCTCGGGCATCAACGCGCTGATTTACTACACGCCTTTCATTTTCGAGATGGCCGGAGCCATGAAGGACTCGGCGCTGCTGCAGTCCGTGGCCGTCGGTTGCACGAATCTGGTGTTCACGATGGCAGCGCTGGCGATCATCGACCACTTCGGCCGCAAGCGATTGATGATCGTCGGCTCGATCGGCTACATCCTTAGCTTGGGCGCTGTGGCGTGGGCGTTCCACTCCTACGACGCGGACTTTGCCGCTGCTGCCAAGGCCAGGGCAGCGGACAACGCTGCAGCCACCGCCAGAGCCCTAGTTCAAGCTACCGAAAAGGGCGATTCGGAAGAGCTGGTTGCTTCCAAGACTGCCGCCAACGAGGCTGTCACGGCCGCAACCAAAGCCGAGGCAACGGCAACCGCGGGATATGTCGTGGAAGCGATCGAAGCCGCGCAAACCGGCAATACCTCCAAGGCCAAAACGGCCGCGTCAAACGCACAAAAGGCGGCGGACGAGCTTGCAGGAAACGTCAACAGCGCGGCGGTTGCCACTGGTGGGATGGTTGTGCTGGTAAGTTTGCTGGTCTTCATCGCATCCCACGCTTTCGGCCAAGGTGCGGTGATTTGGGTATTCATCAGCGAGATCTTCCCCAATCGTGTCCGAGCACGCGGACAAGCACTGGGCAGCTTCACTCACTGGTTCATGGCCGCGTCGATATCCTGGACGTTTCCGGTTATCGCTGACTGGTCCGGCGCATACACCTTCGCCTTCTACGCCGCAATGATGGTCCTGCAACTCGTGTGGGTGCTGGCGATCATGCCCGAAACCAAGGGCGTGCCGCTCGAACAGATCCAGAAACGGTTGGGAATCGAATGACGTTGCGACAAGCGGTGACGAGCGATGAGCGTTTCCGAAAGCAAACCCACCTCCCCGCAGCGCTTCCGCTGGTGCCGATTCAGTTGCCGTACACTGCTGGTGCTCGTGGCTGTGATTGCTGTTTGCCTTGGCGTTGGGATGCGTCCTTGGAAACGTCATCAGACCCTGGAGATGATCCGTTGCGAGTTGCAGGGCGGTGTCTACTACGGATACCAGTACCACCGGGACGAGAGTGGTCGTTCCGCGATTACCGATACTGAGCCAGGACCAGGACCAAAATGGTTACGCCGATGCATGGGCGAGATCCTTTTCGATGATGTGTTTTGCGACGTGTCCGCCATCGACATCGGTTACTACCCGATTCACCTCGGGAGGCCAAACCCGCCCAAAGATGAACTCTGCCCCATTGAAGACAGCCATCTCAAGCGATTGCGAGAGGTCTTGCCCATGTTCGACCATCTCCAAGTCCTGGGAGTTACAGCCTCGTCGAAAGTCACGGATTCGGGCCTGGAGCACCTGGCGGGCATACCGCAGTTGCAGGACCTCGACGTTGCCGAATCGCGTGTCACAAGCGTCGGTCTCCGCCACATTGCCACCGCCACCAGTCTGATAAGACTGGATTTGCGCAAAACCTCGCTGGGTGACGACTTGGCCTGCCTGAGTTCCTTTCAACAACTCGAGATCCTGGACCTGGGCCAGACCACTGTGACAGATGACGGCCTCCGCTACCTCGCGGCTCTGCCCAACCTCCAGAGGCTCGCATTGGATGGGCCGAAGATCACCGACGCCGGTTTGAGGCATCTGCGAGGCATGAAGTCTCTCACCCTCTTGATCCTGACTGATACGCAGGTGTGTAAGGCGTCAATTAGCCCTCCCGTCTCAGCGTCGTTCGGAGTGACCGAACA
>CAZUAH010001038.1:0-2947 GCA_964617665.1 uncultured Pirellulaceae bacterium
TCGGCGATGCCGGCGACGATGGCATCTGGGGCGATGACGGCAACGATGCGCTCGTAGGCGGTTCGGGCAGCGACGCTCTGCTCGGCGGCAACGGCAACGACGATATCTGGGGCGGTGCCGGCGACGACAGCATCTGGGGGGAAGCCGGCGACGACTATGCCGATGGCGAAGCCGGGAACGACCAGCTTTACGGCGGCGTCGGCAATGACAAGCTCTTTGGCGGCGCTGGCGACGATGCTATCTGGGGCGACGATGGCAACGATACGCTCTACGGCGAGAACGGCGCCGACTACCTGATCGGCGGAAATGGCGACGACAAGCTCTACGGCGGAGCCGGCAGTGACGCACTCTGGGGCGACGCCGGAAGTGACTTCCTGGATGATGGCTCGGGCACCGAGTACGTGGATGGCGGTACCGGCACCGACTTCAGCGCCTACAAATGGGCTATTAACGGCGCGACCTACACCGACATCTATCAAGGCGGGGCGCCGAATTGCGGGACGATGGCGGCCATCTCGGCAGTTGCCCACTCCGGCGTGGACCTGGCAAAACGTATACAGTACTTAGGCAACAACGTTTACCGCGTCTCGCTGTACACCTCGCCCGGCGTGTTGTCCTACATAGACGTGACGTTCGACGGCACTCGCAAGGGCACCGAGCCGCAATTCAACCCGAACCAGGAAGGCGAATTCTGGGTCGTCGTCTTGGAACGAGCGATGATCAAGGCATCGGACAGCATGACCGCGCCCTACAAGTGGGCTGGCCTATTCAAACTGACCAATCGCCTAGACACGCCCTACTACAGCACGCCGGGTGCGACTGATCGGACGCGGATCATCAACGCCCTGCAAAGCAACAAATGCGTCCTTGCGGGGCATGCCGGCCATTACCGGACGGTCCTGAGCGTCGTTTACAATGCCGGAACGGGTCAATGGGAGGTCAATCTGCGCGACCCGCACGGCAGCGACAGTCTCTGGACCACCGGCAACCCGAATGATGGTTTCATCACCATCTCCTGGGCCGAATTCGCCGGCGAGCATTTCGAGAACTACGTGATCGCCTAAGCATACCGCAGCCACAGGCTCCCCTTTCCCGGCGCGGCGATGAATCGCCGCGCCGGTTTCTCTTGCGCGCCTGCGGGCAACGCGGTGAAGCATTTCCGTGGCACGAGCCACGGGCCCATGCCACGTTTTGTCTGCAGCGGAAAGCCACGCCCCGAATTCTCACGAATCCGGCCACCCAAAACCGCGTCTCGTTCAGAAATATTTGGCCGCTCTTTTCTTGCCACGGCAATTCAGATGATAGGCGAGAGGCCATGGTCACGGCCTCCGCACGATCCTGTCACTTCGGATTTCACCGGAAAGGGAAGAGTCATGGCACGTATGAGCAAGAAAAACCGCAAAAAGCGACGGCAACAGCGACAGAGCAAGAGACTAGGCGTCGAATCGCTCGAAGCCCGTCAACTCCTGGCCGTGTCACCCGTACACTTGATCGGGGGCACTTTGATGATCGATGGATCCCTCGAGGCCGATCACGTAGAGGTACGCGAGATCGGTGGCGAAATACGAGCGGAATTGAACGGGGAAACGTATGATTTTGCCAGCTCGCGCGTCGACAGGATCGTCTTTAACGGCGGCGATGGTAACGACGATTTTCGCAACCACACCGACACACGCTGCACGGTTAATGGCGGCAACGGTGCCGACCTGATCTATGGCGGCAACGGCAACGACGTCTTAATGGGCGGTGCCGGCGACGACAGGATCTACGGCCGGGGCGGCAACGACAACATTTGGGGCAACAGCGGCCACGATCGGCTGTATGGCGGTAGCGGCACCGATTGGGTCTACGGCGATGGGGGCAATGATTGGGTCTATGGGGGTTCTGGCAACGACACCCTACGGGGCGGTACGGGCAACGATCGACTGTACGGCCAGAACGGTCAAGATCGCCTGTACGGTCAGAGCGGTCATGACTATCTGTTCGGACACAACGGCGACGATCGGCTCCGTGGCGACAGTGGCAATGATCGGCTGTACGGCGGCGCTGGCGACGACGATTTGTTTGGCCAATCCGGTCACGACTACTTGTATGGCGAATTCGGCAACGACACTCTGCACGGCGGCAGCGGCAACGACCGGTTGGATGGCGGAATCCACGACGACGTCTTGTACGGGGATAGCGGCGCGGACCGGCTGTACGGGGGAATCGGTGACGATTCCCTCTGGGGCGGTCGAGGCAGCGACTACCTCTACGGCGGTTCTGGCGACGATGGTCTGTGCGGCGGCGCCGACGGCACCACGGCAGACACGCTCCGCGGCGGAACCGGCGACGATCGCTTCCTGGCCGTCCAAGACGCTGGAGAATCTCCCGCGGATCGGATCACGGATCTCCATAGTCGCGACGCCCGCATCACGTTCATCAACGGCGAAGCGGTCAGCACCACCTTGTCAAGTAACATCGGTGCTGTCGACGCCGAGGCCGCTTCGTGGTCCGATACGGAGATCGAGCTGATCGATGAAGCCTTCGCTGCGCTGGTCGGCCGTATCGGCAACACGACGCTATTGAAGAAGGCCGATGGCAGCGAAATGGAGTTCATCAGGCAGGGACGAGTATGGTACGCCCCCTCCGGCGCCCTGAACACCACTGTGAGGGGCTGGAATGGAGGTGGCCGGGTAACGATCGTCGACAACGGTTTCAGGGGCAATGACGTTCGCCGCACGGTGCTGCACGAAATCGGCCACAATTGGGACCAGGAATCGGAAAACGAATTCGTCGACGAATTCCGAGCGGCCGGAGGTTGGGAGGAATTCCCCGGCGTTGTCCCCGCGGGTCACGAACAAGCCACCGACGGCGGTTGGTCGGCCTGGTACTTCGACGACATCGACGGCGACCGAGACGGTTTTGCCCGCAACTATGGAAAGATGAATCCGAAGGAGGACTTCGC
>CAZUAH010001039.1:0-2947 GCA_964617665.1 uncultured Pirellulaceae bacterium
CAGGGAAGCCTCTGTTTGCGTTTCCTGACTGACGATCAGCGAAGTCACACGCTGTGGTCACCGCTGAGCGGCAGCGTTCTGGAGTTGAACGAGGGTCTGCAGGAGCGTCCTCAGTTGGCAACGGAAGCCCCATCCGGCGAAGGCTGGCTCGTTCGACTCGATCCCGCCAATCTGGAGGAAGAGCTTAAGGGATTGGACTTGGCGTAGCCCTGCGGCACGTACCCGTAGATCGTTCGGGGACGCCGTGGTATCATCGGGCGTACAGATGACTTGGGCGGCGCAGTAGCGACTTTTCGCGTCCACGCGCGCCGTAGCCCCGCGAACCTCGAGTGCATCTCACCGCCACGAACGGCTTTTGTCATCTTGCCGTCACCCGAAGGCCGGTGCCCTACTGAACCCCATCAAGGACACAGTGACTACTCCAAGTACCAAATACGGAACCGTTTACCTGGTAGGTGCTGGACCAGGCGATCCTGGGCTGATCACGCTGCGTGCGGTTGAATGCCTCGGCAGAGCCGACTTGGTTCTCTATGACTATTTGGCGAATCCCGCAGCCTTGCAGCACGCTGCTCCGACAGCCGAACTGGTCTGCCTTGGCCATCACGCCAGCGGGCGACGACACACGCCGGCCGAGATTACCGAATTGATGCTGGCCGGGGCTCGTGAGGGGAAGACCGTTGCCAGGCTCAAGGGTGGTGATCCGTCCGTGTTCGGTCGCGGCGTCGATGAAACCGGGGCACTGCGCGAAGCCGGGATCTCGTACGAAGTCGTCCCAGGAATCACCGCCGGGCTTGCTGCTGCGGCTTTCTGTGAGATTCCGATCACGCATCACGAAGTGGCATCGGCGGTCGCCTTGATCACGGGCCAGGAGCGTCACGACAAAGTGGAATCCAAGTTGGATTTTGGCGCGCTGGCGGGATTCCCTGGCACGCTGATATTCTACATGGGGCTGACAAAGGTCTTGGAATGGAGCGAGGCGCTGATCGAACACGGCAAACCGGCCGATACGCCTGTGGCCATTGTACGATGGTGTAGTTGGCCCAAACAGCGAATGTTCCGCTGCACTTTGGAGACCGTCTCCAAAGTACTTGACGAACAAGCGCTTCGTCCGCCCGTGTTATTCCTCGTCGGCAAAGTAGTCGACCACGCTCCATCGCTCTCGTGGTTCGCCGAGCGACCGTTGTACGGTAGGCGAGTTCTGGTAGCTGGCTCCCCCGCCACGTCCGACAAGCTTCGTCATCGGCTGGCGTCTCTAGGGGCCGAAGTGATCAGCGAACCAGCCATCCGTATTGCGGACCCGCCGGACTGGGCACCCGTAGATGCCGCATTGGACAAGTTGGAGCACTACGATTGGCTCGTGTTTTCCAGCGGCAACGGAGTCGACTATCTATTTCGGAGGCTCTTTGATCGCGGTGGGGATATGCGCCGTTTGGGAAACGTCAAGTTGGCGGCCATCGGGCCAAGTACGGCTGACCGATTGATGCACTATCACATCCAAGCCGACGTGGTGCCGGAACAGTACAATGCCGACGGCTTGGCAGAAAGCCTCAAGGACGACGCGCAGGGGAAGAGATTCCTGCTGCTCCGCGCAAGCCGAGGCCGCGAATTACTTGCCGAGGAACTCAGGGCTGCGGGAGCGCAAGTCGATCAAGTGGTTGTGTACAGCAGTCTCGATGTCGAAGACCCTAATCAGGACGTTACCGAGGCGATGGCTGCCGGC
This sequence comes from uncultured Pirellulaceae bacterium, assembly GCA_964617665.1. Taxonomy (GTDB): domain Bacteria; phylum Planctomycetota; class Planctomycetia; order Pirellulales; family Pirellulaceae; genus JADHUC01. The sequence goes on from CAZUAH010001039.1 coordinate 1,721, forward strand.
AATATCGACTGGGTCACGGTGGCAAGTTCCTCGACGGCTCGCTCACTCGTTCGCCTGTACCGGGACGACTTGCGAAACGCACGGCTGGTTAGCATCAGCCCACTCACGTCGGGTGCGCTACGAGATCTTGGCCATGAGCCCGCGGCGGAAGCTTCTCCATACACAACCGAAGGATTGGTTGATGCGATCCTTAGCGACATGTGACGGATGCGAGCAAGTAGCATCGTGTCCAATGTCCAACACCTGCACCCTCATCCGCCTTCATTCACCTTCTGCATCACCTCGCCGGGTTTAGGGAATCGGCCGGTTGCCTCTTTTGAGAACACGGTATTGCCATCCACGACGACATCGAAAACGTCAGACCTTTCAGCGATCAACTCGCAATCGACGCCGTATTTGTCGTGAAACTGCGCCGCCAGACTGGCGGCTCTTAGCCTGGATCCTCACGTTGTACAGAATCGAATCTTGACATCCACAATTCAGCTCCTTTGGCATTAACCGATCTCAATCGAGCGTACTTGTAGGAGCCAGCCCTATGCAAGGCCGGTCATCCGGAACGCCTTCCCGAAACGTCTATTGACAGATTTGACCGGCGAGATCATTATTGTGCCCCTCTCAATGATGGGAGGAGTGTATTAGGAGTTCTCGAACCAATGGTTGAAAAAACACACGTCACTTGGCACGGTCAGAGCGTCTCGCGAGAGGAGCACGAACGGCTTAACGGACACCACGGTTGCGTGGTGTGGTTCACGGGGCTGAGCGCTTCCGGCAAGAGCACGTTGGCGGACCTTGTGAATCGCAAACTGTACGAGGCCGGCATCCGCAGTTTCGTGCTGGATGGCGACAACGTCCGCCACGGACTGAACGCTAGTCCTGCGATGCTGGCCGATCATCATGGCGAGGCATTCGCGGAGCGGTTCGGCTTGACGTTCTCCCACGAGGATCGCGAAGAGAACATTCGTCGCATCGGGGCTGTGGCCGAGTTGTTTGCGTGCGCGGGGATGGTGGCGCTGACAGCGTTCATTAGCCCTTACCGTCGCGACCGCAGGGCCGTACGCAAGCTGGTCGAAACCAACGGTCGCGTCGGCGATTTTGTAGAGGTGTTCGTAGACGCACCGCTTGACGTGTGCGAGGCGCGTGACCCCAAAGGCATCTATAAGAAGGCCCGTGCCGGCGAAATCATCCACTTCACGGGCATCGACGATCCGTACGAGGCGCCGGAAAGCC
>CAZUAH010001040.1:0-2944 GCA_964617665.1 uncultured Pirellulaceae bacterium
GTGAGAGTTTTAAATCATGGACGTCCTTTTGTTGGAGAAATCGAAATTGCTTTTGTTTGGACTGGCGAAAATGATGATGAGTATGTAACTGATATTTGTAGAGCTACTATAAATAATTTTACAAATGGAATTGGATGGGTAGCTTGTTCTGTTGATCAACCGATAAATGTGGGAGGATATCTGATGATTGTTGACCCTGCAAATAAAATTCAAGAAGTAAATGAAACAAATAATAGATTTTTTAATTTATTGGAGCGTAGTCAAGTTAATGTTGATTTATCATTTGATGAAGAGACAAGTCTTATTGGAAATAGTGCACAGGAAATATCTTTGGATATAGATGGAGATTTACATGATGATGAAGAATTGTATGTATCATTTTATTGGGAAAAAGAAAATGGGGAATCTATAGGAAATTTTTTTGGGGAAAGGGCTATAAAAATGCAAGATGGTTGGAAAGTGTGGTTTAATGAAGAAAAACCAGAAGATGCTGTTCGATATATTGTTCGTGTAGATGTCCAAGGGCAGATTGATGAAACAAATGAAGATAATAATGTATCTACTATAGAATTAGAAGATCATAGTGGCTTTTTCAATGCTTTATTTGGATTTTTGAGAGAAAATAATGAAGAAATAGAATCACAAATACAATTACCAAGTGATGTAACATTGGAGTATTTAGAAGGAAGTCAATTAGTTGATGAATATAAAAGAAAATTAAATTTAGAAATTACTGACGCAAAAGTAGATAATTTTTCAAATACTTTGTCATTAAAAGTTGAAAATAAAAATGAATTTTTTGAAAATAGTAGATATGTTCCACATAGTATTGGATGTACTGTAGGTACTTTTATGTATAGTGGGCATCAATTGGTAAATTTAAATTTTCAAGAAGTATTGCTTGATAATTTCATGACAATGCCAGGAACAAGTAATGGATTTGTCTGGGAAAGTGGAGCTATTGATATAAATCAATTTGCACAGGAAGTTGGTTATAATGATGGACATGGATTTGATATTGAATGTAATACTTTTTATGCTGAAAATAATTATATATTAGCACCAGAAGAAGTAGATTTGAATTTGAATGATAATAGTACAAGTATTTTGTATGCACCTGACTTTCAATTGAATAGTTTTGATTTTGATATTGAAACAGGAATTGTAGGCATGGCATATCAAAATAATAATCCACAAGGGCATGGTGATGTTCCTGTTACATTGTCTATTGCTTATTGGGATCGTGAAGAAGGTAGTTTGGAAGAAAGTCGTGAAAGATCAGTTTTTTCAACAGTGATTTCAGGTATTCCAAAAGATTCAGATAATATACAAGAAAAAGTATATTCAAATATAATTACTGTTCCTCGTAATAACCTTAATTATTTGGAGAATATTGCGTTTATGTCATTATCAATAAATCGTGATAGTGATAAATATATTTCAGAATATGATAGTAGTAATAATACAATAATTCATAGATTTGACCCAACAAATATGGTTATGTTGGAGGAATTAGAAGAGGTTGCCCCAAGTACTTGTGAGGCTGGTTTAGTTCCTGGGGATACATTTTATTTTGCAGATAAAGTGGTAGAAGGAATAAAAAATGTATTTACTTTTGGAGATGAGAATGAAGTGGAAAGATTATCAGATGTAGCTTGTGAAAGACACGCTGAATTAGTGGTGCTTATGAAAGAGGGAGATAAAGAAAGAGTTGCAGAAAATGTAGAAGAATTAGCAGAAGTAATAGAGGAAAGAAGTGAAGCTTTGGAAGAATTGACAGAAGGTAAAAATGAGAATGTAGAAGAATTATCTCATAGAGCTTTACTTGATAATACTGTGTATTATGTATTTTTGGAAAGAGTTTCAGAAGAAGTGGAGGAAGCAGAAGTAGTTGAAATACTAAATGAAGTTTCAGAAAACTTGAGTGAATTACGCCTTGATTTGGAAGATTCTTTATCTGAAGAACAATTGGAACAAGAATTATTGGTGGCAGGATTGGGAGGAGATTCAGCAAGAAGGGTTATTGGTATTATGGGGAATACTCCTATTGCTATGTCTGTTTCAAATAATACAGTCACTCCGGGTTTTGCATTGAATATTGGTTTGTATGATAATGTTTCTGTTAGAACAAATATTAATTATGGTGATACCGTAGAATTACCAGTAGATTGGTCAATAAAATTGAGAAGATGTAATAATCTTGGAATTTGTTCTTATTCGGCACCAGTTATTGGAACGTATTCTGTGTCAGATTTAGTGCGATCTTCAAATGGATTTTATGTACTAAATGCTCCTGTGACTACTGGAAATTATCAATTGTTATTGAAAAATGAGTTTGATTCAACTATTTCAAATATAGAATTTAATGTTTCAAGTAATCCTTTTATGGTGATAGAGGATAGAGTTGTTGCTCCAGGGCAAATAGTGAATATATCACTATATGATAGTGCTGGGAATCCTTGGAATATTGTTGATTGGGGAAGAGAAGAAAATGGATATATTTTGGAAGTATTTAGTAATATAAATTTATCAAATACATATGCTGCTGCTGAATTTACTGCTCTTGGTGTAGCTCCAAATGTGAATATACAAAATAATGGAAATGGAACATATTCATTTATCGCTTCAGAAAATTCTGGAGAGTATTATGTAGGTTTTGATTATGGTATAGTTCCTTATGTAGGCATGTCTCGAGTTATTGATAGTGATTCCTTTGATGTTGTTCCAGGGATGAATATTCCTGAAGAACCTCTTACGAATGAGTTACCACCTGTGCTTGAACCTGGTGATGTAGAAGAGGGAATTACTTGTGATGAAGGTGAAGTATGTGAAGATGTAGAGGAGGAAGAAGTTGAAGAATCAACAGAAGATGAAACTGATGTTGTAGAAGAACCAGAGGTAGATAATACTCCAGTATATCATTGTAAGGAATCTTTGATCTGTT
>CAZUAH010001041.1:0-1114 GCA_964617665.1 uncultured Pirellulaceae bacterium
GTCGAGGTGGAGACCGGGACTGTCAAGTTGCAAAACATGGCTGATCAGTTGGTTGATCGTGAGGCCGTAAAGGCCGCGATCCGCCGGCAGTACACCATGATTCGCAATCGCCTGGAGGCGTTCCCCGATGAAGTGATTGCGAATACACCTACATCGTTCCCCGAGGTTCGCGAACTCCTGGAGAACGCATGTGAGGCGTCGTCGGTCGAGTCAGCGCGAGAGTCTATCCAGGCGGCACTCTTGGTGATGGAAAAGCGGTCTGACCGCCTTCGGGAGAGCATACGAGAAGATATCACACGCAAGGTCCTCTTGCTATTGACCCAGCTCGCATCCTTCGCAGAACGAACGGAGCCGTGATGCCAAGCAAGTCTGCAGCCTTATACAAAGTGTACGTTGATGGCCGGCACAACCCGAACGCGCACGTCCTGCAGATATCGCGGTCCGTGGGTGGCCAAGTGCCTGACTCGGCAATCATTCGAATCGAGCAGGGTTCTCACGGCCGCAAGGATGCGCTGCAAGGAAAACCGTTCAGGCTGAACAAATACCACGAAATCGAAATCCGCAGCCGGCGCGGCGGCTCGGGGCGTTGGAACGTGGTATTCTGGGGTCATGCCCCTGCCTTACGGTTGACGCAGACCGAGACACAAGACCTGCAATACGAAGCTCGTGTCGACCCGTTGCTGTTCGGCGAACCAGTCGGGTTGCTGCCAACCGTCCTGCGGAAACGGCACGTCAAATCCAACGACACCCTGTCGCCCAGCACCTACGAAGACTGGTGGAGCGACCATCCATGGCACTTCAACCCGATCATCGACGGCCACTTCACGCCTAACATGTCACGCGTGCCGATCCCCGCCAACGGATATCACCGCTTTGTCGACTATCGCAGCCTGCACCCCACCACGCTAAAAGCCGATCGACTGGCCGCCGAAACCTCGCAAGGCTCCGGAGCTACGGCCGCCAAGCCATGGACCATCGCACACGCAATCGTCACGTTGTGCAGTACGATGAATCCACAAGTTGACTTTATGAACCCAACGTACAACGAAATCGCCACGCAGTTCCTTGGCGGACCGCCCGTGATTCGCGACGTGACGATCGATAACGGCTTGGA
>CAZUAH010001041.1:1214-2943 GCA_964617665.1 uncultured Pirellulaceae bacterium
AGCGAATCGCCCGAAGACCTCAACGTGAATCACGCGGGCGTGCGTTTCAATGCCGACAAGCAACTCGCCTGGCGCCGGTTCGTCGCAAACGAAGGCGGTGACTTTACCGGCGATCGACCATGGTGGACCGAGGTGCTGAACCTGTTCGAGCCGCTGGGCAGCGAGTACCTGAACCGTCGTCGACGTGCCTACCCGATGCTCACCACCATCGACGGCGTGCACGCGGCCAGTATCCACGAGGGCGTGTACCTGGAATGGGACGACGTCGAATATGTGCCTGGGGAGGGCGAATCCACAGACAACTGGTCACCGGTCCACGCATTCACCGACCAGACCCACGCCATCTCGGCAGGAGACGATAACGAGAACTACGGCGGGCTGTTCTCCCCCAGCCATCGATTGCTGGAAGACCAACTTGGAGTTTTGTTCACCGGCGACCAGATCCCGCGCGAACTGCGATCCATCGGCAACGATCCCGACCTTGGCATGAAATACGTGCGATTACGCCTGACCTGCACCATCCGCGGAGACAGGCGACTTGCCGACGTCCACACATGGAACGCTCGATTCGTTGCTCCACGGCACAAGCAGTTTCGGCGAGTCTATGACGGCTATCAATATCGGCAAGTGCACAAGACCAGCCGCTTCCACCCGCAACACGCCGACTACCCAGCCAACATCACACTGTCCAGGGCCGAGGTGGACGCCACGGTAGACCTGCACACCAAAACGCAGCAATTGGCCGAGGACATGCGTCACGGCATGATTGCCGGCACTATCGAGTTGAATGGAGCCGACTACGACATGGAGAAGATGCTAGGTGCCGGCATCAAGAAGATCGACGGCCGCAATATCGACCTGTCACTCAGCCCCACCGGCGCATTCAAACGCCGCTACCCCCGCATCGTCGCCGTCACAGTCGAACCACAAGAACAAAAAACCACGCTCAACCTCGAGACACTTCAGAGCCGGGCGTGAATTGACAAAACCAGGGCGAGAATATGGCAGCGATGAGCGCAACCGAGGTAAAGCGACCAACGAACCGTCGAAACCTCCAACGCTTCAGGCGACGAATACGGGGCACTGGCGCGCCGAGGCCGTCGATGGACGCGATCGACTGGGAGATGGTCGCCATAGAAGCCAGGCAAGACGGCGTTAGCCCAGAGACCGCACGGGCTGCAGTCGAGGAAGCTGAAGCATTGTTGAGCCGAACACGTGTAACCGTAGAGGAAATCACCCCCGCAACACGCGCAATCATCGAATTGCTACGGCGGCATCTGCCGCCAACCCAAAGAGGCTAGCCCATGCACGCTAGCCCCAGCTAGCTAGGTTTATGAATAGCTAGCGCGACGCTCCAAAGAGTAATCTCCACATTGAGAAAACACCTTCAAAGGTGACGGAGAGATGGAATCCAGTACAAGAACCCTCGTCCCAGACCGTGGCAAGGCAACGACCCGCAGGCGCCCACTCCGGCGCCCTCTCACTCTGGCGACGGGGGTTTTCTATGCGCGTGGAGGATTGTCATGAGTGATGGTCGCAGTTACACGGTCGAAGAGTTGGACGTCGTTGTCGACGAGGCCCAAGAGCGAATCGCGGAAATCAAGTTCCTCGATAGAGTCTTGCTCACTCCGGTCTGCCGCGAGTCAGGCGTATTGGAATTGGCCATTACCGCCAATGTCTCCGAGGTGTTCGTAGAGCTTCCTGAAGCCCCCACAGCCGGAGACGTCCG
>CAZUAH010001042.1:0-2942 GCA_964617665.1 uncultured Pirellulaceae bacterium
AGGCCTTCTTGCGATCATGGCGGGGGTCATCCTGATTCTTGAAACCAGCAAGGGGACGATTCGAATCGAAAGCGAACTTGATGGTGTTCCCATAGAGGTCAAGAAGGGAGATCGCGTAGTTGAATCGCTAACCGTGTCAAAAGACGGTGCTTCGGTGCGTGTTGTGGCGGGTGAGTACGTAGTTGAAATCGAAGGCGACATAGACGGAATAATGGTTCGCGATGGACAGGTCACGATGAAGCGAGGCGATGAGCGTGTCGTCACGATCGTTCAACAGGCGCGCGATAGGGCCGCGTCATCGACTGACGGCGACCCACTCGGCGATGAGCCACCGCCGGGTCCGCGCAAGGACGGAATCCCTGGTGTAATTCCGGCCTGGGAGCGTTGGGAGATCCGGTTCTTCACAACGGGAATTCAGACCTACGCGCGGCAGCTCGACTTCTTCAAGATCGAACTTGGGGCGGTTGGCGGGGGATCACCAGAGATCGACTACGCCCATAATCTTGCAAAGTCGAAGCCGGATCGGCGTTCGGGCAAGGCGGAAGACGAAAAGCGGCTATACATGACTTCCCCGCCCGGCAACGCAACGGCGGAATTCGACCATCAACTGATCGCGCGAGCGGGGATCACAACGCAGCGTCGAATGGTCCTTCAGTTCTATCCCGAGGAAATCGAAAATCTGCTTGCTCGTTTGGAAACGCAAGCCGCTCTAAAAGCTGGCCATACCGATCCGAAGGAGTTTCTGAAAACTGTCTTTGGCGTGCGCTCGACACGCGACCGGCGCCGCAATATGCTCATCGTGAAGGACCAGTACTTCCGCCCCGCTCCGATAGTTGCCCCAGGGACAAGAGAAGGAGAACCAATTCCCGGCATGAAGATGATCGCCGTGCGCGATCTGAAGCATTTGCTGCAGGAAATGGGACCAATGAAATGGCCATTGCAGGTGCATGGAGATGCGGATTCATATACCGTCACTCTGCGAACTCATCGAATCATGGACCAGACTCGTTGTTGTGCCGTCTTTTCCGCGAAAACCGGTCAATTTCATGTCCGTGACTACACAAATGTCGAACCACTTCACTACGGTGACCCAGACGAGCTGGCGGAGTACTACGGTCCGTTTGACGGTGATCCTTTGACCGTGCTGGGCATCGACTCTGAAATCATCGAGAAAGCTCGACAACCAGCGTTTTCGCAATTTGTTCAATGGTCGCTTCGTGACATGCTGGAGCAAGAGAATGATCGGCTGGCTGGTATTGGTGTCGGCCTGATGCACCAGATACTCGTTGAAAAGGAAACGTTGAGCCAGTTTGACTGGGGAAGTGCGGGGGCTTCCCAGGCGGAGCGTAATCTCGACTTTGTCATGCAAATGCTAGACGAGTATCGTGTTCGCTTGATGGGCGCGCGAATCGACCTTGCCGGGCTCGAGAGAGCCGTGGCGAGTCTGGAGCAGAGATTCGCGGATCACATGCCGCAACTTCCCGATAGCCATTACTCGGATCTCGATCCCGAGGTTAAGGAACTTCAGGCCGTTCGTGATCCTGATACTAAGAAGAAGGCGCTGTGGGGCCCGACGACCGACGGATTGCGTCTTGGCATTTGGATCGAGCAACCCGTGAGGCTCACGACAGGCAATAAAGTCGGCCCCTTTGTTCCCATCAGAGTGAAGAACGAGAGCAATCACGATGTGCGGTTTCACGTCTCCGACTTTCCTGGCCAACTACATCTCGCCGTTGAAGATCAGAATGGACTGTCGGTTTTCACAGAACGTGCAGATCTGACAGCGGCGTTCGAGGAACCGCCGAAGGCATGGAGACTGGCTGATCGGGATGAACTAGGATTGGGCATCGTCGAGTTAACCTTCCAGCCGATGCGGGGTGACGAGACGATGAAAAAAGGAACTTCCAACTACACCGTGAGAAGGCTCCGCACTGGGCCCGGAGAATACCGGGCCTATTTTGTCCTACCCCTGAACACTGTCAGAAACGTTCGAGGGAAAGGGGAGTGGCACGGTGAACTGAGGTCAGCGGCGTTTACGATCGTAGTTGTCGGCAAGGAGAATGCTGGAGAGGACGAGGGGCACGTCGGCAAGCCTAAGTCGGATCCAGCGAAATAGTCTACCCAGCTTTGGTCGGGAATCCCACAATGCTCTGGTTGAGTAACAGAAGCTGGCTTCAACTCCCATAACCTTTGCGACTTTCTTGGCAGAATCTGCGCCCCACACTGCCCTGTCGAAGAACAACTATTGCAGCCACACGCCTCCCGTATTGGCGCCAAGTCTCACTATCAGAAGGTTAATCAGTGGAGCAGGCAACCTGCGATTGCGGCGCCGAATTCTCTGGTTGCTTCTGACAGACTCCATCGAACCGTTGATCATAATCCGTAACAGACACGCAGAAGGCTCTGGGTTTCTTGAAGTGCGCAAATCCTGCGAGATACCATGTCTCCATAGCCCAAGACGACAGCGCCTCGGCGAGGTTAAGAAGACTGCCCAAAGAAACCTCTGCCTCCGTCGCGCCGGGTGGGGAGAAAGCGCAGTTCCAGTCGGCCCGTGAGGTGATCCGGACTCATGGTTCTTCGGGGGTTCTGGGAAGACGAGAACGAGGGCGGCCGGGGTCGAGCGAAGCGAGCCCCCTGAATCGTAGGCATGGGGGCTCACCACTCGTTCCTTTTGGCTCGACCCCAGTGAAACGCTCCAGACTTTTCGTAGCCCTTCCGACCAGTTGCGGCTCAGTATGGGTACACGCCGACAAGATCAAGGATCAGGTGCCTGCCATGGGAAACGATCGCCCGCACGCAGCCGTCGGTCATTGTCGACTCAGTAGCTGTGGTACTCATTAAGTTGGACCTTGCCGCGAAAGACCCAATAGATGGCGGTCGTATAGGCGAGCACAATCGGGACGCCGACGGCAGCCACGAGGGACATAACCGTCAGTGTCAAT
>CAZUAH010001043.1:0-2941 GCA_964617665.1 uncultured Pirellulaceae bacterium
ACAGTTGCTGGACCAGTCTCCCCACCGCCCCGGTGGCACCCACGACAGCCAAGTTTTCGTACACCGATCGAATCCTCCAAAGTCTACAGGTAACAACAAACGGAACTACCGAACACAGCAGTATAGTCGGCCTACCCGCATTCTTCCAATGGGGCTATCTGGGCTGATCGTGTGCGATTATCTGTTGCGGGGTGACGAGTGCGTTTCTGGAGGAACCGTGTTAACCCACTCTTCCATTCGCCCTTCACTGTATATGTGGGTGTGGTAGGCAGCGAAGCGAAACATGGCAATCGCGACGACTATGCCAATGACCGCGAGCCACCATCGTCGAAAGAAACAGCAGATACCACTAGTGATCCAGCACCCCGACGCCAGTAGAAGTTCCCAGCAGGAGAGGAATTGGTACACTCGGATGGATGCAGAACCATGTGGGACTTTCCAGGGGGGGGTTATCGAGTGCGCGAGAAACAAGATGTAGTAGGCAAAGAAGTAGATGCCAACAAGCACAAAAAACACCGCTGGCACTAATCTCCATCGAACCTGCCACCAAGGTGGCTCAAGAACTAAAGGCGGTGATTTGTCAATCTTCTTCGCTTCGCCCACAGTTCGTCCCCTGAGCGAAAGATTGCCGAACAGACACTGAGTTTCCTCCACCCTACCACGCGAGAGACACAGCGGGAAGATGAAGTAGACGTAGGGTAGCGTCTGATGCTCCGTTACTCGTTGCGAACGTAGCGGGTTCAACGGAATCGGCGACGTACGATCCAGAAAAGCAATTCGGGAAGGAGAACAAAGCCAGCTGCAATCGCGAGATTGATCGCCAAGTCGGTGTTTCGTTGCCATAACGCCGCCCACAGCGCCACAACTGTCATTATGACAAACAGCGCTCGCAAGCTGTACTGCCACGGCTTCGCTCTGTTATTCTTGTCGGCCATCTTCTCGAACATCACTTGCTGGCCCTCGGCCGCGCAGTCGTACCGAACAAGCAACGCATCGCCAGTTCACTTACCGAGCAACTGGTGTTATCCGCACATCGTCGAACGACACTTCGCCGGTGGCTCCGAACAATCCCAGGCGCAAAATCCCTTCCCGAGCCTGTGGCGGAACGCGTATGGATCGGCTGGCTCTGTGCCAGTCCGTCGTGCCCAGATACGGTCCCATGACGGCCAGGCCAACGTCGCGCCGACTCTCGTCGTAAAACGATATTCCTGCCATCGGCAGCGCCTCTCTCCCAGGGCCGCGTTGCGTGTTCACGGTCTTCACAAACAACGACAGCTCCAGACGGCCGACTGCGCGTCCGTCAATTGGAAAGCCCTGCAATATGTGCGCGGCGCGTCCCGGCTCCTGGTTGCGAATCGTGATGAAGTGATCGCCTTCCGGCGCGCTGGCGTCCGTCTCCCATGTGAGCTGACGCTGGTAGTACCAGCCGGACACAAATCCTTCAGCCACCGGTGGTTGTTCGAAGTCGCCGTTTGCCGCACGCGGATTCGCCGGATCCGGCTTCACTTCGCGGCGGTCTTCCGCCGCGCCGGTCATGGGGACGAACAGTGTTGGACGCATTGCCTCGGCTTCCAGCTTGCCGTCCTTCTTGCGCATCACATACAGCGTCTGCTTATATCGTTCGCCGACAGGGATGACCAACATGCCTCCGTCGCGCAACTGTTCGACCAGCGGTTCCGGCACTTTCTCCGGCGAACAAGTGACGATGATTTTGTCGAACGGCGCGTGCTCAGGCCACCCTTTGAAGCCGTCGCCGACCTTTGTGAAGACGTTCTTGTAGTCCAGCCGCTTCAACGTGCGTGCCGCATTTCTCCCCAGCGACTCGACGATCTCGATCGAGTACACCTCTTTGACCAGTGGACTGAGCACCGCCGCCTGAAACCCGCTGCCCGTGCCGATCTCCAGGACCTTGTCGGTCGGCTGAGTGTCAAGGCACTCGGTCATATAGGACACGATGAATGGCGACGAAATCGTCTGCTTGGCACCGATCGGCAAGGCCATATCGTAATAGGCGTTCTTGCGCAGTGACAAAGGCACAAATTCGTGTCGCGGCGTGGCCAGCATCGCTTGGATCACGCGCGGGTCTTTTACCCCGGCGCCGATGATCACGTCATCGACCATCCGCCGCCGCGCCTGCTCGAACTGCGATTGGGTTTGGGCGCAAAGGCAAGACGCTGAAACAAACAGGAACGCGAGACTATGCCAGATTCGGGTCACGTGCTGAATTCTCATGTCATCTCCTTGGGGATGCTCCCCTAGGGCTTGCGTGCTTCTCGCAGATCAGCCAGCAGTTGTGCCACTTGCTGATGGACGGCGAAGCTTTGGCGTACATCTAACGTACCACGGATGCCCACCCGGATGCTCCCTGGCCCGCCGACCTGATCCCAACTGGCCGAAGCCACGCAGGACGTGATGGCGTCGATCAAATGGTCGGCCTGGCCGGCCTGCACCAGGCCGTTGATCGGATAGGGAACAAGTTCGATTTTCGACTCAGCGGCTTCCGCCGTGGTGATGCGAATTCCAGTCTTGTCGGCCGTCCACACCAACTCCAAATCCTTCAGCATCAACGACAGGCCCGAGCCCAGCATGATGCCCTTCACGTTCATGGTAATTGGTGTATCCGTACCGATACCCACGTCCTCGAGCGCTCGGGCATCAAGCGTAATCTCCGCATCGTGAACGCCCTTGAGGAATTCTACGACATCTTTCAGCGGCGTTTCGATGAATGGCATCTTTGTGGGCTCCAACAAGGCTTTTGCAACGGCCGGACTGACCAACCCAGGTACCGTTGCGGGAACGGGCATGCGGACTCGCTTAAGTATGCCCTTGTAGTGTTTCTCGATTTGCTGGTGATTTGCTTGCGTCTGCGTCACCACCAGCGCACCTGGCGGCATGGGGCAGAGCGACCCGGGACCACCGACCGTATCCCAACTTTGCGGAT
>CAZUAH010001044.1:0-2931 GCA_964617665.1 uncultured Pirellulaceae bacterium
ACCCCCTAGGGGAGATGAACTATCGGAGGAAACGCAGGGAAAATCGCCCCAATGGGACACAGGCGGTGCAGAATCAGGTGCAATGGAGATAGCAAGACCGGCCAACGATGGGTATCTCGCGCTGATAGCCAAACGGTGGGCTGGTCTGCCAGAAGCGGTGAAATCACACATTGTCAGATTAGTCGACTCAACGACGCGAGAGGCCATGTGACTCGGCAGGAAGGGCGGTGGGACCGGACCAGCCCAGACTTTGGGAAGCGACCGCGGGGACTTGGCGATGTCGCTTCTCAGAATCGCTCAACTGCGTGTGCGGATGAGCGATTTGGGTTGGGAGTAAGCTCTGGGCATTGGTGGAATGTAGGCCGTCGGTCCGCCCAACGGGCCTGTGGAACGATGCCAGCATACTTGCGCTTCACGTGTGCGGGACGGCAATTGTGGCCGTCTCTTGACCCTCCAGATATAATAAGTGCTGTCTTGGCGGTATACTGTGGGAGGGCGTCCATTGCTGTGCCGTTCCACGGGGAGACGGCTTACAATGCCGCGCTACAGCGCGAAGCGGTCATCACAGCGTATGAGATTGCACAGGGGGAACGTACATGTCAGCAGTACTATCATCGATGGCGGAACAAAGAGCCAAAAAGGCCGAGGACCTTCCTTCCATTTTCGGTGCTGTGAATCTGACGAACATCCGTGAGAACATAGGGGAGATCCTCAAACTCATCGGTCGGGACGGCATCTTCCGGGAATACACGTTACACGATGCTACACACATTGATGCGATGCTGGCACTCGTGGAGAAACTGATTCCGTCAGAGACCGCAGAACGGATGAAAACCGCGGATTGGCTGATGGTCGTACTGTCATGTTACTTCCACGACCTCGGGATGCTCGTAACGAAGTCAGAGTTTGCCAATCGAGAGGAGTGCGAAGACTTCTTGAAATTTGCAGAGGAGCTGATGGCGGGAGCAAGTGGGGAAGACTATGGAGAGGCACTGTCCAAACAAACGCCAGACGAACGTGAGGAGTTCCTCTATCAAGAATTCGTTCGCCGACACCACGCAGATCGAGTCTTCCATTGGATTCGGGGCCAGGATACCCCGCAATACGGCGAGGCCAGAGATGCCGTTGCAACAGTCAATGAACTCTTGGGAGGGCTCGAGCAGGTGATCCGGGACGACTTGGCAAAGATCTGCCTTAGCCATCATGAGGATGATCTGTTCAACTTCGATAAGTACCGCGTTGACCGAGTCTACGGCGATGATCCGGAAGGAGAGGCCAATCTGCATTATGCAGCTCTGATACTTAGAACGGCGGACGTTCTTCAGATTCAGAGGAAACGTGTTCCGACTGTGCTCTACAAACTGATCGACCCGAGTAATCCTACGAGCCAGGCAGAATGGGCAAAGCAGGCGGGAGTTCGAGCCGTAAGGCCGAAAAAGACGTCGAACGGAGCGTATTCCGATACGGTTGAAGTGCACGCTTCATTCGAGGATGAACGTGCATACTTTGGTCTCCTTGCGTATTTGCAGCAGTACGCGGGTCGGGAATTGCAGCGTTGCTATGACTGGGCGAGGCTGGCAGAGGGAAAGGGATCACTTTTTGGCTTCCCGTGGCGGCGAATTGATTCGTCTCAGGTGGAACCGCGAGGATTCGAGGGGCGGAGCTACAGTTTTAATCTCGATCAAGAGAGAATTCTGAAACTGCTGACCAGCCATACGCTCTACAACGATTCCCGCGTCGCGATTCGCGAGGTGCTACAAAATGCATTGGATGCCGTTCGTTTTCGCAAACACCTGTTCCCTGAGGAGCCTGTGGGGAAGATTGAGGTAGTGTGGGAGTCGACAGAGCGAAAACTCACGATTCGAGACACAGGTACTGGGATGACGCAGGACACGATCGAGAGGTTCCTGCTCAACGTCGGTTGTAGCTACTATCAAAGCGAGCAGGTGAGGCAGCAACATGAGGATTTCTCGCCGATCAGCCGATTTGGCATCGGCATCCTGTCTACGTTCATGATCGCGGATGAGGTCCAAATCTTGACAGTTCATCCTGACGATGAATTCGCTCGGAGGTTAACGCTACCCTCCGTGGTGAAAAGTTACCTCATCAAGAAGATACCCAAGGGAGATGATGCCCTGAGTGCCATAGGGTTGCATGGGACAGAAGTCGAGCTACGAGTTCGACGGTCAGCGGAGCTCGATAAGGTGGAGGAGTTGGTCCGTTTCTGGGTCGTAATACCGCAGTGTGAGGTTACATGCCAAATCGACGAGGGAGAACCAGTAAAGATCGGTTACGCCAACGCTCAGTCTGTTGTCCATCAGATTTCTAAGAAGTTGGGAGAGAGCAGACTGTGGCTTAAGGAGATTGAGACGCGGTCCAACTCTTTGACAGGGCTTGACTTGGCATATCCTGTGCGCCGTACAGTTTTTTCGGATGTGTGTGATTTCGTAAGCGCGTACGCGTTCGTCGATGGTCGTGATGATGAGCAGAATGAATACGGAAATCCCCCTGGCATGTGTGTTGAAGGCGTACGTGTGCTATCTTACGCTGCCGGGTACCATCGCGCCCAAGGAGTCCCGTGGGTGTTCGCCAATGTGGTTGGTCGAGACGCACCTAGGACGAACGTGGCTCGTTCGGATGTTGAGCAGACGCCAGAGCTCGGGCATGCATTCGGCCGCATCTACTCAGCCTTAGGCGAGCACATTCTGTCTGAGTGTGAGAACTTGAGGACCAAGGGTATTGGGATTGTGGAGGCCGCTTGGGAAGCTGATCACATGATTAGGTGGGGGCTCATACCTGAACTCGCTAGTAATGCGGAGCAGTTCGAGAAGGCCATGTCTGAGCTACCAGTGATTGCACTTGAGGATGAAACTGAATGCCGGGTCCGGCGGCCCAGATTCTCTTCACGATTGGGGATCATTTTGAGGGACT
>CAZUAH010001045.1:0-2927 GCA_964617665.1 uncultured Pirellulaceae bacterium
GACTCAGGACGTTTTGTCCTGAGCGCGCAAGCAGCATGCCGCATTTGCACCCGGACGGTTAGTCCTTGGGCACGAACGTGGCTATCTCCGGATAGCCAAGAGCAACCCCGGACGACGCTTACAGGCCGCGCCGTGACGGATTGCGGACCCAAAACGGAGCATCCTCCGTTGGGCGATCGAGGGATGCGCGGGAGCAGCCACGAGTCAATACAAGTGAAGATACGTGCCAATAGTCAGACTCTGAGCGGTCTGCCTAATGGCGTCTAAATTCTCGTTGTGTAACATGATTAGAGGCGATCTAGGGCTGTGCCACGTTGCACTGGCTGCTAGCGGACGGACAGAACGCGTGCGCTTACCAGGTTGGCGTGACGATGCAGTTTCGCTGCTTGGTCGATGACACCACTGCACGCAACACCTCTGTGCCGTCGTTCCAGAAGCGGATGACTGATCTGGACTGACACCAATAAACGGCGATATTGATGAAGCTCGTGGTCCGACTGTTGACACTCCTTTTCTTCCTTGCTGGCGGTATCGTTCTGATCCAATTGTCGATCGACAACCGCGAATTGGGAGATCAGATCCATCAATTGGAAGCCGAACTCGGGCGGATGTCGATCGGCGATTTTGACCGAGTTCATCTCGTGGAGATCGAAACGCCCGATGTTCCGCCCGAAGTGGCATCACACCTTGAGCGTGTTTGGCAATTCCGCTGCTACTTGCCGCCGGGCTACGACGTCATACGTTCCAGTGGAGGAGGCCGAGTTGCGAAAGAAGGGGTCTATCTAGCTGGCGGTTACAGTTCGGGTTGGGGCTCGCCGCGACCAGAGGCCATTCACCAGTTGTTTACGGTGAGTTTTCAAAAGAAGGACAATCGATTGGAGGCGTTCGGCACGTTCGGAGGATCATCGGGGGCGTCCTCTTGGGGGCGTTTCGACCCTGATCGCTTTGACGACGCGTTGGTTGTTCAAAAGATAGTGAGCAGCGAACAGGGCCCACGATCGTTTGACCAGGACACCATCTTGCCATTGTTGAAGATTTACGATCCAAGCTCTGCGGAAGACAAGGAAGTCGCAGGTAAAACAACGACAACCTACGCCGGCGGATCGTTTGTGCTGTGTCCGAAATCTCGCGAGTCGGAGTTCGACCAATTAAGACAGGGCAAAACACCCGTTGAATTTGACCCAAGCTGGATTGCGACTGAGGCGAGCGATGAATGAAACCGAATCGCACCGATCAGTTACGCTAAGATTCTCGCTTCGGAATCTGTTGACGTTAACCGCACTGATCGCGGTTGGAACGGCCGTCAGCCTAGCGTTTCGAAAAAACCGTTCAATGCTTCAGCAGCGTGATGAATTGCTCTCTCTTTCCAGTCGTTTGCAAGTTGACAACGAGGACGAATTGGCCTCGTCCGAGATGCCGAGGGTGGCTGACGATTTCCACTCGTGGAACGTGCATGTCCCCAACGGACAGGACTACGAACTGAGATTGGGGATGGGAGCGGTTTCCGAAAATGGCATACCACCGATTGTCGGTGGCGTGCGGATTCCCGCGGGACGACATCGGGTGACACTTCACACAGGCGATTCTCCCAGCGAAGAGTTTCGTTACGTCGTCTACGTTGACGGCAAGCAGGCGTTTGAAAAGAAGATGGGCAGCGCTTGGATACCGGGTGGCTGGTCATCGGCCAGCGGCATGGGTTGGCCGCGCGAACCAAACCTCTCTCCGGCGCCGCTTCAACTTTCCGCGAAGAGCTACAAGTCAAAACTTGACTTCGGAAAAGGAAATTACTTCAACGGCCAAAGCGACGACTACGTGACGCGGAAGGGCTATCGACTGTGGATTGATCAGTCGGATCGCACTTACCAACCGGCTTCGCCATTTATGGGCTTTGGTCATAACCCCAAGTATCAGGGCATCGGTTTGCGAGACGGATTGCGGTACAAATCGTCGAATCGTCCGCCCTACGAGTGGACGTTCACGCGACCGAATTTGAATACCAACGATCCCGTACTGCGAATTGCCGCTGAGTTTTTCGCCAGCGACGGAACGATTCTTTCGAGTCAAACGCAATCGTTTCAATCATGGCAACTTTGCAACGATGCTCGCGGAGAGAACGCGCTGAACTGGCAAGCAGATCCGGCACAGTCAGTGTACTCAGCCTTTCTACAAGCCAAGCTTCAATCAGGCGATGCACCGCAACCCGTTGTGGAGATGAAATGGGAGGCGGGCAGTCGCGACGAGGTGGGACTGCGAATTGCGGACACTCCCGCAAACGACCGAGTCAGCCAATGGCGGCTTCGCATCCTCGACGGAACCAAGCATCTGTGGCGAGAGTTGCAGATCGGCGACAGGAGGATCGACGCGGACAAAGCAATGGATAAGGCCGCGACCAAGCCGTCCGACGGGTCGGTCAGGCTGGATCTTGGAAATAGCGCGACGGAGGACACTCGTCTTCAGTGGCAAACCAACGAAACGTTGCCATTGCAGATATTGGAGCGAAGACAGAAACGCTACGCAGGCATGGGGCTCTACAAAGGACTACCGCTGACGCTCGGAATTCAGATTCCAGTTGCGCTGAAACCTACTCTCACGGTAAACGTGGTCAAGGAGGCCCCGAATGCTCCAGGCAACGCCTTCCCCGGTGGCGCCGTCTTCGATGAGATCCAGATCGACCTCGAAGCGGGACACGATTGGATTTGGCTACAGGCCAAATCGAAAGAGTAGGATGTTCACTTTACTCGTTTAGGTATACGACTGAAGGCATATGACCGAGACACACCCTACCCGTGTGAACTGATCCTGGGCCCTTCGTTGAAAACACATGCGAATCAGTGCGACAAGTGTCCCGTTACGTCCAGCGCGCACATGAGGGCGTGTCATGTGTCGTCAAGGCCAAAACAGTTCGCGACACAGGACGACAACTCCTG
>CAZUAH010001046.1:0-2914 GCA_964617665.1 uncultured Pirellulaceae bacterium
GCGTGCATTCCACGAACTTCAACGCCATCCCGAACAGGCCGACAATCCACATCCAGAAGACGGCTCCAGGGCCACCGATCGAGACCGCCACTGCGACCCCGGCGATGTTCCCCAGACCGATGGTGGCGGAGAGCGCCGCGCAGAGTGCCTGGAAGTGGTTGATATGCCCTGTGTCTTCGGGTTTGTCGTAGTGACCACGGATACAGGCATAGCCATGAGTCAGAATCCGCCATTGAGCGAATTTGCTGGCAACCGAAAAGAGCAATCCACATCCAAGCAGAAGAAAGAACAGCGGAAGGGACCAGACCCAATTCGCCATACCAGAGGCCAGCTCTTCAAGACTTGGCATAAGGGGCTCCGTATTCGGGGTCAGCAGAATCGTGCCAGTGAATCAATGGTCGCGGTGGAAGATAGCTCGAATGACTCCATCCGGCAACCACTGCGTTAGAATGTGTTCTGAAATTCGTACGATGGCTCTCCGAAGCCGTCGATTTCGGCTAGGTTGTAAGTTCTCGACGGGCTCGGAGGCCCATCGTACCAACGAATTGCGACTGCATCGCAATTTCAAAACACGTTCCTAGGCCAGAGGCTGACGTCGATGGACGCGCGGCGTCTCGTGTTCAGTGGCTGGGAGGTCCAACATCACCGCCGTGCGCGGTATGATGATCGGCACAGGCGATCGATTATCCCTGTTGGTGGCGAATGAGACAAGACATATGGTAGGAACGGATATTGGCTCGAATCACGGTCTGGGTATCGACCAAGCCAAAGGAGATCACGCCCATGCGTATCACTGTCATTAGCGTGTTGATTCTGACACTGTTTGCCACCGCTACCCGCGCCGAACAATTCGCCATGCAGTTGGAATGGGGGTTTGGGCCGGCGTCGTCCGAGATGTATTGGGACGGTCAAGTGCGAGTGATGAATGGCCGTCTAATCTCGATGAAAGCCGTATCGTTCGAGGGGGACCGGCACGATCGAATGACGCCTCCCAAGTTCCAAAGCTTCACCATGAGCAACGGCACCGATGGAATGGAATTGGTCGTCGCGGGCGATGATGCTACGGCGATCGGCTTGGTGAGTCTGCAGGGGAGCTTCGAATGGAAGATCTCCGATTTGCGCAAGAAGTTGGAGATGAGTTTTCCGGGCAAGGACAAAGGAAGACTGGTTGTACGACTGCTTCAGAGTTTGGGCGACGTGCCGAGTCTGCTGTCGGACAGAAGCACTCAGGATAGCGATCCCTCCATGTGCCGGCTGGCCGACGGCCGGCAACTGATACTGTGGCGAGCGTTCTTGGGCTTGCCCACAAGCGAACCGGCTGACGAGTCGGCGCCCACTGGCGACCAGATCCGTGGCGTGCTGTTGGACCATGAAGGGAATCCCGGAAAAATCTTCGATGTGTTGCCCAAGACTGGGGACGTGGATGTTATTGCCGTGGCACCGAGCAAGGACGGAGGTTGCCGAATCGTCTGGGCGGAATCACGTCAGAAGAACTGGGACCTGTACTGTTCGACGGCGACGCTTACGTCTGATGGATTGAAGTGCAGCGCTCCTGTACGACTGACCGAGGGTCCGGGCGTGGATAAGACTCCATCTGTCGTTACCGCGCCGAACGGGACGGTGGCGTTGGTTTGGCAGGGCTGGCGCGGCGAGTGTTCGAACGTCTTCTTTCGACAATGTCAGAACGACGAATGGGACGAGTCGATTTGCCTGAGTGACGACGGAGGCAACGACTGGAACCCGGCCATTGCCGCTGCGGCGAACGGTTCGATCGCTGTGGCTTGGTCCCGATGGCAAAACGGCTCGTACGACATCTGCCTTCGTGTCAGAGAGGACGGCTTGTGGGGCTCCGTCGAGTCGGTAGCGGCGACGGATCGCTTTGAGGCGCATCCTACTGTCGAGTACGACGACAAGGGGACGCTGTGGATTGCCTACGAAGAAGGCCGAGCCGGCTGGGGGATGGATTCGCATACTGCCGGCTTGCGTTCGATGCGAAACATCCGCGTACGGTGCCGTCGCAATGGACAATTGGAGGTTCCACGCGGCACAACGGCCTTGGAATTGCCCGAGGCACTGCGCGATCGCAGCGAAATGGCAACGCTATCCACGGACGGAAGCGGTGTGCTGTGGTTGTTTTTCCGCAGTCTCACGGGGCGCGGCGTGTGGAACCTGTATGGCACATCGCTGAGCGACGAAGGGTGGATTGCACCGCAGAAGGTCCATCAGAGCGCTGGCGGACAGAACGTTCGTATGGCCGCCGGATCGGACGCTGATGGTCGGTTGCGAATCGCTTGGTCATCAGACCATCGACTGAGTGCCGTGGGGCAAGACAGTTATGTGTATGCATCGCTGATGCCGCGTCGAGCACGGCGCAGTCGTCCTGTTGAGGTGGAAGCGGCGACCGCTTCCGAAGCAAGCAACGTGGCAGTTCAGCGCGGCCAGCGACCGACTTTCGTGTCGGGCGACAAGGAACTTGGGCTGTACTTCGGTGATTTGCACCGCCATACCGAGCTGTCGGTTTGCCGCACCGGTGTGGATGGCAGCTTGGAAGACGCCTACCGTTACGCGATCGACGCGGCTGAACTGGATTTTCTGTGTGTGACCGACCACGTGCAGCATGTCAAGATTTTGAACGACTATGACTACTGGCGCAGCGGAAAAACGGCGGATCTACATCGCGTTACTGGGCTCCATCAGCCGTTCCATGGTTACGAACGGAGCCAGCGGTTTCCGTACGGGCATCGGAACATCATCGGCTTGACACGCGATGTGAAACGCGTGCCTCGCACGGCCGACAATCGCCCGTGGTCGGCCAACCAAGGCTACGAAGGCGAGCAGCGTCTGGCACCTCCGGAACTGTGGACTCGACTTGTCGGCCAGAACGTGATTACGATCCCGCACACCAGTACCAGCC
>CAZUAH010001047.1:0-2896 GCA_964617665.1 uncultured Pirellulaceae bacterium
CCCCCCCCCCCCCCCCCCCCCCCCCCCCCCCCCCCCCCCCCCCCCCCCCACGAGGTGGCTTGGGGGTACATTTTCTTAGCCTGCCAAACTGATTCACCTGCCGGACAAGCCGGAAGGGGTGAAGTCAAACGGTCGAAGCAATTGATCGTTCGTTTCTCGTTGTTTGTGTTTCGCCGTGGCTCGAACGTGTAACCGTGTCGCGTTACGCCCAGTGGCCTTCGACCGTCGCCTTGTCGACAGCTTCGATGCCGTCTGCTTTGAACGCTGCGACGGCTTCCTTGACGATGCCGGAAACGCCCGAGTAGATGCGGACGCCTCCGGCTCGTAGCGTGTCGAACGCCTTAGGGCCGACGTTGCCGGTGATTACGGCCGACGCACCCAGTTCAACAACCTTCCGGCCAGCTTGAATGCCGGCGCCTTGCTGGGCGGCGAGGTTCAGTCGATTGTCGTGAGCCGCGAACTGATCGGACTCGGTATCTACGACGATGAAATATCGCGCTCGTCCAAAACGTGGGTCGATTTCACTTTCTAGTTCCGGACCTTGCGCTGTTATCGCTAGTTTCATTGCCTTGACCTCTCGTTACTTTTTGTAGTGGCGGCTGGAAGCCACCACTACTCGCCCTAATGGTCGCAGGGGTTTTCTCCCAGCGTCAGATCGCCATCGAGATACGCCTGCACGATGCTTTCCGGCTGGTTCTCGGTCGCCCCGACCACGACTCGTATGCCCTGCTCGTTGAATATGTCCTGAGCGCGTTTCCCCATTCCACCAGCGATGACGACATTTGCACCTTCTTCGTGCAGCCAGCGGGGAAGCAAGCCCGGTTGATGAGGTGGCGGATCGAGCAGGCGCGAACCAAGGATCCGCCGATTCGCAGTATCCACTTCGAAAAGACCAAATCGTTCGCAATGACCGAAGTGGGCACACAATCGCCCGTCGGTTACTGGAATCGCGACGATCACGTTTTCTTCGACTGCAGACGACATCAACGTCCTCC
The DNA here is from genome assembly GCA_964617665.1 of uncultured Pirellulaceae bacterium. GTDB lineage: Bacteria > Planctomycetota > Planctomycetia > Pirellulales > Pirellulaceae > JADHUC01. The sequence goes on from CAZUAH010001047.1 coordinate 996, forward strand.
TTATCCATGTGAATCAAGCGTTACCGAGAGACTGCGTCAGCTTGCGGACCGGACGACGGTGCCGCTCAAATCCGACGTCAGCCTGCGGGGCCGCATCGACCGCGTCCGCCTCGCCGCCTTCGCCTGTGACCGATAACGTCTGGATTCATCTGGGACAGCTCGTCCTCGCGACGCCGATCCCCGGCTTCCGGCTCTCGTTCGCGTCGGCAGCGGCCGTCGGCCGCTGCCAGAGCGTTGGCGTTCAACTTTCCGCGACACAGCGCATTCAAAGCTTCGTCGATCGTGCCGCTGACCCAGCCGTAGAGGACGATGCCCGCCGAACGCAGTGATTCGGCTGACCAACAGTCGATACCACCGCAGACGACTGCTTCCGCGCCCAGGTCGATCAACCTGTTGATCCGTTCGTGCGGAGCCCAACCGGCGGCTTCCAGTTCTTGCCGCTCCGACGGCTTACCATCCTCGACGGATACCACGAGGAAAGTCTTTGCGCAGTCAAACCGCGGAGAGACACGGTCTTCGAAAGTAGGTAGTACGACCTTCATGGGAATCGCCCTCGACGATGTCCCAAACAGCAAGCTCCGCGCCTACCGACGAACAGTTGGAGAAAAAACGCGGATTTGCTGAAAGAGAGCAAGAAAATGGGTCCGAACGGAGTCGTCGCTGCGCATCCAAGCGCTGCCCATATGCACGATCGTTGCGTTGCAGGATTGCATTGCCGCAACGGTGTCTTGTCTGGCCGTCGTTTCTTCTGTTTATCTGCACTGCTCTATGCTCGCCAACACAGGTTGGCCGTAGGACGGATTCAATCAACGCGAAGCGGACGCACCTTTCAACTCAACGCTTCTGCGATCGTGTCCAGGAATTCCTGCTTGTCGATCGGCTTGGATAGGTATCCTTCCGGCGGTGGAACCTGTTTACGCGTGCTGATAAATTTCTTGTACGGTTCTGGATCGCCGCCGTATCCGGTCACGGCCGTGACGATCACCACTGGTATTGATGACCATTCGGGATTCTCTTTGATGTTGCGATAACAACGGACGCCTGATTCCTCAGGCATGGAGACGTCCAGGCACACCAAGTCCGGCCTGTCTTCCTCGATCCTTTGAATGGCTTCCTTGCCATTGGTGGCCGACGTGGTTGCGTAGCCGTTGTCCTGCAGCAGCGTTTCCAGGTACGTCACCACGTGCGGTTCGTCGTCCACAACCAGTATCTTCTTCTTGCCGTCTTGTGATTCGGCCATGGTTTTAGTCCTTTCGTTCTTGTTTCAGTGCTTCGAGGGCCATGCGCAGTGCGTCAGGGCTGGCGTCCTGCAGGCTCTTCTGCAACTCTTCTTTCAGGTCAATCTTCTCGGTCGCGCCTTCAGTTTCCTCGATGCCCAATGCTCGCTGGATGCCGCGCACGTAGCTTGCCGGATTCACGGGCTTCTCCAAGTACGTTCCTGGTCCCGACATGACGCGGTTTTCCAGCAGGTCGTCCAAGTCTTCCTTGCCCAAATCGTCCTGGGCGTGGGCCGTGACGATCAGCACCGGAATGCGCGACCACTGTTTGTGCTTCCTCAGCTCATGCAAGAGTTTGTGGCCGGATTTCCTGGGCATGATCAGGTCCAGCGAGATGAAATCAGGAGGGCTCTCGCGGATGATTTCCAACGCCTCGGCTCCGTCGCCAGCAGTGACGACGTTGAAACCGGCGTCCTGGAGAACCGTTGCCAGATACTCGCGGACATTTGGTTCGTCATCGACTACGAGAATGGTCTTATCTTCCGACCGTACCATGTCACGTCCTCCCGGGAGCTTTCGTTCCAGTCAGTCAGTAGCGGTGTGTCTGTCGACCAATGCCAGGTTGGGTGGCCGGGGCTGGACTGAGCGTCCGCGAGGGAAGCCCCGGGGTTTAGGGCTTGGGCC
>CAZUAH010001048.1:0-2887 GCA_964617665.1 uncultured Pirellulaceae bacterium
GTGTGTACGACAGTGACGACCGCGCATCCTGGCCGGTTGAGCACACGCTTCGCTGTGACCCGATACCGCCGCCTGAACCAAAGCCAGACAAATGAAAGTTTCATACGCTCACATGAGGACGGCCACCGTATTACTTCTCGTCGTACTCTGGACCGATGTAAATCGAGCCGCGGAACAGGCTCCTTGCGGCCAGACTTTTGTCAACTCTGTCGGCATGAAGATGGTTCGGATTGAACCAGGGTCGTTCCGCATGGGCAGCCCGGAGGGTGAAACGATGCTGTCCTCTGATCAGTGGGACGAACAGTCGTTGCATGAGGTGACCATTACCCAGCCGTTCTATATGCCCACCACCGAAGTCACCAACGTCCAATATGAGCAGTTCGATCCCGCGCACCATAAGTGGCGCGGACTTCGCGATGTGTCGAAGGCGGATGACGAAGCCGTGACCTACGTGAGTTGGCACGAGGCGGCGGCCTTCTGCGAGTGGCTGAGCAAGAGGGAAAACAAGCCCTACCGGCTGCCGACCGAGGCGGAATGGGAATACGCCTGCCGCGCTGGAACGACCACGACTTACTGGGCGGGTGAAAATCTGCCGGAGGCACACCACCGGAACCAGTGGACCGAAACAGCCGACAAGCGGGTCAACGCCAAAGACCGCGCGCTGCGAGACAAGAAGGGCAAGGGAAACGTGTCGTTGAGGGTCGGGACCATGCCGGCTAATCCCTGGGGTCTACACGAAATGCACGGCAATCTCGAAGAGTGGGTAAGGGACTGGTACGGGCCCTATCCGAAAAAGGGAACCGATCCGGTGGGCCCGGCCGACGGCACGTTCAAGGTGACCCGCGGCGGTAGCCACGATACCGCGTTGAAATTCCTGCGCGCAGCCAACCGCTCCGCCACCTTGCCGGATGACAAGCATTGGCTGACAGGTTTTCGCCTTGTGCTGGCCCCCCTGCCGCAAACCGCGCCGCAGCCGGCGGCGCCGCTGATGATGAATGATCCCTCGGTCGATCCAAGACCAGCCACGTGGAACGAGCCGACCGACCAGCAGGTTTTCCACAAGCCGATACCATTCGTCCAGCCGGACAAAGACCATCTCCTGCTTTCGCAGTTGCACCATCACCATTGTCCGACGATCACTTGGTGCGAGAATGGCGACTTACTGACGGCCTGGTTCAACACGATTAGCGAGATCGGGCGGGAAATGGTGATCGTCGCCAGCCGCCTGCGCTACCGCGATGGGCGGTGGGCCGACCGCTGGGACACCGAGCGACTGTTCTTCGCGCCGGCCGACCGCAACACGACGGGAAGTTGCCTGCTGCACGACGGGCGAGGGCGAGTGTACTTCTTCAACGCCATCGGCGATTCCGGGCACCATCGCGACCAGTGCCTGATGATGAGCGTCAGTGACGACTCGGGCCAAAACTGGACCCGCCCGCGGATCATCAGCGATCCGCAGCACCGGCACAAGTACACGCCCATGGATAGCGCCTTCGTAGAAGACAACGGTAAGACACTCGTCCTTGGTATGGACTACGCTCCCCTGGGCCACAAAGCCAATGAGGCGGGCTCCGGTGTATTCATCAGTCCCGACCGAGGTGAGACCTGGCTGGACAGGATCACTGGAAAGAATCGGCCGAACGTCGCGCAAGGCGGGCGAGATCGCTTGGCCGCCGGGTTTCACATCAACGTGGTGCGGCTCGAGGACAGGCGGCTCTTGGCCATGACCCGGAACCAGGGCGGGTCGGATATCAATGGGCATATTACCATGAGCTACTCCAACGACGACGGAAACACCTGGGCGTATCGCGAGAGCCCATTTCCTGATATCGGCAGCGGCCAGCGTCTGGTGCTGATGCGGCTCACTGAAGGCCCGCTGCTGCTGGTGTCGTTTGACCGTGGAGGGATGTTTGCCTCTCTCTCGTTCGACGAGGGCGATACCTGGTCCGGGCGAAAGCGAATCGACCAGGGTCGCCGCGGCTACCTGGCCGCTACCCAGACGCCGGACCACCTGATCCACCTGATTACCAGCAAACAATATTACCGCTTCAATCTGGCGTGGCTGAAATCGCCAGCCGACAGCGAGTAAGGACTGCCAGTATTCCTCACCGCAACTGAAGGGATTCAACCATGAATACGCCTGACCGGACGACCAGACGTTCTTTCATCAAAGCAGCCGCTGCGGCCGGCGCCGGCTCGTTGGCCGTGCCGCGGATGGCGAAATCCGTGGCACCGAAGGACGAGATCAACGTGGGCCTGATCGGCGTTGGGATTCGCGGCTACGCGTTGCACGACGGAATTAACCAGAGCGAGCACGCCCGACTGGGCGGTATCTCGGATATCAGCGATCACTATATCGACCGGATCAAGCCGCGGTTGAAGGATCCCAAGACGCCGATCCACAGGGACTATCACGCGCTGCTGGACGATCGGGACATCGACGCCGTGGTAATCGCCTCGCCCGACCACTGGCACGCCCAGATGACGCTCGACGCGATGGATGCCGGCAAGGATGTCTATGTCGAGAAGCCGATGACTTACTCATTCGACGAAGCAATCCGCGTTCGCGAAGCGGCTCGCGAGTCGGGACGCGTGACGCAGGTTGGGTATCAACGCCGCACTCTGGCCCACTTCTACAAGGCCCGCGATATCATTCGGTCAGGAATACTGGGAGACATAACCCAGATTCAACTCTGGTCGTCACGGAATCGGCCCACGGTCCCTTGGCGCGCCTACAACACCTACAACACACCGGGGCTGCCCGAAAAGTCGGGGCCGGAGCATGTCGACTGGAAGCGATTCCAGGCGAACCGGCCTCCGGGTCCCTACGAGCCGCGGCGATTCTTCCATTGGCAGTGCTACGAGGAATACAGCACCGGGATCTTCG
>CAZUAH010001049.1:0-2882 GCA_964617665.1 uncultured Pirellulaceae bacterium
CGGATGCGCCGTTCGCAGCTAAGACACTCAGGAATTTCGCCCGCTTCGTCGAAGGACGGCTGGTCAACAAGACGAATACAAGCGACGGCAAATAGGCATTGGTGTGTGCAGTACAGATTCCACGCGACGACGATGGATCAAGTTCAAACGCGCGCAAGGGATGACTTCAGACAACTAACCGGAATGCGTCGACCATTGACAACTGTCTGTCTGCATTGGGTGAACCGCTCGTCCATCGAGATCGTGTGATAGAGGATTCTCCACTCAGCGGACACGCCATTCGTGGACGCCGGCGGCCCACTTCTCTTGAAGCTGGATATCGATCCGCAGGCCGTCCGTGGTGATGGGCGTGAAGCGGGTGGCGTTGTATCGGTCGCCCTCGCAGCCGTAACCGCTGGGCTCGTCGACCTCGCCCCACTTGCCGCCCTTGCGGTAGAGCAGCTTCCACGAAGCGGGCAGGCGACAGGCTCCGCGGCCCGTATCGTCGAACCAGTAGACCTCGACCCGCGAGACTTCGCGCGGTTTGTCGAAGTCGTACTGTACCCACTCGGCCGAGCCCTTGTTTGGCCAGAAGTGCTGGAACGGATGCGTATGGTCGCCGGACGACTTGGGTTCGCGCTGGTCGTTGAGTGCTTCTGCATTACCGCGCGAGGCGGACGGTGTGGCCAGCGAAGCGACGGTCGGCATGGGCAGCGGGTCGGCCGCATCCTGCGTGCGCGGCAGCCAGACCGCCATCTCGCCCTGGCCGCGGTGGGCCCAGGCATAATACGGGACCGCTGTGAACTCGACCAGTTCCGTGACGACCTTCCTGCCCTCGCCACCCTGTTGCCAGCGGGCAGACTGGGCCGCGCCGCAGATCACGGTGACGCCCTGCAGGACATCGTCGCGGTGCTCGGCGGTTAGCGGCGCGTCGTCTGACAGGATCAGGTTGGCCACGTTACCGCCGGCAACGTCCGGGTGCTCGACGCAGTAGACGATAGGTCCTCGCTGAAGTGCCACACGACCGCGGTTTGCTTCGACCTTCTCGTTGCAGAGAATCCGCTGAATGGACATCGGCCAGTCGATCGTTACGGTGTCACCCGGCTTCCAATCTCGCGTCAGTACGGCGAAACCCTTGTTCCGTGCGACCTCAGCGCCTTGGCCGTTGATCTTGCCGACGAACTCCCACTTGTCCTCGCTACCGGGAGCGACGCGGTAGAGATCGCTGGGGACCGGTTCATTGCGCGCCCAGCCGGGAATGCGCACATTCAGCGTGAAGCGCCCGGGCCTGTCCGGCATGACTGTGATGTGTACCTTGCCGTCCCAGGGATAGTCGGTCTGCTGAGTGAGCTTGACGGTGCGCTGGCCGAGCTTCATCTCCGCCTCGCTTTGCCCAAACAGATTGACGTAGATCGCCTCGTCGCGTACCGCGTACATGTACCCGCCGACGCTGGCAAGAAACCGGGTAATGTTGCTCGGGCAGCACGCGCAACCGAACCACGGACTGCGGGCGTGGCCGCCGTGCGAGGCCAGAGGATTCGGGTAGAAGAACGTCTTGCCGTCGAGTGAGACGCCGGACAGGACGTTGTTGTAGAGCGACCGCTCCATGACGTCGATGTACTTCGCCTCGCCGTGCAACAGGAACATGCGGTGGTTCCAGTAGACGTTGGCGATGGCGGCGCAGGTTTCGCAGTAGGCCGTACGGTTGGGCAGTTCGTAGTTGTCGCCGTACGCCTCCCCGTGGCCGGAGGCGCCGACGCCGCCGGTCAGGTAGAGCTTCTTCGACACTACGTTTTGCCAGATGCGGTTGATCGCGGCAATGTACTGCTGGTCGCCGGTGAGTGCGGCAACGTCGGCCATGCCGCTGTACATGTAATTGGCGCGGACGGCGTGACCCGCCGCCTCGTCCTGTTCGAGCACGGGCTGATGTGTCTGGTTGTATTCGTTCTTCCGCTCGTGTCGGCCCCGCTGTTCGAGAAAGAACTTTGCCTGATCGAGGTACTTCTGGTTGCCGGTGACGCGATGGAGCTTGGCAAGTCCAATTTCGATTTCCTGGTGGCCGGGCGGTTCGGTCAACCCGTCTTCGTGAAATGTCTCGCATACGAGGTCGGCGCTCTTGATGCACACCTCAAGAAGATCTCGCTTCCCGGTGGCCAGGTAGTGCGCCACACCGGCCTCGTACATGTGCCCCAGGTTGTAGAGTTGGTGGGCGTGGTGGACATTCGCCCAGCGGTCGTTCTCGTTCGGCCGGCAACGAACCCGATTGAAATCGTCGACGGTGTCGCGCGCGGTCCAAAGCGTGTATAGGAACCCATCGTCTTCCTGGGCCGCGGCGTACCAACTGATCAGATCGTCGAGAAACGCGTCCAGCTTCGGGTCTTCCTTGACGCTCAAGCAGTACGAAGCGCCCTCGATGATCTTCGAGACGTCGGAGTCATTGAATCCGTAGCCGCCGGTCCACGACTTCTCGGATAATCCGCCCGCCACCTTGAAGTTCTCGAGTCGCCCGGTCTCTTCGCTCCTGTAAAACGCGTAGGGGATCGTGACCGTACGGTTTGTTTCGATCCGCGGCTGCCAAAAGGAATCGGTCAGCTTCACGTCGGTGAAGGGAACGGGCTGGTGCGGATAGTCGCGTTCGACGGCGACGATGGCTGTTGGTGCTGTTAGAAGAACAATGAGGCAGATCAGTGGTCGTGTCATGGTACAGTTCCGTCTTCTCGAAAATCAGTTCTTGGAGGCAGGGATTGGCTCAATCAACAATTCGTCTGGTATGACGGGTCGAGGGACCTCGATCATCGGTGCGAGTACGGGACGAAAGCCGATGATCGGGTAGGGGACGCCCGGGCTAAAGTGGGCTCGCGACGCCGAACGCACGTAGCGTCTCACCTCGGCTTCGTCCTCCA
>CAZUAH010001050.1:0-2880 GCA_964617665.1 uncultured Pirellulaceae bacterium
CTGCACGCGCTAGCATGAACGCCACCGTCCACATAGGATGTGGGCAAGGACAAGGTGCCCTGGTGGTGGACGTCAAAGCAAAGTCGCACGGTTACCCGCTCGAGCGATGCATTGGCTGCGGGCTGTGCGCCGTAGCGTGTCAGAAGCAGCACGCCATTCAGATGGTTCCGGTCGCCAAGTATCGCGACCCGCCCAGCGGCCTGTTCTCCAGTCTGTTGCGTCTGGCTCCCAACCATTTGCGAAACGCGTGGTCCGTGTGGAGAAAACGGCCGCGCGCATAGGCAAACGCCGGGAAGGGCATCAGAACCAGCGCCGTTGTTTTGCTTTTTCCCTCACGACAACGATCACGGGCCGAGCCGGGCCCTCAATCGCCCCCGCATTGCGCAGTTCCTCGATGCAGTACTTCACCTCGTCCATGAGTTTGCCCTCGCCCTTTCGCAACCGTTTGACGGCTTTCCTTTTCTTCTTCCCAAGGTCGATAACAATCGCGTCTTCGACGTCGGCCGGACGGCTCTCGCTGTTTTGTTCCATGGCAGATGACCTTTCACGTTGATCGGTAACAAGTGTGACTCGACGGCGCAAACCGCCGCACACAGGGTCACATCCCGGACTGTTTCATCAGTTTCCGCAAACCCTTACCGCTGGCCTTGAATACGTTTTGGCCGAGATCGTTGAGCCAGCCGTCTTTCCGCTTGCGGTTGGACCGCTTGTGCCGTTTGACAAGTGTGTCCGTAGCGGCCTTCTGCGCCTCGCCCATGGCCCGGACCACCCGTTCGACTTCTCTCACGCCCGGCGAGCCCTTCTTCTTCTTTCGTCTCTTGGCGCGATACACGGTGGTAGCCGTCATCGCGCCGGCTTCGTTTTTCTTAAGCAGGGTAATTCGACGAATCCCCTTTCCAACGCGAATGTCCATCATGGCAGCTCTCCCTTTTGTTGACGTGATGCTTGACTGAAGGACGGACTGCTAATCCGTCCGAACCCAGTGGCATTACCGTCCTACCACGCGTGACGCGGCAACGTCACAGGCCGGGCAGCCTGGCCTCCCGCTCACCCAATCGTCGTTTGAGTTCTCGCAAGTTGCGATAAACGTAGAACACGATCACGAAAATCACGAGCCACACCTGCCAGTCAAGGGGCGGCACTATCTCAAACATGCGCTTTGCCGAATCCGTTGTCCAGGGGGCCAGCCGGGCGGCGAAACGTTGGTAGAGACACACAGCCAGTAGAAACACGGCCCCCAGCACAACCGACAGGCTCATCCAGCCCACGACGCCTGCGGAAAACCGGGCGACTCGACTCGCGGCGCCCTCGAAGACCATCGCCAGTCGACGCACGACGCTTCCCCGATAGACCGACTGTTCGACTACCATCTGAGGCAACTCCGTGGCGACGCGCAACCAGCCCGGTTCCGGACGCGGCGAGCGGACCATTTCCCTTAGCCTGCGCCGGTTCCTATCACGGTAGTATTGAGTCTGCAGACGCCGAAGATCGGCATCCGGCATCAACACGCACAGCGATATGTCCATCGTAAACCACGTACGCATGATTCGCAAAAAGGTCCAGTCGAAAGTAATGCCGTATTTCCCCAACAGTCGAATCAAGTCGCGATTCAGCGTGCCCAGCGATCTCTCCGGATAGGGCAACTCACGAACCCGCCGCCGCGTTTCGAAGGCCTGAGCGCAACGGATAAACTCGTCTTTCACCTCGGACAGGTCGATCGGCGGCAAATCGGCGGCGAATAAGAAATACAGGTCCGCCATCTTGGAAAAGTCGCGATTTCGCAGCGCCTGCGTGTAAAGATCATATTTCCTCAGAAAGTCCCGTTCCAGGAAGCCGACGCAGCCGAAGTCGATGAAAGCGAACCGGCTGTTTCTGAGCAGCAGGATGTTGCCCGGGTGCAAGTCGGCGTGGAACAGGTTGTCCTCGAAAGACTGCCGCAGATGCGACCGGACGATACGACGCGCTACGCGTGCCGGATCGATCGAGTTCTCGGCCGCCCACATCGATAGACGCCGCGGGTCTTCGCGGGCCATCATCAGATAGTCCGCCATCGTCACGCCGGGAAGGAACTCCATCACGAGCACACGTGGCGTTGAATAGGCGGAGAAAAGCTTGGGCACGTACACCTTGTGAGGACGCAGCGTGCGTCTCATTCGTTTCATGTTCGTGGCTTCGAAACGATAGTCCAGCTCTTCCTGCATGACTTGTTCGACTTCCCATGCCAAGTCCGACCAACGGGCGTGCGGCATAGTGCCGAAGCGAACCAAGAGCCAGACAATTCGCCTGATCCAACGCATATCCTTAGAGAAAGTGGTTTCGATTGCCGGTCGGCGGATCTTTACCGCCACCCACACTCCTTCCCGCCGGAGTCGAGCCTTGTGAAGTTGGGAAATCGATGCCGCCGCAAAGGGCAACTCTTCAAAATCGCTGAAATACCGATCTAGCGGAGCACCCAGTTCCTTCTCCACGATGCGCCGCGCTGCCTGCGGAGAGAAGCCGTCGGCCTGATCTTGCAGTTTGACCAGTTCATCACAAACCTCCTGCGGAAAAAGATCACGGCGGATCGAAACCAGTTGCCCGACCTTGATCCAAAGTACGCCCATCCGCTGGCACAACTCGCGGATCATCCGCCCGAGCCTTCGCATGTTCAGCCGACCTGTCAGCCTCAGCCACAACACGCGCAACAAAAGCAGCGATATCTGCGCGAGCACATATATACCGCGAAAACGAAGCTGAATGGGACCGGTGTCGATGCGGATCGGTTCCCGCTCTTCGTCTGGGATCAGCGGTGATGGAACCAGGGAGTCTTTGAGCACGACGACGATCCTCTGCAGCGGAAACTAGGCCTCACGGACCTATGCCCGGAAGCGGAATTCCCAA
>CAZUAH010001051.1:0-2863 GCA_964617665.1 uncultured Pirellulaceae bacterium
CGCCACTAATGCTCGCACCTGGTATCTGCTTCACAATGCAAACCGCAACACCAACAGATGCACACAGAGCGATGGCCTCCGGAATAGCGGCGAGAGGATTACTGCGCGTTAGCCCTCGGATTTCTCTCAATGCCTCAAGAAATCCCTCTTTATCGAACGGCTTACACGGCTGTGATTGACATTCAATCTCACCAAGTCGAAGCCAAGCCGCTACGAATCCCGGCTTGCTCATTGCCTTGTCGGCTCCACGAAACTGAACTGCGTAATCCATCCATGTATGCTGAAAGGCGTCGGGATCGCTGACACCGAAGAACGACAACACCTGAGCAGCGAGTGCCACCTTGTCGCGAGTTCTTGCAACAACCCCCCGATCCTGTAGCTCCTTTACTGGAACTGAGTTCAACCAGCTCAGGTCTTTTGCCAAATCGTCTTGTCTTGAGTCCCTAATTAGCGATTGTCGGTAATCTGCCTCGCGTTTTGCCCAGAACGACGCGGGCAAACCAAGCACCCGCTCAAGCCTTACAGCAATCTCATTTGTGATAGCTGCCTGATTGTTCACAATCTTGCTAATTGCGGCATTGGTCAAACCTGAGCGGACAGACAAGTCCATCTGAGTTAGGCCCTTTTCGTCCATCAGTTCCTTGATCGTTTCGCCCGGTGGAACAATGAACTCGGCCTCAAGTTTGAGTCTTTCCTTGGCCACAGCTTATCTCCCTAGTGGTAGTCAACCACACCAACCAACTCGATTTCGTCAATCTTGTCGAAATCAAGTTGGGTTTCTTCCTCGTTCAAGAATGGAAGTGGTTCATTTGCTGGCGCAATTATCAGTCGATAGGGATGAACCAAGTCCATAGCAAACTTCCCCGCAACGCCGCCTTTGAGGGGGTGCAATCTGCCAGGAATGGAAAACGCCTCACGAAACGTCGAGCAAGCCTTCAAATCCACGATCCGCTGAGTGATCCGAGATGCCATTTGGTCGCCGTACTTCTTGCCGAGGCTCTTCCTCGAACCAAACAGCTTGTGCGTCTTCGCGTTGGTGAACCATATTTCCATCGCACTGTCACTACAGATAAGTTTAACGATTCGTTAAAAGAACGGCAATGCGTCAGATGGATATTTTTTCCGAATTGTCAAAAAAACGAGCTGCTCTCTAACGGAGAGCGGCCCCCGGTTTGGCACTGGACTCGCCTTATAAGCGAATTTAGGGAATCCGCGCACGGATTGGGTTCGATTCCCCTTCTCTCCGCTTACTTCACCTTGCGCTTTGCTGCCCGCAGCAGTATTCGACGCGCCCACTCCGCAACAGACAGCCCGTCCCGATCGGCGGCTTCGCGAATCAGATCCCACTGATCGTCTGGCCAGCGTCCGATTTGACGCACGGGGTTGATTTCCTTCTGTTCCTTGCGGGGGCGTCCGGGTGATCGTCTTGCCTTGCTCATGATTCAAAGTATACGTACACAATAATTTCGTGTCAATACAACAATTTCTATTGCTTTCCAGTTTTGTGTATTGACACGAAATGCGGCGTCGATACAATACATGTAGTTCTTTGAAACATTGAGCGCATTGAAAACCCGGCATCGGCAGCAACCGAAGCCGGGCCAACTACAACCGGCGATTCGCAGATCGTAGCCTAACACCTTCATTCTAGCGAATCGCCCCAGCCTTGGGAAGATTCGCGATGATCGCTATCAACTGCAAGCACGAAAGCAGGAAGAAACACGGTAAGGATCGGAAGGGTAACCAGCGGTATCGTTGCCGCGACTGCGGACGAACCTGGACCGAAGAACGCCCGCGCCCGATCGGAATGTGCCGCATTGACATCGACAAGGCCGAAATGTGCCTGAAGATGCTCTTGGAGGGCTGTAGCATCCGAACCACTGAAAGGCTTACAGGCGTCCACAGAGACACGATCATGCACCTGATGGTTGCCGCTGGCGAGAACTGCCAAGCGTTCCTGAAAGAGAAGCTTGTGGACCTGGACGTTGACGACGTGCAGTGCGACGAGGTGTGGGGCTTCGTCGGGATGAAAGAGAAGACCCGCAAGCGAAACAAGGCCAGCGAAGAATACGGCGACTGCTACACGTTCACGGCGATCGAGCGGACAAGCAAGTTGCTCATCACTTGGCACGTTGGCAAACGATCGCCCTCCGATACCCAGCAGTTCGCCGCCAAGCTGGACACAGCCACGGCTGGGCGATTCCAATTGAGCAGCGATGGCTACACGCCGTACACGACAGCCATCCCGGCCGCACTGGGCAACCGAATCACCTACGGCCAGATCGTCAAAGTCTACGGCACACCGCAGGACGGGCAGAAACGCTACTCGCCAGCCATGATAATAGACTGCAAGAAGAAAGTGTTGGTCGGCAATCCAGACTGGGACCGCATCTGCACAAGCCACGTTGAACGAAACAATCTGCACATCAGAATGACGATCCGACGCATGACGCGGTTGACGAATGGGTTCTCAAAGAAACTGCAGAACCACGAGGCGATGATTGCGTTGGCGATCGCTTACTACAACTTCTGCTGGAAGCATGGTACGCTGAAGACATCGCCAGCGGTTGCGGCTGGATTGACCGATCATGTATGGACGGTTCGCGAACTGCTGGAGAAGGCGGCACGCGGGTGGTAGGATGGAGGGGGATGGACAGCGAACGGAAAAACGGTGGGCGAACGTTCGGCCTTGCTGATCTGCTCTGTTTTGTTACGGCTTCGTGCGTGGTATTTGCTGTCGTGCATTACTTTAGCTGCGCAGCGGGCTTCATGGTTATGGTTGCCATCCTTATGGCTTGGGCGTTTTCGAGGATTCGTGAAGTTGTCCGCTGACCCGCCAGCAACACACTCCTAGGACACTACC
>CAZUAH010001052.1:0-2850 GCA_964617665.1 uncultured Pirellulaceae bacterium
ATCGAGGCGTTTCTGGAAATGTTGACATGAACCACGCGGCAATGCGCATAACGCTAGACGAGTGGGACGAGCGATACGTTGAGCTTTGTTCCGCCGGCCTTCGCGAACCGGAATACGGCGGATCGCTGCGCCGGCACGTCGACGACGGGGATTTCCGGCTGCTGAAGCTGCGCATGGACAACTCGGCTGCCTCACTGCGGCTGTGGAACTTCCTGTTAACCGAAGAACAACGCCTTCACCAAGCCCGAGAGGCGGGCAAGAAGATCATCGGCACGATGAAGGATCTGGGTACGGTGCCGGTGATTGCCTATTCGTTTGACAATGTGGTGGCGTTCTATCCCGACGGGGCCTGGTGGATTCCTTGTGTGATGGAGCACAGCGCCGGCTTGCTGGAGATCGCCGATTCGCTTGGCATCGACGACTCGTTTTGCCCGGTGCGAGCCATGCTCGGAGCGTTCGTTAACGAGGCCCATTTTCCGATTCCCGATCTGCTCACTTGCAGTGTCGGTGCAACCTGCGACGACCTTTCGGCAATCGCCCAGCGTTTGGAGGGCCTTGGTCACTCGATACTATGGTGGGAGATTCCTCATCGTCGCGCACCAGAGCCAAATGAGACTGCCGTACAGCTTCCTGGCGGATTTCAGGCTCCTGAAAGCCAAGTCGACTTCGTGTTGTCCGAGCTTGAACGCGTGCGTCGAGAGTTTGAAGGTTGCGCTGGTAGACAATTGACCGAGGAGGATCTCGCGGCCGGTGTGCAACGGGCCAACGAGGTGCGACAACGGTTGGCAGAACTTCGTCAGCTTGCCTTCAGCGCGCCGGCATGCCCGCTACCGGCATTGGAAATGTTGATCGCCGAAATGCTCACCATTCATTTCTGTTCCGATCAGGACGAATCGGTCCGAGTGTTGGGCGATTTGCTGGAAGAGACCGCCCGGCGAGTTGATGCAGGAATAGGCGTCCTGCCGGCTGACGCAGTTCGCGTCTTTTGGGTGAACCCTGTGGCCGACTTGCGAGTAATGAACCTGCTGGAGGACATCGGCGGCCGGGTTTGCGGAACCGAGTACCTGTTCTCTCACGCGCTGGATCCCATTCCCGAAGACATACCGCCGATGCAGGCGTTGGCGAGGATGGCTCTGGCTGATCCCATGGTCGGTTCGCCGTCGGATCGGGCCGAACGGATTTGCTCGGACATTCGCCGATTTGGGGCCGAGTCCGTTGTAGTATCCAGCATCCCGGGAGCGAGCCATTGTGCACTGGAGGGCACGATAATTGGCGACATAGTTCGCCAACGGCTGGGGATTCCCGTCGTCGAGATTGAAGTAGCGCCAATTTCGGATGCGATGGAGCCTTCGTTGCGCACGCGTCTGGAAGCACTTGTAGAAACCGTACGTCAATGCAGAGAAAAATGATTTGCGCCGGAATTGATGCAGGATCCCGAACGATCAAAGTTGTGCTGGTAGAAGCCGACAGTCTTGAAGTGGTCGCGTCTGGCGTCATGGATCAAGGTGTCCACCAGGATGCGCTGGCGCAGCAGCTTTTTGAGCGGTTATTGGATGAGAAGAAGATCCCGGCCGAGGATGTTCGATCGGTCGTCGCAACGGGCTACGGCCGCAAGCTAATCCATCGAGCCGACGAGACGATCACCGAGATTACCTGTCAGGCATGGGGCGTTCGTCAGCGGTCATCCGACGCGCGGGCCATTGTCGACATCGGCGGACAGGACAGCAAGTTCTTACGGCTGGACGGAAACGGCCAAGTGGAAGATTTCGTGATGAACGACCGATGCGCCGCCGGGACCGGCCGATTCCTGGAAGTGGTGGCAACTCGTCTTGGCGTGAAACTTGACTCGCTAGGCGAGTTGGCTGCCAGAAGCCAGAAGGCGGCCGTGATTAGCAGCATGTGCGTCGTCTTCGCAGAAACGGAGATCACCGGGCTTCTGGCATCCGGAATGGCACCCGAGGACATCGCCGCAGGCGTTCAAGCATCCATCGCTGCTCGCGTCGCGTCTATGGCCGGGCGAAACGTCGTTTCACCGCTCGTCTTCACCGGCGGAGTGGCCTTGGTGCCAGGAATGGACCGCGCTCTCGAATCCGCCTTTGGCCGGCCGATCGCAATCGTCCCTGATCCCCAACTGACTGCAGCCCTTGGCGCGGCGGTTCTGGCAGCAAAACGGCATTCGTGATTTCCTGAAGACGCCGTTTGTGTTTTGGTCGCCGTGCCGTCGTTGACGGCGTCATTCGCTTGCGGCTTCCTCCACCGTCATCGCGACACAAAATGGTGCAACGGGCGCCTTCCTGTTCCAAGCATAATCCACGGTGGTTACCTTCTTGTCAGGGTGTGGATTCTCCCACACGCCCAGGTATAGACGTAGCATGACCTCGTACTGTTCTGTTTGGCAGTTCTTGCCCGTCCAGACGACCCTTCCTCGCGTCACTGGTCTCCCCTCATCCCAGTTCCACCAGTCGCGTACATCCTCCCCGTAGGCGATCGGCATCACGGCCGTCGAGTCGTCCTCGTAGTGGATGGTGTATTCGCCGATGGCCGTGCCGTCCTTCACACTGTCCGGCGATCCCCGCTGCGTGGCGTGAAGGACGTACAGACGCTTGACGCGTCGGTTGACGAGGATTCCTGCTACTTTGGCTTTCACTTCGGGCACGCTGGCGCGTCCCAACTGGACCACCTTCTCTCCGACAAGGAACTTCACTCCACATAACGTGCACTCGCCTTGGGGCAGTTCGGCCAAACCGTTCCCCTCGAAATCTCCCGGGCCTGACAAGTCAACGATTTCTTTATTCCCTCCGGCGGCCCAGATTCTCTTCACGATTGGGGATCATTTTGAGGGACTCCACA
>CAZUAH010001053.1:0-2850 GCA_964617665.1 uncultured Pirellulaceae bacterium
CGAATCACCGAAGTTATTCTCCCCGCGTTCCTAAACCGGCTTGATCTCTCCGGTGGTCGGGTCGAGCACTTCGCCCAACTATAGTGTTCAGATAAAAGGTGATCAATCTTCCATGGGGTTCTGCCCAAACCGAATAGTCCGGTTAGAACGACAGAATGCAGAAAATCCTGTAAGTTCTTGCCCGTCAGTGCATCTATTACATGAAACGCCCAAACTGAGCCGCCTGTGTCCCGAGCTGTCAACGAACCGACTCCATGCGATGACCGGGAGCAAATGCTGCGCAGGGGGATTGCGCTGGCGAAATCCGGCGCGTTCGACGAATTGGTCCGTCGTCACCACGACGAGATTGCCCGATTGGTCTATCGACTGTTGGCATGGGACAGCGAGGCCGAAGACGTTGTGCAGGAAGTGTTTCTGGCCGCTTGGCGGGCGCTGCCCCGTTTTCGCGGTGAGGCCAGCCTGTCGACCTGGCTGCGACGTATCGCGGTGAACAAGTGTCGTGCTTGGAAACGTCGGTGGCACGTACGCAATCAATGGTGGCGTCACGCCCGTCAGACCCACGCCGAGCCGCTGCAGCCATCGGCCGAAGACGTGCAACTGGATGGCGAGAAGTTCGAGCAGGTGCGGGCGGCCGTCAGGGCTTTGCCGCACCGCGACCGAGAGGTGATCGTCCTGCACTACCTGGAACAGAAGAGCATAGATCAAGTGGCCACTGAATTGGGGCTGCGACGCAATGCGGTGGAAGTCCGACTCCATCGGGCGCGTGTTCGGCTGAAACCGTTACTCAAGGCGATGATGATGGAATAAGACAATGGCTATTGACCCACTGGAAAACCTGTTGCGCGATGCCGATGTGGCCGCCGGCGCCGGTCCGGTTCAAGACGGAGAGTTGCCGGGGCGAATACGTCAACTCGCTCGTCGGCGACGGCGTCGCAAGGTCGCGCTCGGCGGCTCGGCCGCGGCGGTCCTGCTGGTTGTCTTGGCCGTGGGGTATCTCTCCGGTCGGCGCGATCCCGCCTCGATCTTGCCGCCAGTTGCCCAGGAATTCCCGCCGATTGCTGGAGAATCCGAGTTGGCGCGGCTTGACGCCGAAATCGCGAAACTTGAGTCAGAATTGGCTGCGCTGCTGGCGACGGAACGGAGCGTGGTGGCTTTCGAACGGCTGCGCAACCTCGCCCCGCCGCCGACTCGGGAAGAATGGGTGAGCCAGCAACTTGATCTCAGCGCCGCCACCGTTTTGGCCGGTGCGGAGGTGAAGTACCACCGGTTAGCGCTGACCGACTCGGCCGCGGCTGACTACCGTCGCGTTTGTGAAATGTATCCTGATACGATCTCGGCCGAAACGGCCGCCATGAGGTTGGCGGCGATCGGCCGGGAATTACCCGAGGGCCCTGAACGATGAAGAGACTGAATTTCGAGAATCCTGTTGTATTCCGCCGCGCGATGCGTCGGTATGTGTGCCCGAGAGCATGTGCTTTTGCGGCAATGCTGTTAGTCGCTTCCTCAGCGGTGGCACAACAGACGTCCGACTTCGCGCCGGCCCATCCTTCCGCCAAAGAGCTTGCTGAACATCGCGAGGCAGCCTATGAGGATGCGGTGAGAACCGTCGAACGATTGAAGGAGGCGCTGGACGAAGCCAAGTGGGAACGAGAAGAGACACTGGTACTTCAATCGAAGTTGCGCGATGCGCTGCTCGAGCACAAACTGCTGCCCGAATCGGTTTCCGACGTCATGTCGGCGTTGGCTATGGAACTGATCGAAGTCGAGGTTGAATTGCATGGAAAACGGGGAAAGATCAAGTCGATCGAGCGAACCATTGATGCCCTAGCGAAGAAATCTCAAGAAGAGGCTGGCCGCGACGAAGTGTTGGCCAAACTAACGGAGATCGTCGGTATCCGCCAGTCTGCCATGGCACAGGTGCGTGCCCTGCAAGATAATAGCGTAGCGAGCGAAGCTGATTTACAGTCTGCCCATGCCGACTTAGCCGAAGTCGAACTGCGTGTCGCCATTCGCAAGAATGAGCTTGCCGCCGGCGGCGACACGGCCGCACTCGCGGCGCTCAACGAGCAACTGCGTAGTGCGACCATCGATTTGGCCGAATTGGAGGCAAGACGCGAATACATCTCGGAACGTTTGGAAAAAGGGCGTCCACTCATCGAATTGGGCATCCAACACGACCGGATTGCCGAGTCGGATCTGCAGAGAGCCGAGCGCAGAATTCGCGACCTTGAGGACAGACTGCAATTGGCCGAGGAGAAAGCTGAGCAACTGGGGCGTGCGGCCGCGGAAGCCAGACAGGAACAAACGAAAGAAGACGATTCCTCGAACGCCACCTCCTCGAAGGACTGACATCGACACCAAGACCCATCTACTCAGGTCTTCCTTCGGCGGACGATCTGATGTTAGGTCTCGCAAGAAAGGCGGCGCAGCATGACCGAGATGTACTAGCCCTCTCGAATCCCAACTGATGCGATCGGCGGCATGAGGTAAGGCACCCGAAGCCGCCGCCACCGTCGAAATCGCATTCATGGCTTGCCTTTTTGGGAGTGTCCTGCCGGCAAATACTGACGCAAGAGCCTGATCTCTTCCGGGCGATAGGCCTTGCCGTCGCCGTGAAAGAGATCGTGCTGCCAGACCGTCGGATCCGGTTGCCCAGGCCGGTGGCCCCAGTTCAGGTCTGTCTGTGTTTTGCCGTTGACTAGCCCCCAGTGCATACAGCCGACATTGGCTTTGTGGAATACGGGCAAGCAGGTTTCGACGAGCGAGCCACGACCTCGGTTCAACCATTCGGTGTTGATCAGCGGACGGCCGTGCCGCTGAAGGTCTTCGATGTGACGCGTCAATCCATCT
>CAZUAH010001054.1:0-2848 GCA_964617665.1 uncultured Pirellulaceae bacterium
TCGGGTTGTATCCAAGTCGAAAGGCATGACACAGATAATCTACGACGCGCTTCCGGTCGAACTCACGATCTTCTTCGCGGACCCGAGAGTGAATCAAGGCAGCATCGTAGTACGCTTTGGCACTTTGCGTTTCGGCCTTGATGTTGTCCTTGATTACCTTCTCTATATCGCGGACCGCCTGAGGCTCGATCGGGCACTTCTGTCGTAGGTGGTAACGGAATTCTGCCCAGGCCCGATTGTGGCAAGCGGGTTTCAGATCGCGTTCCAGCCTGATCGCCTCGTCGAGCGCGTCGATGGACTTTTCGAACTCACCTTTCTGACAGAACACGCGCCCCAGATTGTTGCGCACCTCAGCTGTCTCAAAGCCGAGCCGGATTGCATGCCGAGAGTGGCTGATGCTGACACTGCCGAACCGTTCCCGCGCGTAAGCGTATGCGCAAAATGCATGTGTCTCGCCGTTGTCACGTAGTCTGGCGGCCGTGCCAATATACGTCAGGGCCTCCGCGCCAGTTCCAAGTCCCAGACACGCTCGCCCGCGCCAAAAAAAGCGTCGGCCAGTAGGTCGTCTTCCTTGGTAGTTTGGGCCGTGTGCTTGAAGCACTCTTCGGCTTTCGCGTAGTCGCCTGCCTCATAAGCCCGGCCACCCTCATTGAAAATGCGCACCTCGTACGGGTCGCGTGTCAAGAAGTAGTGGCCAGTGACGAAAAGACAAGCCATGCTGCCAAGTGCGATCATCGAGTGGCGCCGGCTCCAGCGCTCGACTCGACGGATTGTAGATCTGCATGTTCGCAACGCGTCTGCCAGTTCGTCGGCACGTTGTGGGCGTTTGTCTGGAGAAAACGCAAGGCAACTTTCCACGATCTTGGCTAACCTGGGGTCGACATCTTTGTTGAGGCTCCGCAAACGCCGCGGGCCTTGCGCTTGACGCTCCAATAGCGATGTCCTGATCTCATCGCACGGAGCATTTGTCGCGATAGGACCAAAAGGAGGTTGACCGGAAAGTAGCTCGAAAAGGATCACGCCCAAAGAGAATATATCCGACCTCTCGCCGACCTCGCAGCGCATATCGTGCGCGCCACTCATCGCGTGCAGTTGCTCGGGCGCCATGTAGGGCAACGTACCGCCAAGCCTTCGGTCCATCTTTTGCGAATCGAAAGCCAGATTGAAATCCAGCAGCATCGGCCTGCCGCCCGGGGTAATCATGACGTTCGAAGGCTTCAGATCGCAGTGGCAGATCCCTCGAGAGTGGGAGTAAGCCAACGCTTCCGCCATTTGAGATCCCAAGTGTAGAGCCCCATCGACGTAAGAGCCGTGGTGCAATTCACCATCGGTCGACCCGGCTGCATCGCCCGTTGGCATCGTGTCGGCTGCGTCGCGACGGATCGCTTCGACGATGGCCCGAGATCGTGTA
The DNA here is from genome assembly GCA_964617665.1 of uncultured Pirellulaceae bacterium. Taxonomy (GTDB): domain Bacteria; phylum Planctomycetota; class Planctomycetia; order Pirellulales; family Pirellulaceae; genus JADHUC01. The sequence goes on from CAZUAH010001054.1 coordinate 1,412, forward strand.
GGCCTTTTCTTCTCTTGGGCAAAAAGTCCGGCCAGAACGTCGAACAGAGTAACGCGCCCCATATAAGGCATGCACACTACGGTAAGACGACTCTCTTCTTCCTGCTGGACAGAGTAAACCGGCACAATGTTAGGGTGCTGCAATCTTCCCAGAATCTCAGCCTCAAGCGTCCCATCGACACTTACTTTGATGGCGACTAGGCGATGGCCCAAAGCGGCTTCTTCCGCCAGAAAGACACGGGCGAAGGCGCCCCGGCCGAGCTCTGCGAGTATTGAGAAGCCAAGGAATGTCTAGCCCGGCTCTGGCCAGTCTACATCCGTGGTCGGAACCAGTTGAGGATTTTCGTCGAGAAACGCGTGGACTTGAACGAGTTTACGGAGAGACTTCTCAAAGGCAGGAAACCGCATGCAGAAGACTTCCGGGTCGACCGATTCTCCTGCTTCAACTCTTTCGCAGAATTCCTCGTAGGCCAGTTCGAGGACGATTGATTTGCGGTCGACGAGTTCCGGACGCTCCTCCAGCATTGCCTGCGCATCCAACGGCTGGCCGCCTGACCGCTGCCGGTGGACTTCCGAGACTACGCTCGACCGAAGGCTTTCCTCGGCGATAATCGCCTCGACGTCCTTTCGGATGCGGCTTGCTTCTTGACTCGGAAGAATCATGAATCCTGCTCGGGAAAAACTGCCTGAATTACCCGACGAACTGTCTTCTCGTTCACCCCTAGCTGCTCGGCAATCTGCCGATAGGAGTTCCCCTCGCGACGCAACCGCAGGATGTGCTGGTGATGCTCCGGTTTCCCGCCGACCATTCGCGCCCACAACTCTTCGGCTACGGCCACTTGGCTAGGAGATGGCCGCGGGTCAGGGAACTGCCCCGACAGATTCTGTTCGGCGCCGTTCAAGGACTGCTCTCGGTTTACGTTGTACTTCTCGGACTCCATACGCCGACGAATTTCGTCGATCACTTTGTGGTGTGCCAGCGTCGCCAAATATCCTACTAACTCGCCGGGTCCCTCGAAATCCGACAATGGCTTTGGAGTCGCAAAAAACGACGCCCATACGGCCTGCACGAAGTCAATCGAATCAAACTTTGGCCGAATGGCTCTATTCAATTTCCGGCGAACGGCGCGGATGATGTGAGGCCCATAGCTCTCGATCAGTTCGCGCGTCGCCTCGTGGGAGCCATTTTGCACCTCCCTCAACAAACGCCGAAACTCGCCATTATCCTCGCTCATCTTGCCGACAACTTAACGGGTTGGGAAGGGTGACCGTTTGCTCCCCAAGAGTCAACGAGCAGTGGTACCGCCCTGTTACAGTGTCAACGCTGCGAATGCCCAGGTCAAGAGCTTATTCGTGCAATCGTCGCGATCTCGAAACAGTGGCCACAGACACAACCAAACAGGCTACTGGAGTCCCTTCTTCAAGAATCCTGATTTAG
>CAZUAH010001055.1:0-2846 GCA_964617665.1 uncultured Pirellulaceae bacterium
TTCCGCCCGAATATCGCGGCGAATGGCGCTGCGACACTCACCCCCGTTTCAGCCCAGACGGCCGGACCGTCGTGATCGACAGCCCACACACCGGACAAGGCCGGCAGCTCCATCTAATTGATGTCAGTCAGATCGTAGGGTGATGCCAGATCCCATGACACATTGGAGCGGCTTGGTTTTCCTAGCGCCGACACTACGCTGGACAGCTTGCATATGCGACACACCGGGGCTACAAAGGGGCCATCGTTCGATGGCTCTGATCAGAGACGGCTTGTTCCGCGCCGATTCACAACATCCCTACAAGAGGAGATCCTCATGTCTGCCCGAATTGTTTGCTGGCTTTCGTCTGCTTTGACCGTGCTCTTGGTTGGTGCACTGCCTACCAGTCTAATTGCCGCGGAAGACACTCGGCTCAGAGAAGACACATCCCTCGCGTTTGTGCCGGCCGACGTGTCGTTCTACGGATCGATGCAGCGATGCGGAGAGATATGCAGCCGCGTCACCGGCAGCAAGGCGTATGCAGAAATCCGCGAATCAGCGCCAGTCCAATTCGGACTCATGTGGCTCCAGTCACAACTGGACGATCCGGACGGTGCACTGGCCAACATCAAGGCGGAAATGGAAAAGCCGGAAAACAAGGAACTGATGGCCCTGATGTCTGACATGTTCGCCGATGAAGTATTCGTCTACGGCGATCGTGAATGGGCAAGTCTGTACGAGACGTATTTCGACATCTACCGCGAGGTATACGGTGCGATGCTCAAGCCCGGCATGGCCGAACGGATGGAGGCAGATGACGCGACGTTCGAGAAGGTTCTTGGCCCCATCGTCGACCGGCTTGACGAACTGAAGATCCCTACTCTGGTCATAGGTTTCCACGTCAGCGATTCCGAGCTGGCAAATCGTCAACTGACGCGACTCGAGAATGTGCTTCGCCCGTTGGTCAATTCCGTCCCGGAAATCAAAGGGAGTTTGAAGCGGGCCAAGCTCGGGGCCTCAGAGACACTGACCTTCTCGCTTGACGGAGGGATGATCCCCTGGGACGAGTTGGAAAGAGACGTGGAGTCGGACGGGCAGCAACGCGTGTTTGACAAGATCAAGGCGAATGTCGAACAGCGGAAACTCGTCGTGTCGCTTTGCGTCAAGGGCGACTACTTGTTGTTGACGATTTCACCTTCTCTGAAACAGCTCATACGACTCGGCAAAGGCAAGTTGCTCATCGACCGCCCCGAACTGGCCCCGCTCGTTGAAATGGCCGACCGACCGATCACCTCAGTCTCTTACGCCAGCAAAGCCTTTGTGGAGCAGGCGACCTTCGGTGAAAACACCATCGACACCTGGGCTGGGTTTGGCAAGGGGTTCGCATTCGGCGTAGCAGAAGCGGGGGAATTCGACGAGAAGCTCGCCAACCGGATCGCCAAAGACATTGAGGAACTCGGTGAGGACGTGAAGAGTTGCCTGCCGATGCGTGGTCCGATGATGTCGTTCTCCTTCTTGACTGACCGCGGAATAGAGGGTTACGCACACGACTGGAGCACGAATCTCTCGCTCGACGGCTGGAAACCGCTGTCCTTGCTGAACCACCTTGGTGGCGACCCGATTCTCTTCTATGCGTGCCGCAACAAGTATCAGCCCAAGAAGTACGAAATGCTCGTGAAATGGGCCAAACGGATCGGCGGTTACGTCGACGAATTCGTACCCGGGGAACTCGGCGAGGATGAACTGGCGTTGTACAAGAAGGTCAAGCAGACTGTTCTGCCACTTCTGGCGCGGATTGACAACGCAAACCGGAAGATGCTGATTCCCGCGTTCAAGGACGGCCAGGGGGCTTTTGTGCTGGATGCGAACGCGCAGAGCAAACAGTGGCTTGCGATCATGCCGCCCGCCGAAAAGCCTCTGCCGATGATTGCGCCGGCATGCGTATTCGGCGTCAGCGATGCGGGACTCCTGAAGAAAGGCGTGGGCGAGTATGTGGCTGTGATCGACGAAGGGCTGAAGAAGGTGCGGATGGTCGCTCCGGACGAAATCCCACCGCTGACCGTTCCTCCACCCGAAACTCGCAAGAGTGGTGAAGGCACGATCTACTTCTACGCTCTGCCGCAAGAATGGGGTGTCGACGAGCGAGTGGCGCCAAACGTAGCTCTTTCGCCCGACGTGGCCGCGCTGTCCCTTTCGCTGGATCAGACCGAACGAATTCTGAAAGTGACACCGCTCTCGCTGGAAGGTCCGCTCAATGACGTTGGCCGGCCTCTGGCCTCTGCGGCGTACTTCAATTTCGCCGCGCTCGTCGATGCGGTTTCGCCCTGGGTCGAGTACGCGATCAAGTTGGCCGAAGAAGAGGGCGAGGCGGTCTCCGAAGCCGCAGCCATCCATTCCAGTTTCGTCGAGTTGCTGAAATGCTTCCGCAGTTGCTCCAGTGCCACGTCTTTCGAAGACGGAGCCAAGGTGACCCACTACGAATGGCATTTTGCCGACATACCGTAGCCCGGACACTTCATGCCCCCGGGAGTTTCGCGACTCACTGTCGTAGCTGCGTTCGCCAGAACGCGGCCGTAAACCCAAGGCAGGTCCCACGTTCTGGCGAACGTGGCTACAATCGCGTGAAGTATCCAGGGTAGTCGTCACCGATTTGTCTTGTCGCGCAAACAAAAAACCCGCTCAGGTCGGCCTGGCCTGAACGGGTTTTTGCTTATCAATCTGGTAGCTTTCGAGCGGATGCTCGAGCGATCTCTTTGTCATCTTGAGGGCTATGTCCACGATTCATCCGACGGTGTCACCACCGACGAATAAATTATCCTTAGAAAGGAGGTGATCCAGCCGCAGGTTCCCCTACGGCTACCTTGTTA
>CAZUAH010001056.1:0-2835 GCA_964617665.1 uncultured Pirellulaceae bacterium
GAAGGTCGCCTCGGGGACTTCTCAGGACGGACGGTTCCGCGCGGCATCTGAACGATGCCTGGAAGGGAACCGTGTGGCTGTTCCCTTGGGAGCAGAAGCGACTGCCCGAAGGATCTGACTCGGTGGATTGGATCGTAACGTCACGAAGCCCGGCAGGAATCCAGCTGCATAACGTGGCTACCGGCGAGAATCATCAGATCGAGTTTCCGTCCCGTTCTGGATGGCGGATCGTGCACTTTCCAGGCATCGCGACCTACGGTGGCAGAGGACCGGATATCCAACATATTACCCACGAAACGCTGGTGTGGTTCTCGGACGACAACCGGTCGGTGGGGCGCTCCAACGTCGCGGGAGAGTCCTTTACGACATTCCCAGTGCGAACTATTTCCTCGCAACCGGAGGCGGACACACTCTCGGAAAACATGTCCGGCGTGGGTGGCAAAGCTGGGGACAACTGGAGAGACGCGGTGGATCGCGACGGCAACCGGTATTATCTGTTCGAGGTCAACCGAGACCACCTCCCCAACCACCCGACCAATCCGTATCAGGTCTGGGCGCTGTCCCTGACCGAAGACGATAGCCGCGGATTGCTGCGAGTGGTGCCTCATCCGGCAGCATCGCTGACTGAGTACGTTACCAGCCAGACGGGCATGACGAAGCAGCCTTCGGCCAAGTGGTGGGATTTCGCCGCCGGGTTCCCGTGGTCGGGCGATAATGCCATCCTGCTTCTCGAAGACGATACCCTGGTCCATATGAGTTCTCTGGGCATGCATAGCGGCTTTGGTGGCGGAACGGTAAGCGTCAATTGTGGCCGTAGCGAGGAGGTTCGTTATGTAGGGACATTTCCCAAATTCGACCGGATTACTTGGCCTCATGAGTTCCGACGGGACCGCGATTACGCGGTGGTGGCCAGCCACGCCGAGCCGGCAACGCCGCTTGTGATGCTGGATCTACAGCACACGACCATGTGGACGCTGGCCCTGACGAACTTCCACGACTACGCGATCCGGTACAAGACTCGTTGGAATAAGGAGGCCTATCACAAGCCGATGTTCCGACCGGCGCCGACGTTCAGCCCGGACTTCACCAAGGTGGTCTTCTTTTCGTCCATGCTGACCGGCGATCACCCGGACCGGAAATGGGGCGATGTGTATATTGCGGTCGCCCGTTATCCAGAGCCTCCGGTGAATCTGCGCAGGAAGGGGGCTGAGTTGGTATGGGAGAAGCCTCGACGGCATGCCGAAATCCTGGGTTTCCGGCTGTACCGTTCCGCGGAAAGCGGGCGGAACTATGAACGGGTCGGCGAGAAATTGCTGACCGGGACGCGGTATCCGCTGCGGCCGGACGCGGAAGGATTCTATGTTCTGACGTCCGTGGAGTATTCCGGGCTGGAGAGCCGGATGTTCTCGAACGAGGCGAGCATCGGGGACAAAAAGGTCTTCCGGCGTTTCTACCGGCCCGCGGCCGGAAAGACCACCAAACCGATGGTGCCCTTCTTTGACCCCGCGGGCGCCGGCGACGCTTACGCGGTTGCCGTCACTGACCCCGATCTGATCTACAAGCAGAGATTGGGGGAGGGAATGAGCGGATCGGTGACCATGCAGGTCGTGATCCCGAAAACGGGTCCCATACGCATTCTTGCAAGGGTGCGTGGAATGTCGGCTCTGGAGCGTTCTACCTACACAACGGGATGGCCCTCGTCGGGCAAGGCGGCCAGCGGCGTCTTTGCGTTGCGGATCGGCAACAAGAAGGTGGGAGTCATCCCGGTCGAAGGATTACCATGGCACTGGGTCGCGATCGACGCGGACACCGTTCCATTGGCCGCGGGCGTCGTCCTACTGGAGGTTGCCACGCGAGACGCCGGGATTGCGATGGACAATATTCTCGTCACCAACGACCCCGACTTCATGCCGCACGGCCGAGGTCAAGTGCCGGAAGAACTGGCCGTCGCACCGCAGGGGCTGCGCATCGAGCCAATCGGGCCGGAAGACGAACGGGCGAGTTCCGGGTCGAATATTGAGCAGCGAGCACAGGTGAAGCTAACGTGGCAGCCTGTGGCGGCGCCGCAGGGCGTGTCCCACTACAATGTGTACCGCTCGGATACGGACACGAAAACGTTCGAGGCGGAAGCGGAGACGCTCGTTGGCAGTCCGAGCGAGCCGGTGTTCTACGACATCGGTCTCGAAATCGGGCGGACGGTGTACTACCGCATCCGTGCCGTGGACGCCTGGGGAAATCAATCGCCGGCCTCCGTCGCTCTAGCCGTGGCTGTGAAGTAACGGGCACTTGTCTTTGCTGACGAGCGTCTCGTGGCGATCCCAAATGTACTGGGGGGCGACAAGACCTTCACCCTCGTCCAGTCAATAAACTCAGCCGACGCTCAAACACTGCAAGTCGCCGCACTTCCCGCGTCTTGCGCCACCCGGTTTTCGGCCGAACCTGGTCAGATCTCCACGCCGAACATCCGCTACAAGACGCACAGTCTGCACGCCGTGGACGAGTTGACGGCGTAGCAATGGTCCCAGCCCGTTGCATGCCTGTCCCAAACCGTCGATGGTGATTGCGGTTTCCAGACGCGTCGCCATCGAGCAAATCATGAACCTCATCCTGCAACCTTGGCAATTCTTCATCGTGATTCTCGTCGGCTCGTTGAATCGCGAGCAGCAGAAGATCATTCAGTTCTACCAGACGCAAGTCGAAACCCTGATGAAAGCGCAGGGGAAGAAACGTCTCTTACTGACCGATGACCAACGCCGAGTCTTGGCCGTCAAAGGGAAGGCTTTGGGACGCAAGGCATTGAGGGAGCTGACGACCATCGTCACGCCGGATACGATC
>CAZUAH010001057.1:0-2512 GCA_964617665.1 uncultured Pirellulaceae bacterium
GCAGATTGGGTGGCCGGGGCTGGACTGAGCGTCAGCGAGGGAAGCCCCGGGGTTTCGGGCTTGCGCCCTCCAACCCCGGCCACCTTACTCTCAATCTACCTGACAAATATCGATAGCCGCACCACTAGCGGGCTGACGAAGTAACGTCATCTCGACGAACCTGGCGGATTGAGCGCACGTCGACAGTTTCGTGTCGTTCACGTCTCTGCCCGCTGCCACAGAGGCAGTGTCAACTGCTTCTTGTGAAGCCGCGGTTGACGGCGAGCGCATGAGAACCTCGGAGACGCCCCGTTTCGTCCCTCCTATCATGGCCGTAGACTATCTTCCGTCAGATTAGCGCGATCGGGATACGTGGACGGTGCCACATCTTGCCGGTCTCAAAACGGGGACAGCCAAAAATGAACCAAACGAAAGAAACGACGGTCACATGCAAAGCCTGCAGCCACGAGCAGAGTTTCACAATGTGGACGTCCGTCAATGTCACACTCGATCCAGATCTTAAGCAAAAGGTCCTGGACCATTCGCTGACGACTTCTCGGTGTGAACAGTGCGGCGAAACGACCAATGTCAAACACAGCCTTCTGTATCACGACATGCAGGCCAACCTGATGGTTTGGATGGTGCCTGACGAAAAGGACTCCGGCGCATTGCCCCCACTAGCCGCGTCCATGGCCGCTGATGGCTTCGTGCTACGTCGCGTAGTTTCGCTGAACGGGCTGATCGAAAAGGTTCGAATCGTGGAGGACGGCTTGGACGACCGTCTGGTCGAAGTGCTCAAACTGGTACTGCAGGACAGACTGCCGGAAGAACAGAAACAGGGAAAACTGCACCTGCTTTACGATCAAACGATCGAAGACGCGGGCAACGGTCCACAAATCAGTTTTGCTGTGTTCACCAGCAAGGGGACAAGCAGCCTTGTCGCTCCGAAGCAGGTATACGATCGCCTGCAGGAGAGTATGTCACCTGTGCTTGCCAGTCTGGATGAAGAAGGTTGGAACTGGCTGGACGTTGATGCCCAATGTGCCAGTTGGCTGATGGAAAAAGCAACGCAACAGGGCCAGGACGGGAAAGAGTAGCTGGACAGCGCGACTCTGGACGCAGATCGGGGAGGTGAACTCATGCCGATTGCAGCGACGTGTCCCGATTGTGGTCAAGTCACCACGGTCCCTGACGACTGGGCCGGGAGACAAGTGAGTTGTCCGAACTGCCAAGGCAAGCACACGGTACCCACGCCGAAACCGCCCGGGAGTCATCAAGGTGGTGACACCGAAGGCCCACCTCTCTCGGCAAGCGATGTGCCGGAGCAGGCTCTACCATCTCGATCATTCCAGGGAATCTTGGACCGAGTATTCGAGGGCATGGGCCAAGCGTTGAGCCTTCGGAAGCTGACCTTCTTCCTGTTTTCCGCCATTGCCGCCTTCGTCGCGTGGGGCCTCATTGTCCAGATCGGCTTCGCCATCGCCACGGCTGTCGGCTTTGTGATGCTGCTGATCGCTAACTCGGTCGCGGTTGGGCTGTCGGGTGTGATCGCCGGTGGCGTCGCCTATATGACAATTGAGGAAGGTCAGGGGCGGGCCTGCCGGTTGGTGGATGCGTTGACTTTCTGTCGACGGCAGTTTGTCGCTTTGTTCTTCGGCACGATCTTGCTCGCCGTGGGTGTGGGCTTGGCCGGGGGAATGGTGAATGGACTGGTCGCTTTGCTGAACCAGAGCCGGACGGTGGGCTCGTTTGTCGGCTCGGTGCTGTTCGTTCCACAGGTGTTGGTGAACGCCACTCTGGTCGTCTTGTGCCTGGTCGGCGTAATCGTTCCTTGTGCTGTGGCCGTGGAACGGGTTGGCCCCGTTCGCGCGATTCAAAGGCTGGTGACACTGTTAGTCCGGCGCCCCGGCGGACTTCTGCTGCAGTTTGGAATCACATTGTACTTGGGCGTGATGATGCTGTTTGTGCTGGCAGTTCTGGCCTCGATATCTCTGGGGCCCACGCTTGCCACAAACGGTCCGAATCTGACGAAGTGGATGCCGTTGTCGTCTTCGTCGGATGCTGCGCAGGAACAAGTGACCGGCCTACTTGCCAGCCTCCAAAGCCTGACAGAGCTACCCGGGATGGAGGGCGGCGAGTCTCCGAGTCTGTTTCCAGGGTTCTCCGGCACGAAGCCAGCGGCGCCTAGCGGACGGTGGGGCGATTGGTTGCGGGAGTTTGGCATTGGTGTAGTTCTTATCGCTGTGCTTGCCTTTCCGGTGGTTTTCTGGATTGGTGCGTTCGCCAGATACTACGAATCGATGGCTCCAACGCTTCCCGCGCTCGTTTCAGAACCGAAAGCCCCACCTACCCCGCCACCGCTGCCCACGACTGGAGGAGATGACGCATGACGACAGATATCAAGATAGACCGTCGAGACATGCTACTGTCCGCTGCTGCCGGGCTATCTGGATCGCTGCTAGGCATTTCACGCGCGCGTGGAAAAGGGGTAAACCCCCAATTTTTCGCAAAACCCCATTGGGCCCTAACGCAA
>CAZUAH010001057.1:2522-2831 GCA_964617665.1 uncultured Pirellulaceae bacterium
GCGGCCGTTTTTTGCGCTACCACTTTTGGGGGGTGCCGCCCAAATGGGTCCCTGACCCCTTTTCCACAACCCAAGCTGCCGCGAACGAGAAGAAGCGATTGGGCATCTGCGTCTATTGCCTGGGCCTTCGCAATCGGGCTGAACGGGCTCGCGACAAGAAGTCGAACTTCACCGAGCCGTTGAACTTCCTCGAATGCTGCCGCGGCATCGGCGCCGGCGGCATTCAAGTGCCGCTTGGTACGCGAGACAAGGATTACACGTCGCGCCTCCGGCATCAGGCCGAGACGCACGACATGTTCATCGAAGGCA
>CAZUAH010001058.1:0-2803 GCA_964617665.1 uncultured Pirellulaceae bacterium
CGCCGAACATGGGCGTTGACCGGTCGCGTGCGCCCAGGGTGGCAATACGGGTCACTTTTCGTTTGCCTTTTAATTCTGGCCGCGCCGCCAGTTGGGGGGGGGCCCACATGTTGGCCCCGCTGCTGATCCCGGCCAGGATACCTTCGTAGGTGGCGAGTTGCTTTCCCCATTCAAAGGCATCTTCATCGTCCACTTGAACCACGTCGTCTACTAGCGAGGTGTCCAGGTTTTTCGGAATGAACCCAGCGCCGATTCCTTGGATCCGATGTTTTCCCGGCTGTCCACCGCTGATCACCGGGGAGTTCTTTGGCTCGACAACGATGGCTCTGAAGTCCGGATTCTTCTCTTTGATGTAGCGGGCTACGCCCGTGATAGTACCCCCAGTTCCCACACCAGCTACGACGGCGGCAATGTCCCCGCCGGTGTCTTCCCAAATCTCCGGGCCTGTGGTGCACTCGTGAATACCCGGATTGGCCGGGTTCTCGAATTGGTGCGGCATCCAGGCGTCGCTGTCTCGGTCCAGAAGTTCGTGCGCCTTGTTGATCGCCCCCTTCATACCCTCGGCCGCCGGGGTCAAAACCAGGTTTGCGCCCATGGCTCGTAGCAGCGTACGGCGTTCCACAGACATCGACTCGGGCATAGTCAGCGTCAATTTGTATCCTTTGGCCGCACAGACGAATGCGAGAGCGATCCCCGTGTTGCCGCTGGTCGGCTCAACGATGTGTGTTTCGGGATTGATGTGTCCGTCCCGCTCGCCCGCCTCGATCATCGAGACGCCGATCCGGTCTTTGACACTATTCAGCGGCTGGAAGAACTCGCATTTGGCGAAAACCGTTGCGTGGTCGTCGGGGACCAGTCGGTTGATCCGAACCATGGGCGTGTCGCCAATCGCCCGTGCCGCACTATCGTATGTCTTTCCGCGTGGCATGGTCTGCTATCCATTTATGAATTGTGAAGAGAAGGGTAACAACAACAAGTTAGTGGCATTCGGCACCCAAGACAACCTTCCTTGGGGGGCGTCTTTCCGTTGTCTCGCCAGATTCCCCATCTTGCGACGTTCTGACATTGACCCCCGTAGGGCTTTCAATAGAATGTTGCGATTCTCCAGACACCTAATTTGCGATGCGCGCATGACAACAGATAAACCGAAAAACGTCGCTCAGCAAAACCAGGGGATGCATGAAGCGTCCCGTCGCGACAAGCTACATAAGATTGCGGAGATGGGGATCGACCCATGGGGGGGGCGGTTCGATGATCGTTCTTATATTGGCTACATCCGCGATTGCGCGAGTGAGGTGAAGCTGAAGAAGGAAGACGGCGAGTTGGTCGATTTGCCGGAGTTGGATGGCGACGGCGAGATCGATTTCCGGGCGTGGCTCGCCGAGCAGGGCCCCAGCGAGATGATCGGGCCTACGGTCCGTGCCGCCGGCCGAATCATGCTGCAGCGCAAGGCGGGCAAACTCCGATTCGTAGACATCCAGGACTGGTCGGGCAAGATCCAGTTGTTCATCGGCAAGAAGCAGGTCGGCGAATCGGATTTCGAGTTGGCTGGCCATTTCGACCTGGGCGACATAGTCGGTGTCGATGGGCAACTTCGACGCACAAAGACCGGCGAGCTGACGATCTTTGCGGAGAAGCTTCATTTTCTCTCCAAGTCACTTGAACCGCCGCCGGAGAAGCATCACGGACTGCAGGACATCGAATTACGGCAGAGGATGCGCTATTTGGATTTGGCGTATTCGGACGGCGTGGCCGAGCGATTCCTGCAGCGCACGACGATCGTTCGTTCGATCCGCCGTACCTTGGACGTGGAGGGATTCTATGAGGTCGAAGGTCCGACGCTGCACTCGATCGCCGGTGGAGCCGCCGCACGTCCCTTTGCTACCCACCACAACACACTCGATCTCGACCTGTTCCTGCGAATCGCCTTGGAGCTGCATCTGAAACGCCTCTTGGTAGGCGGCATCGAGCGAGTCTACGAACTCGGACGCGTGTACCGCAACGAAGGAATTAGCCCAAAGCACAATCCTGAATTTACGATGCTGGAGGTCTATCGAGCGTTCGGAAACTACGAAACGATGATGGATCTGACCGAACGCATCATTGTCGACGCGATCGATGCGATCGGCGGGCAATACCAACTGCCATACGGCGACGCTCAGATCGACTTCACGCCGCCTTTCGCCAGAAAGACCTACGACGAGCTTTTCCAAGAGCACACCGGTTTGGCGCCGGGCGATGCCGAAGGCATCAAAGCGTGCGCGGCAGGACTGGGGCTGGAAACCGCAAACCGTCATCCGGACGTCCTCAAGAACGAGGTATTCGAGGAGAAGGTGGAAGATGCACTGACCGGTCCGGTTTTCGTGATCGACTATCCGGCCAGCATCTGTCCGCTGACGAAACGGAAGAAGGACAATCCGAATATTGCCGAGCGGTTCGAACTGTTCATTCAAGGTATGGAGATCGCCAACGCGTATACCGAGTTGAATGATCCGGATCTGCAGGAAGAACTGTTTCGGACTCAGTTGGAAGGTTTGCCCGAAGAGGATTCGATGGCCAAGATGGACCACGATTTCGTTCGGGCCTTGCGTCACGGCATGCCCCCGGCTGGCGGCCTGGGAATTGGCATCGACCGGCTGGTCATGCTGCTGACTAATTCGCTCACAATTCGCGATGTGATACTGTTTCCCCTACTGCGACCAGAGTCGAAACCATAGAGCCAGTTTTCAAATATGTAGTGGGGGGGGGGGGGGGCGCGCCGAGCGGAAGAAGAACGACGCGGGGCCAGGGGGCGGGGGGGGCC
>CAZUAH010001059.1:0-2786 GCA_964617665.1 uncultured Pirellulaceae bacterium
CTGTTCCGTGTACCGAGGCAGTCCCTCTGACCATGGACACAACTGACGCTGCCCCGCCGATACCCGCCGACACCTACCGAAAATCTGAATGACCACACTCCAAAAAGAGCCTGAGGGCTGTCAGACCCAAGTAGTTTTTGGCTGCCCAAAAAAAGCGCACCGGTCACAGTCACCGACGGCAGTTCGTGCGGCCACGAGCGGGCGTTCCATGCTATCGGACGGCGCGCAACGGATGGCTGTCAACACGGACCACGGTTGTCGTTAGTGACATCGGAGTATCCGTCATGAGTCAGTAACTGCGCTCGGCTGACTATGCCGAACGCCCCAAGGAAGCATCATTGCGCAGCGTGCGTCGGTGTTCACGACCGCTGAGTCAAGAGGAAGTCCCGCGCGTCCTACCGCAGGCGGTTTTACCGACGCAGGTGAACGACGAGATGGCGACGCTTGGCAATAGATCAATCCCCAGTTGGTCGGTTGCGACTCGAGGGTCAATACTAGTCTCCAGCAAGACACACGATCTTGCCATCGATGGTGGCCAGATAGAGACATTCTCGGGCAGCGATCATGCCGTCGAAAACGGGAGGCGCCGGCAGTTCGGTCGCCGACAGTTTTGAACCGTCCAGTTTGTTGACAGCGATCAATTTGGCGCCACGTTTCCCCGTAATCGCTTCGGCCTGAGCAAGGAGCTGTCTGTCGGCCGCCGCCCCGCCCCAATTCTCAAACGCGCGGATCTCGTCGGCCACTGCGGGTGGCCCGGCGACGAACAGCGTGTCGCCGGCAAGCAGGAGTGCGCGGGCGTGCACATCCATCTCGGTCGACCATTGGAAATCGACCTCGTGTGTCTTGCGGGGCCGAGCAGCACGTTTCCTTTTGGCCTTCGGCTGAGCGGGCGGTTTCTTCGGTGGTGGGAGTTTGATCAGATCCCGTCCGGCCGCATACAGGTGGTATGCAAGGGGCGTCCGCCACTGATACATACTGCTCTGGCGGCCATATCCGTAGACTCGGTTCTCGTCGCACGCCAGAATGCGGCCCGCGGGCGTGTAGTTACCGGCCACCGGCCACCCGCCCGCCCCACCGGGAAAGTGCCGGCCGTAGATCCAGTAGGCTCGATGAAACCAGGTGTCGTCCAAGAAGCCGGATGGGCAGAAGATGTGCCGGTCGGCACCGGCCTGGTCGGCACCGAGCGCAAGCGTGCCGTTCCTCGTGCCTTCGGGCATCTGGGGGGTTGCCTTCTCGCGTCGCCCATCCAGGCCGAATTGCTGCGAGCGCATATACAGCGACTCACCATCACAGGAGAGAATATCGGGAAGTGCCACGGGCATCGTCAAGTGACCATGCCTGCTCATGAGATCCTTCTGGGTCTCCGGATCCCGGTGGTCGTGAACGACCTCTCCGAGCAACTCTCCGCTCGTGGCATCCAGCCGCACAAGCCAAACACCTCCGTCCAAGTACATGGACCGACCAGCCACGGCATAGACCGTGTTGTCCATCACCAGAACGCTCCCGTGAACGGGCCACACCGATTCCGGCTGATCATCGGCCACCAGCACCGCCTCGCGCGGTGCCGCCAGGAATTTCCATACAAGAGCCCCGTCTCCCTCTCGCAGGCAATACACATAGCCGTCGTGAGAACCAAAGTACACGCGTCCTCCATCGATGGTCGGCGGCGAATCGATTCGCCCGCCGGCATCAAATGACCAGCCCGATTCGCCTGTTGCCGCGTCGATCGTATGCAGCGTATGACGCTCGATCGCCGCCACGTAGATCTTGCCATTGGCGGCTGTCAGGCGACTCAGTTTGCCTCCAATCTTCCGGCTCCAAGCCTGAGTAAGTTTGGTGGGCACCTTGGCCGGGGCGCAACCGCTTCGAGCGGGATCATATCGATAGGTTGGCCAGTCCGCGGGAGATGGATCTGCGCCGCGCGGCGAATCGTACGCAGCACCTTTCTGGAGACGAACCGCTGGTTTTTGAGTTTCTTCCAGCGCGCTGCCAGCCGCCAATGCGTTGAAACCGGTGAGCTTGGCCTCGATATAACAGGCGCAAGGATGCGGCGTCTGGTAGATCATGCCGTTGGCAGGTGTGAACCCGAACAGGCAGACGCTGCGAAACCAATGGTGCAGATGCCAGCGTTTCTGCTCGATGTCCACGAACTCCGTGCCGGTAACCGGACGAATGAGGTAGCGTTCGGTGGCACGACTCCGATAACAGCGCTGGTGGAACCAATACGACTCTTGATCGCAGGGGATCTCCAACTTGGGTTCGCCGGTGCGAGGGTCTTTGCCGGTGATCGGTCCTCGGTTGTGGTCGGCCGGGCCGCCCCACACCAATCCGCCGGCAACCAGGAGATCCTGGGGGCAATAGTGACCGGATGTCGGATGATCGCCGGCCCACAACTGCTGGCCGTCTTCGATGTTCAACACCGTAATCTTGCCATCATCGCCGGTGAAGAGGACCAGATCATCGTACAGTACCAGCGTGACGCCGGTCGACTGCAAGAGAGCCCTTCGTCGCGCCACGGGCGCTGATGTCCAGCGCGGTTTGCCGGTTGCCAAGTCCAGGCAGACGATCGCTTCACCGTCGTGATATACGACGTTGGAAGCCGAAGCGGCCACGCTGAGAGGAGCGACTTTCGTTTTGAGCCGCCAGCGCTGGCTGCCATTATCCAGGTTGACGGCGACAATCACCTGCTCCGATTCCGTCCACTTGCCCTCCAGAATCGCACGGTCGCGTTCCGTGCCGAGGTTCTGCGCCACGGTTTCCCCGTCACTTGTGCGTACCGGCGAGTA
>CAZUAH010001060.1:0-2779 GCA_964617665.1 uncultured Pirellulaceae bacterium
AGCGAAGTGCTGCGTTTCGAGCCCGCGAAGGTTGGCCCCGATTCGGTGTTCTTGAAGGGCACTGCGGACACTCCGATCAGGTGCTCGCTCTCGGAGTCGTTCACACGCGAGAAACTAGCCCGGTTAACCGTGGGAAAGACCGCAAGGCTGCGAGGCACTTTTACGGCATTTCAAGATGACGCCAATCCTCGACTCTACGATTGTGTCGTACTGGATCAGCCGACGCGTGGGGCACTACCGGGAGGGAAGGGATGAAACGACGATCGCAGTTCAGTCTCCAATCCCTGATGCTGTGGCTAGTACTGACTGGCCTAGCGTTGGGCTGGTGGGGCGATAACAGGCGCTATGCAAGCCGAGCGGCCGAACTAGAAAATCAGGTTCTTGAGTTGACAATTGCACTCCAAGAGACAGAGAGGGGGCTTGAGAGGTACGGTGTTGACTTCTCCTATTCTATTTCCCGAGGCAAAATCCAAATAGATCTAGAGCCCTCCGAAGAGATGAAAGCGCGGCCCAGGAGATACGTTATTGACTTCCCCGATTCTGACTCCAAAGCCGAATGGCAAATGGATGCCTTGGGACCCGGACACGATCAAACCGCTACATCAACCATCGTTCATCGTACTCGTTAGTAGCCAGGGTAAGAAAGCATGAACTCGATCCGACTTAACGCGGTCAGCCTTTCGCAAATGACGGTTGGGTTGGGTGCGGTTGTGTTCGGCCTGCTTTCTGTTTGGACGGACGCTCATCCAAGAACCGCTACGGCAGGCGAGGAGCAGCGACGAGAGGTTGCGCTGGCCCACAATACGCAATCGGAGGCGGAGAAGCTGCAGGCGACGATCACCCGCCTGGAGTTTCGTGTGGTGGACGTCGAGCCGGACGCCCAGCCCGTTCGGGCGTTTCGATACAGTTATGCGTTGTACAGCGCCGGTTTGAGAGAGCCGCAAAGGCGAACTGACATTGCGTATCGGTCTGAGGACGGAGTACTGCGCATCCCAATGCCCTTCCCGCCGTTTGGGCGGATTCGTGTCTGGGTCGATGCGGACGATCCGGAGAACGGGTATCGTCACGGGTATGGTTCCTTCTCCTACGGGGTCGAGACCAACAAGCCCAGCGAGCCAACAGCCATAGGATTGGAGCCTGGGATTGTCATCACCGGCAAGGTCCTCGACGCCGAAACCAACAAACCGATTGCCGATGCCGAAGTAGCACCGCTGGAATTGGGACACCATTTTGCCTGGGCAGACTGGGACGAATCGGCGAAGACCGACCGCGAGGGAAAGTATCGAGTCGTTACCAAATACGCGGAAGGGATCGCGGCCCGGCATCCCGACTATCGCGGCGTGGAGATCGAGAGAGAAGGTCGCGAGTTCACCCTGCAACTGCATCCCTTGATGACTCTTCGCGGGCGAGTGATCGACACGGAAGGCAAGGGGATCGCAGGCGTGTCGGTAAGGCTGTCTAGAAGAGACTCGGATGCGGAAGGGCGTTTCTCGTTAGGGGTCACACGCAAGGAGTGGAACCAACGGGAGAAGAAGAAGATCAGTTTCTTCGCTCTCGACCATCGCTCGTTGGACGTGCCGCTGGAGGACTTCTCAATCGATCTAGAAACAGTCGTTACGCTCGAGCGAGAGCAGTTGATCCAAGGCCAGGTCCTGAACGAAGACGGCGAGCCCCTGGCAGACTGCGTAGTCGAACTCCAATGCGAATCGGAGTATGTTGGTTCCGATTTCTGTATCGTTCGCGGCCCACACAAAGAAGGGAAGTGGGAAGAGTATATCAGAGAGCACCATCACGTCTTCACGCTCCGGGTATCCGTTGCCGGATTTGTTCGGAGCTTGAGGCAATATACGCGCGACGAGGTGACGAGCGGCCCGATCATCACGAAACTCCCCGATGGCCACCGACTGACGGGGAAACTCACGGCCCGGGTGCCGCTGGACGAGAAGAACATGCCGGTCGTCCGTCTCGAAAGTACGGCGAACGAGGATCTTCGGCAACGGGCCCGAGTTCAGGCAGACGGCCGCTTCGAGTTCTTTGGTCTGGCCGACGGGCAGTACACGCTCCGGCTCCGTCCATCGAGCAGTTCTATTCGTGGCAGCGGTCCCATGAACCCGGACGTCGGAGAACCAACCACGTACGGCTTTGCATCGCCCGACAAAGTGTGGGAGAAGTCGATCACGATACAGGGCAGCGACCGTCAACTCGATCCAATCAACTTGCACGACGCAGGTGTCCTGCCCGGCCTTGTAACGGGCGTGGTCTATAACCCCGGCGCCGAGCACAAACCCTTTGCCAACGCCTTTGGATACATCTGTGCGGAAGATGACCACTTCGACTCGGTTGGTGGCTGTTACTATCTCCTGAAATTCATGACTGACCCACAAGGCCGGTTCCGAATCGATGCTTGCCCACCGGGGAAATATGTTTTGCGATTCACCGACAGCACGAATGGATACGGGCCTTTTGATCCGTCGATCTGGATTCGCGTTGCTCCGGAAGAGACGATCGACCTGCGATTATCCGCACCGGAATTCGATCATCATCTGGGAATCAACTTCGTCGTAGGTGATGGTTCGTCGCGGGACGTTCACGCCGGGGCCGCCCTGGACGCGGACGTTATTGCGAAACACATTGACCCAAGAACGGGAAAATCGTCGTATATCAGAGAGGCAAACGAGCGGCTTCGGGTAGAAGGTTCCAAGATCCTCTGCCAGCTTACGCCGCTGGACGAAACCATAACCCACTGGCCCATCTATGACGAACGGTTTGAGTTCACTCC
>CAZUAH010001061.1:0-2778 GCA_964617665.1 uncultured Pirellulaceae bacterium
GAAATGCTCGGCGCGTTTGTGGCGCGTCGCGACCAGACTTGTCGACATCATGTCGACCGAAAACCCGATAACCGGCATCCATGCCATTTATCGTTGTGCGGATGGACGCCGCCTTATACGGATCGCTGCGGTGTTACACCGTGGATAAGTTGACCTCGGGTCATGGCTCCTTTCATTGCGACGGCCTGCGACCGGGCTTTGATGGTTGCATGCCGGTTATCAACGGATGGGCGCAGTGCCCGGCCGTTGTGGTGTGGATGCGGCGGGTTGCCCGGAATGAGGCCGGGTCGCCTCTCGGTGGTGAAGATTGATCCACTTCGGTAAAATCTACTCACATTTTACAACCACCCAGGATGGATCGCGCGGCGCCGCCCATCCGCACAACGTTGGCGGAACGGGCTGTGAATGGAGGACAAACCAAGGGAGACACCGATGTGAAAGACGCATGGAGGAAGCCCAGCCCAGGATCCTGAGCCAAAGCGCAAGAGAGTCACGCGTTCAACGGGAGATGGCTTGTAACACGTTCTCACTTTGGGAGTGTCATCCGTATGGCCAAGAAAAAGAAACCAGTTCGCGGCGTCGCCGGCAGTGGAAAGCGCCGCTCGGCGAAAGCCCCGAAATCGAAGAAGAGTGGCACCAAAAGCAAAGTGGCGAAGACCACCCGTGAAGCGAAACCGGCCACATCGAAGTCGACCGACAAGACCCGCCGGTCCGTGCCGACGTTCATACGCCCCGGCTGGTACATCTCGCACCTTGCGGTAGCGCTCGACGGCTCCCACATCGCCTTGGGGCTGGGAACGGGCGATTTCGGAATCTGGCAGATCGAATCGGGCAAGGCCGTGCTTGGGCCGGCGCGGCTCCCCAAGCACGCCCGATTGGTCGTTCTGGCGATTGGGCGCGATGGCCATTACTTCTGTGCATCAACCACGCATAACGAAACGTACGTGTACGATGTTTATGCGGGAACCGAAACGAGACTGCTCAAACGAACGTCCCGTGCGTTCGCATTTCTCCCCGACGGCGCAGGATTGGCGGCGGCCGATGGCAAGGCCGTTTCCATCTTTGAACTTGCTTCGTGGAAACCACGATTCAAGTTTAGTGGTCACACGGCACCTGTCCACGAACTGGCCGTTTCGTCCGACGGCCGTTTTCTTGTGAGCCTCGGTGGAAAACAGGCCAAACTGTGGGACCTACGATCTGGCCGAATGATCGCCGATCTCGTCGGCCACGAAAGGATCGTGCAGATGGCGACGTTTGCACCCGATAACGCATTCGCAGTCACGTGCAGCGAAGATAAAACGGTTCGCCTTTGGTCGACTGCCGGCGAACTTTGCGCAGAACTACTGGGCCATGACGATATGGTATTCCAGGTCTGCGTCTCACCCGACGGGAAGACGATCGCCGCGGCTGACATGTCTCGCAAGATACACCTGTGGGACGTTCATGGCCGATCGATTCGCGCGTCGTTCGGAGCTGATGGTTGCCAACGCCATACGATGGTATTCAACTCCGATGGGTCGAAGCTGACCGTCTGCACCTTCGAGCAGCCCGCGCAGATGATCGATGTCAAGAACGGGAAGATGGTGAAAACGCTGCCGAAAGCCCAACTAGCGGCGATGGTGCCCGGCACGAACGGTATGACGCTCGCGGTAGATGACGAGCTAACTTACGTTTCCACTCACTGACGCATGCCCGCCAACATGGCGTGGCCGCAGAGCGGAGTCACCGCGTGGTGGTTCAAACTCTTGGGATTTCGGCTACATTGAATGGTTGTTCAACCGTTTTCCTTGTTGGGAGGTGCGGTGACGGCCACGCCTCCCGTTGGGCGTGCTGGGACCGCGAGGCTGATGTTGCGATACGCCGAGACTGCCGACACAATCGTCGGTTTTTTCGATGCCGCCGAGATTCGTGACGATATCGAAATCGCAGCGGCTGGTCGGGGGCTGTATGCGCTCTACGAGTTAGCCACATCACTACGTAAACGCCTTACTCTCAGCTTTCACGGCGTCACGTTCATGGAATCGGCCATGATCGGCATCATCGTGCTCGTCAACAAAGCCTCGAAGGCCAATCGTGTGGTTTTTCGCGTAGCGGATGTCGAACCAACTGTTATGGAAACCTTCAGAGCCGTCCGTCTGCACAGAATACTTCGGTTTGATCGTAGCGACGAGACTCAGGGACTCCTTGGAGCGTCGATCCCAGTTCCTGTGAAAACGGTAGAGACAACTCCGTGTCCCCACTGCGGCAAACCACTTGCCACAAAACTCGCCAAACAGTGTCTTCACTGTGGGGCTGATTGGCATTGAACGCTTCCGTCGCCCAACACCGCACGCCCGCAGGGATTCGCCATCCATGGCGAATCCGCCGTTGCCCGTGAAGGTCTGGGAAGTAACAATGCTGTTCAGGCATGTCCGGAAGACTTGACGGATGGTCCGTCGGCGTCGGGCGTGCGAACCCGTTGGCAGAACCAAGTGGAGCCCTGACGTGAGCGAGTTCGACCTCCTGACCAAAGCAATATCTATCGGCGATCCCGTCATGCGGATGGCTGAGTACAAGGTGTCGCTAGAACCAGGGCGATATACGCTCGCGCCTGGGGCGCTTCGACGCTCGGACGAATCAAACGCCGCTGGGGAAGGTAACGAGTTGATTGACTTGGACGGGATGTACCTGTATGTGGTTGATTCGTCGAAAAGGGATGCGTTCGAGGAAGCGTTCCACGAGATGGGTCCGGCGGCGCACTCTGCGAGCGCGTGGCCATGAAGTAGCGGCTCGGATTTC
>CAZUAH010001062.1:0-2777 GCA_964617665.1 uncultured Pirellulaceae bacterium
TGAGCGTTGCATCCACGGGCGTCTTGCCAATGCCGGGGATTTGGCGATGATTCTGGATGTTGAGACAGGTCAGCCGCGTTTGGCGCGTGCCAAGGCCTTGCGACGGCGAGTGCGATCGGCACGCTTGCGAGCAGCCTTCTCGTTCGCCTCGTTGACTCGCGTCTGAATCAAGCTCTCAGAGTGAGCGGCCAGCCAGTGGTCGGGAAGCAAGGGCGTTAGCGAGGTGGGGTCCTGCGGATCGCACAGCGGCAATCGCTCGAACACGTCCTTCAGGTAGGCGTACGGATCGATCTTCAAACGGCGGCATGTGGACGTCAGCGTGTAGAAGACGGCCGCCGCGCTCCCACCCGCTTCGCTTCCGAAAAACAGCCACGCCTTTTTGCCCATCACTGGATTCTTGACCGCTTGTTCCGATGCGTTGTTGTCCAGCGGAATCGCGCCGGATTCCAGAAACCGCTCGAAGCATTCCCAGCGAGTCGTCATATAGTTGATGGCACCGCGCAGTTCGTGTTTCGGACGGAGCGTCTCAAGCTGCTGGTCCAGCCAGGCTTTGAACTCGGTAACCAACGGACGGGAGCGACGCTGACGCTGTCCGTGACGCTGGTCGTCCGACAACCCACGCAGATCGTCCTCGATGTCGAACAGGCGTTGAAAGTAACCCATCGCCG
This sequence comes from uncultured Pirellulaceae bacterium, assembly GCA_964617665.1. Taxonomy (GTDB): domain Bacteria; phylum Planctomycetota; class Planctomycetia; order Pirellulales; family Pirellulaceae; genus JADHUC01. Next base: position 669 of record CAZUAH010001062.1, read on the forward strand.
TCGACGTAGCCTTCGTCGAGCCAAGCGCATGTAACTCCTCGAACTTGCGACGCGCATGCGCATAGCAACCCGCGAGCCGGATTCGACCATGCGTATGAGGAGCCAAGAACTCGTAACCGATGTAAGCATCCGTCAGCAACACGCCGCTGAAGTCCGCGAAAAACTCGGCAGGACCGGCTCGCGCACGACTCTCGGTAAACGAAAATGTCGTGTAAGGATGCTCCGCGTCACCCAGCACAGCCCAGAGATAGGTCGTCTTGGTTTTGCCTTGACCTGGGACCAGCATCTTCACCGGAGTCTCATCTGCCAGTACCACCGACGACTGCAAGGCTAAGCGACGCATCCAATCGGTCAGCGGCGTCACTTGTGTCGCCAGACGGATCATCCAGCGACATTGCGTGCTGCGATCAATCTCCAGTCGGCTGCGTGTGAGAATCTCCTCCAGTCGGTAGTAAGGCAGATGGTCGGCGAAATGCTGAACCGCCAAACCGGCCAGCAGCGAAGGACCCGCGAAGCAGCTGATGATTCGCGGTGGACGTTCCGCAGAAATCATCGTGGTTTCCGTTGCGTCCGCATTGTCCGCAGCCAACGTCTCGACGAACTCTTCTACCACCGTTAGCTGCGGCGGTTCCCACTCGACGTACTCGCCCACCTTCTTTAAGAAACGGCGGACATCCTCCCCTCGCAGGTGTTCGGGAATCTCGGAATCATCCAGTTCGTGGACCCGTCTGGTACGAGGTAGACCCTCGGGAATCACCCGACGCTTACGGCCCGTCCGACGCGAGGGCGTCGCAACTTCCGTGTCGTCGCCCGAGCAGTCCGATTCGTTGTCATCGTCGTTCGTATTGTCGTCTTGATCCGGCCCACCGATCTCGGCCGATTCGAACAGCATGCCTTGGCGTGGGTCCTCAAACCGTTCCCGTCGTTGGCCGAACAACGTCCGTTTCATCAACGCGATGTCGCGTTGCAGTTTCTTCAACAGCGTTTGTTGTTGCTCGATCGTCGCTTGCTGTCGATCAATCGTTGTCTGTTGATTGGCGGCCGTTGCCAGCTGACCGTCGAGCATCTCTTGTTGCTGAGCAATGATTGCCTGCTGGGCATCGATCACTGCCTGCTGCTCCCGAAGCCGTGCATGGCACTCGGCGAGCGTTGTCGGCAGAGGTACAGCAGCGTCGGACATGAGCAGCGATCACAAACAAGGAAGGCAGTGACAAACTCAACGATGCGTGAGATTATGCACATCGAGGCCAATCGCGCTAGCCCTATCCGAATCATTTTCGAAACTTCTTCCGTCTACTCATCCCGCGCATCGATAACGTCGCCGCCGCTTCGCCGAGCGCAAGTCGATGCCGTTAATGATCAACGACAGTTGCGTCACATCGATCTCCGTCTGCGCGGCATCCCCACCGGCGGCCGGCCTCTCGAAGGCTCCCGTCTCGAGTCGCTTGTACCAGATCCAAAAGCCTTGACCGTCCCAGCCCAACAGCTTCAGCCGATCGCCTCGCCGGTTGATAAACGCAAACCAATGTCCCGACGCCGGATCCTCTTTCAGCACGGACTCGGTTAGCTGGCAGAGACCACGAAAGCTCTTCCTCATGTCGACGGGCTCGGTAAAGAGGAACACCCGCGTTTGATGTGTGAAGTTCAGCATGCCCGCTCCTGCAACGCTCCGAGGATCTCACACAACCAAGCGGCATCACATTGTGCTGACACGACCACTCGGCATCCGCTGGGCAGCACGACTTCACAGCCTGCTCGCGTCGAATTGCGAGGAGCCTGAACTTCAATGGGAACGAACTTCGCAACCGTATCGGTGCCCGTGCTGTCTTCGCACGCATCTTCCTCGTTGTGTGGCGAATCCTTCTCCTCTTGCTGCTGCTTCTCTAGCTTTCGCCGCCACCTATAAAACGAACAAGCCGACAACCCGTCTTTCCGGCAGAATGCCGATACCGACAATCCGCTTGCACGGTGCTTTCGAATCACCCCCCGCCAATACCGCTCACGCTCCAACGTCCGTCGTCCAGCCATCGCCAACCTCCGCATGTGGAATTCCAGGAAATAATCACAGAATAAACCACGCGCCAAGACGGAAGATTATGGAGCGGTCAC
>CAZUAH010001063.1:0-2774 GCA_964617665.1 uncultured Pirellulaceae bacterium
TTCGGTCACTCCGAACGACGCTGAGACGGGAGGGCTAATTGACGCCTTACACGCCACCGTCGGGAGCCGAAATTCAATCTGTACAGGTCACGCTTGGCGACCAAGCCGTACAAACTGCATGCGCACAGCATGGGCGAAGCGTGGTGATTGAGTTCGAGCGGGATGTCCAGTTGCAGGCCGAACAGTCGCTGAACATCTCCTTGCGAGATTCGTGTACCTGAGCCGCCCGCCCTTGATGATACGCTCGGGCCTCTTCGGCCGTGAACGGGAGAACGGAGATTATCGGGACGACTAGGAAGTGCGATCCAGCACCTTTCGGATCTCGCCTGCCAGCGTCTTCATGTCTGTCGGTTTCATCAGGAATCCCTTGATACCGATGGCTTCGGCGGTTTCTTCGCGCATCACTTCACTGAATCCCGTACACAAGAGGATGGGGATGTCTTTCCGGATTTGCATAATCCGTCTTGCCAGATCGTCTCCCGACAATCCCGGCATGGTCATGTCGGTAATGACCAGGTCAAAGGCATCCGAGGCGGCACGGAAGATCTCTAATGCCTCTAGGCTGTTCGTGGTCGCTGTCACGAAATAGCCGAAACGTTCAAGCATGGCTGTCATGAAATTGACGATGCACGGTTCATCGTCGACGAGTAGTATCCGTTCGGTCCCCGTAGCCAGAGGCTTCTTCTCCTCCTCCCGATCATCCGCGGCCTTGCAGATCGGAAGGAACACATGAAATGTAGCACCCCTCCCCGGCTCACTGTCGACTGTAATCGCTCCATCGCATTCCTTGACGATTCCATGCACTACCGCCAGACCCATACCTGTTCCCACGCCGGATTCGCGAGTTGTGAAGAAGGGCTCGAAAATCCGTTGCATGACCTTCGGGTTCATGCCGGTTCCGGTGTCGCTCACGGTGAGGTGAAGATAAGGACCGGATTCCACATCCAAAGGGCGTTCATCGAATGGCCTGTCAAGTTCCTCCGTGAGACCTATGGTCAGCACGCCCCCTTTCGGCATCGCTAGCTTGGCATTGGTGCACAGGTTCATAATGACTTGATGAATCAGTGTCGGATCGGCCATGGTCGCCGCATTCGACGCAATGGACTTCCGGATCTCTATTGTCGTTGGCAGGGTGGCCCTCAGAAGCTTCAGAGTCTCCTTCACGATGGTAGATATTCGCACGGGCTGTTTTTCCTCCGTTGTTTGTCGTGCGAATATCAGGATCTGTTTCACGAGGTCACGAGCCCGGATTCCCGCCTCCACGATCGCTTGAAGGTTATCCCGTACATCGGTTCCGCTCTCGACACCCATCAGCGCCAGTTCCGAATTCCCGAAGATCGATGAGAGGACATTGTTGAAATCGTGGGCGATGCCCCCGGCGAGGGTTCCGAGCGCTTCCAGTTTTTGTGCCTGGACTAACTGGGCCTCCAACTCTTCTTTCTTTTGTTCCGCTTGTTTGTGCTCCGTGCGGTCCAGTACGACACCGACTACCCGTCTTGCCATTCCCTTCCCATCACGCTCTACGACATGCGAGAGTACCTGGACCCAGATCCACTTTCCCGACTTGTGCCTAACACGGCCCTCGATGTCGTACTTGGCCAACCTACCGTCGAGAAAATCAAGGTAGGCCTTCCTTAGCCCGGGGAGATCGTCAGGATGTACTCTGTCAAGCAGCCAGGGTCCGGTCTCTTCCGAGGGAGGGAATTCGTCCCGAAAATACCCGATAATCTTTGCGCACCGTTCACTGAGATAGCTGCTCTTTTCGATCGGCACGGCGTGGTCATAAATACCGGCACCGGTTGCTTCCAGGGCCAGGGCCAAGCGTTCCTCGCTCTCCCGTAAGGTCTCCTCAATCCTCTTTCGCCCGATCGCCACCGCGAACACGAGGGCCAGGCGCTGAACGATCAGCAAATCATCGCTATCATAATCCCGGGGGGAATTCGCCAGGGCGATTTGTCCAAGCCGTTCGTCGCCCCGTACGGCCGGAACGGAGAGAAAGTTCTTGAGTGGAACGTGTCCCTCAGGGATCCCCTTAGAGGCGGGGTGATCCGCCGGCCGGTTCGTCCAAAGACCTTCGCCCCTGTTAAGGGACTCTCCCCACAAGCCTTTGTAAAGGCCATCCGGACCCTTCGGGAATCTGATCTGGCGCTTCTCTGTCGATACACGGCAAGACTTGCCGAACATGTCGGTCAGCATATATGCGATATTGTCTCCAGTCTGCTCATCGATGATGGACACATACCCATGCTCGCTGCCGGTCAGATGTTTGGCGTCTTCGAGGATGATCCGGGTAATGCCTTCTATGGTGACATCTGGAGTCGTCACCGCTTTGGCGAGCTCCGTCAACGCCTTTCTGACCTGGAGCTCCCTCTTCTCTCTATCCAGCAGGACGTGATGTTCGTAAACCGTGGCAAGTTCCCATTGCACCAGATTTCTGAACTGCTCCAAGATCCTTCGATACGTCTCGCTGAAGCCGTTTTCATTAACGTCCAGCACGCAGATCGTGCCGAAGATGTGGCCGGTCGGCCAGAGGAGAGGGAGGCCAAGGTAAGAAATCATGCCGAGCTCGATATCCGGGTTGTGATCCCAGGCCGGGTCGGCCAGCGCATTGGGCACCAGAAGCTCACTGCGCCTGTCCATAACGGTTTCACAATAGAGCCCTGTATCAAGCTCGGCCCTCTCGCCGGGTTTGTAGACGTTTTCAGGGTTCCGGCTTCTGAGGAAGACCTCGATCTCTCTGGGGTGGACCCTCATGATGAGTCCGGCAGGTACCT
>CAZUAH010001064.1:0-2759 GCA_964617665.1 uncultured Pirellulaceae bacterium
GCCCCCCTTGAATCACCATTTCCTCCTGGTACCATCAACTCTGTGCTCGGGAAATCAAAATCCCTATCCTTCACCTTTTGATACGTCCGGTTGGTCGCCCATCAAAGAAGCCAAAGATTTTCTATCATAGTTTTCGTTACAAAGCTGGATCATGGGAAAAGAACAGACGTGTGGTTGCCAAGGTTGAATGGCATGGAGGAGAACTATTCCCGCGTGTCGGATTCATCGTGACGAACCTGAATTGGGGATCAAAGAACGTAGTGCGGTTTTACAACAAGCGAGGTAGAGCAGAGCAATGGATAAAGGAAGGAAAGAATGCCATAAACTGGACCAAACTCTCCTGTCATAACTTTCAGGATAACGAGGTTCGTCTTCATCTCTTTGCGTTGGCTTATAACCTGTCAAACTTTCTTCGGAGGCTTGGGCTGCCGAAATGTGTCGAACAATGGTCGCTGACGACCATGCAGAACAAACTGATAAAGATTGGAGCAAAGGTAGTGAGTCATGCCCGATATGTTATATTCCAGTTGGCTGAGGTGGCTGTACCGGGAGAACTGTTTGAGCAGATTCTGCTAAGAATAAGATGTATTCGTGGATATACGTGAAGAATCAAAGAAAAAGCAGGTAACAGATCACCTCAGCACGTTTTGAGGTTGGGAGGAATGTAATTACAAGTGGCGTATTGACGCCAAAAAGCTCTTGGAAAGTAGAGAATCATCATGAATTGCGATCAACAAGAATGTATTGCTTGATAATGATCGTACAGACCTCAAAATATAGGATCAAATAATGAAATTAGTGAATGTTTCAACTTTAAATGGGAAATGTCGGGTAAGTATGCAAAAGACTTTTGGGATCTGTTTACTTCTGTTTTTGGCTTGTGTTTCCGTGGAGGGCAAAGTGACAAAGGAAGTTGCCGAAGTCATCAATGTGGCGCGTGTTTGGGCTGGTCATCCGGTTAATTTCTCTCTATTGACTGGGCCACAGAAGCAATACGTGGCCTATTACGACGAAGAGAGACGAATGACGGTTGCCGTGCGGGATTTGGATTCCGCATGTTGGCAGAAAGTGATTCTGCCTGAGTCGGTTAAATGGGACAGCCACAACTTGATCGCGATGTCGATGGACGATAACGGGGACATTCATCTCAGTGGCAACATGCATTGCGTCCCTTTGATCTATTTCAAGACCTCTGAGCCGGGTGATATCACCACCTTTGAGAGAATGTCCGGCATGGTAGGAGAACGGGAGAGCCGGGTCACCTATCCGAGTTTTCGGAGAGGACCCAACAAGGAGTTCATCTTTACCTACCGTGATGGCTCGAGCGGCAATGGGGACGAGATCTATAACGTCTATGATCACGAAACGGAGACGTGGAGCCGCCTGATCGACAAGCCCCTGTTCTATGGTCAGGGGAAGATGAATGCCTATCCCAGAGCCCCGCACATCGGTCCCGATGGCTACTATCACATCAGTTGGGTGTGGCGCGACAGAAGCGGCTGTGAGTTGAACCATGACCTTTCCTATGCACGAAGCAAAGACCTGGTGAATTGGGAGACTTCCGCCGGGAAGCCTTTGGATCTGCCAATCACGATAGAAACCGGAGAGATCGTCGATCCTATTCCCGTTCGGCAGGGGTTAATGAGACACAATCTTGGTTTTGATTCTCAGAAGCGGGTGGTCATGACCTATTACCGGTTCGATGAAGAAGGGAACACCCAAGCCTATGCTGCCCGTGTGGAAGACGGCAAGTGGGTGATTCGTCAAATCACCGACTGGGACTATCGATGGTATTTCCAGGGCGGCGGCTCGATTAAGACGGAGATCCGAGTTGGTGGGGTCCGTAGCATTGGTGGTGGCAAACTCCAAATGACCTACCAGCACATCAAATACGGGTACAAGTGGCTGACGCTCGATGAGGAGACGTTCGAGGTTCTCGCCGAAGAGGATGTCAAGAGATCTGCAGCCGACGACGTTGTCTACGAGCCTCGGGGTGATTACGATGAACTTCGGGTTATGGTGAGTGGCGACGCTGGGAGATCACCCGAGCGAGATACTTACTATGTTATGCGATGGGAGACGCTTGGGCCTAACCGAGACCGGCCACGAAAGGGAGAAATCCCTCCGCCGGACATGCTGCAAGTCTACAAGATGAGATACATCCGAGTTAAGGATACTGCCGGTAAACACTTGGATATTCTGCATAAATGTGGATGTATGAATCTTCTTTGCCCGTATGGGGCTGACAGATGCGGCAGCCAGCTACAACCTGAAAAAACTGGCCGATAGTTCTCGTCGCTTTCCCTCATTCTGGGGGCCTGGACATGACTGGGCACCAGATCACAACTGGGGAGGCACCGGCATGATTGGCATTCAGGAGATGCTGAACAAAATATTTCTGATACACAACACTAGAACCTATCCCAAAATCCCGATCCACGCCCGGTCGGGGGACCGAGCCTACAGTATCACACATGTGTATTCGGTAATGTAAGCCGCGTGCCCTCACGCGGCGCCGGTCTTGGGATAGCCTCTAATAGCACACCTCTTATAAACCGACCCATAGCAGCCTAAGAGTTGCCTTGAGGTAAACTGAGTCCGTCAGTGATGTCATAAATGTTTCAGCCAGACTGTGTCAGATTCGGCTGTCAACGACCCCACGATATGTAATGCTCCCTATCACAACCTGAACTGCTCCCAGCCCTGTTCGGCGAAAATTACCGGTTCCCTTGAACGACAATTAGAAGTTCCCTTCGAAA
>CAZUAH010001065.1:0-2758 GCA_964617665.1 uncultured Pirellulaceae bacterium
AATCCGAGCCGCTACTTCATGGCCACGCGCTCGCAGAGTGCGCCGCCGGAGGGCAAAAACGAAGGGCGCGATGACATCTTTGAGTTGCATGCATCGCTGTGGCGTGTGGTGGTCAGATCTGTCGAGCGCACGTGTTTTTGACCCAAAGCTGTGTGTTGGTGGCGTGTAATGGAGAAGGAGAAATGCGACGGCTCATTAGCTTTACGGGGTATGTAATTCTAGCAGTCGGAGGCTTCTGTTTTCAAAAAATTAGCTGGGGGATGGCAGAATGGATGTTTGTGATTGGTCTGATTATGATCGCTTTGGGCGTAGGGGTGATGATCGGTGAAGTTCAAGGACGTCACGAGGAATCGAAAAACGTCGCCGCCACGATAGGAGCAGTTGCCGTGCCAGTGATAGCAATCACTTGCATCATTATCGTGCGGTGGTTGTCGACGGCACCGTGAAACTGTTCGGTGGCGTCGGGCACAATGGCGTCGCTCATGCGCGGCGCCTATTCGATACATCACGCCGGCAAAACAACGGCTTGGTAAACTGAAACCAACGTCTTTCATTGACTTTGGAGCAGCCGAAGGTTAAACCAATGTTGTTGTTGCCGACAGGAGGCGAACATCCCCCAACGGATCGTTGAAGGACTTTCATCATGATGTCGTTTCCCTATGAGTGGCTTGGCCTGTTGGCCGAGAGTCCGGTTGTAACGCCGGGGCTGCTTTGGGCCGTTCTGGGCATGGCTCTGGGCGTGATTCTGACTGCTTTGCTGTTCAGTTTGAAGGCCAAGGCAGTACAGCCACTGACCTTAGCCATGTTGACTTTGGGTGTCGCCGCAGCCTTCGTTATTGGCATGCTAATTTGGCTCTCTCCAGGGGAGCACGACGGGCCAATCGCTTCATCATCTAACGATGCGCAGAACGCGGCGGATGAACATGCTCCGCAAACCAACGTCTCTATTCCGCAGACTCCTGAGGTACCAGAGATCCCGGAAGCACCATCCGTACCCGCGGCGGTTGAATCCGCCAAGGCGCATGAAGCGGTGATAACTGCCGAAGTGGAAAAGGCGGTCCAAAGGGCTCAACGTTCGCTAAACATCAGGACAGCAGATGCCTTGGCGGAGTTGGAGAGGTTGGATGCGCTCGGAAAGAGTCCAGACTCCTACTCTGAGGATACTGATATTGATGACTGGAATGAGTTGCTGAAGTTGAAGAAGAGAGTGGCCTCGGATGACCTGCTGAGTGGGGAGATTCGCAAGGAACTGTTACGCAGAATCGACAGGTTAGTTAGAGCACGCTACGAGTTTATGGCACGCGAAGCAGCGGAGATAGAGAGACTACAGAAGACAAACGCTCAGTGACACTCAGAAAACTGTTGATGCCTGGCGCTATTGCGAGGAGCAAGATAAGCGACAAAATGCCATGGAGGGAAACGAAGGCCCCGATCAGCGTATCTGACACCTCCTCGCGGCTGCCTCAATGTCCTCCTCCTTATATGCAATGTATTCCTGGGTGGTACGAATATCCGAGTGCCCAAGCCACTGCTGCACTTGATGCACGTGAGCACCGTGCCGGAGAGCGTTTACGGCCGAGGTCTTGCGAAGGCTGTGCGTGCAGATTGCACGCCGCTTCGGATCGGTGACCTTAAGGCCGACTCGCTTCGCGTACTTCTTGATGATGTGCAGGATCGTCCTTGTCGTCAGATGCCGCCTTGTCGGTGTCCGCCGATCCTTTTCGACAGCCGGGAAGAGGGGACTGTCCTGGTCGGTCAATTCGATTCCCGCAACCTGCAGCCAGTGCAGAACTGCGGGCGTCGCTTCCAGCAAAGGCAGCCGACGCTCCTTCTTGCCTTTTTCCGTTACGCGGATGAACCATTCGGTGTCGCTTCGTTCAAGATCGCCAACTTTCGCCTTGGCAATAGCCGAGCTTCGGCACGCTGTCTTAAAGTACGCAAACAAAAGCGCGTGGTCGCGAGCCCCGACCACCGTATCCGTGTTTGGGGCGTGCAGCATCCGGCAAGCATCGTGCTCGCCGATCGCCGGCGTGGTGTTCTTCTCAACGCGCGGGGCTGACACGGCCTGGATGTCGCCGACAACGTTCCACGGGACGAGTCCTTTCTTGCCGAACTGTTCGTATGTTCCGCGGATTACCGACAAGGCTCTCGCTATCGACGCGGGCCGCTTTCCGGATTGCACAAGTGCTTCCTTGAAAACCCGGACATGGTCGCCGGTCACGTCGAACGGATGAACGCCGAGATCGGCCATGTGTTGGACGAATGATTTGAGCTCGTCGTGGTAAGCCTTCCGGCTGCTCGGGGAGCTGAGCGCATCGCAGATCCAGGGGACGATCGCGCCGGCCGCCTCGCTGGCCTGGGCCTGGCTGAAGAGCGTCGACAGGACTTTGGTCACCTTCGGTTGCGTCGCCAGGTCATCCGGACGGACGACCGGCGTTCCTTTTCCAAGGTGTGGATCTCCCGCCCGTGCCGAGCAGTAGGGGAGTGACGGCGCCGAAAGCTCGGCGGGTTGCCCGCTCACCACGAGTGACCACTTGACAGACTGGGATTTTGGGCCGTTGTTTCGTGATTTCGGCACGAGGAGAGGAGGAGTTCAGAAGGGGCATGTTGATTGCCACTAAAGCATATTAGCGGAAGTCAATCGGGAGCGGCAATCGCAAGATAAGCCGGTGTTGCAGAAGTCATTGACAATGGGTCGAGATGGTGTCACTGTCGACTTATCGAAAACGCACTGCCGACAGTTGAGGCAAAACAAGAG
>CAZUAH010001066.1:0-2755 GCA_964617665.1 uncultured Pirellulaceae bacterium
TCCGTTTGTGGATCCAGCATCCATGAGCCGAGTATGTAGTCCGGAGTGCAGTAGCTGTATCGCAGCATGCGGGGATGTTGCCCATCCATCCAGTAGCCGCTGATGTCCATGGTTTTCTCGTTTGGAGTCTCCGCCAGCTTTGCCGGACGCAGCGATTGATACACGTATTGGCCGCGTTCGTGCGGATTGAGCGCGATGTCGATAACCACGTCCGGCACGCGGTATTTTGTCGTGGCCAGTACGTACTGCGCCTCGTAATGCTGCGTCGGGAACCAATCGCCTTGGCCTGTTAGGATTCGCCCCATTGCGCTCCATGAATCGCTTGTGCCGCGTTGTGAGTAGTGTCCCTGATAGCTCCTCGTTTTGCCGCCGCCTCGAACACCTCCCAGAGCTTCCACAGCCCAATCCGCCCACGTCAGATGGAGCAGCATCTCCGCCTTCTTCTGCAACTCGGATTCTTCGCAGAATTCCCAGATATTGACCAGTTCCGGTAGAAAATACTTGCCATAGGTCGGCGAGATCTCGACAAACAAGCCGCCTTTGGCTCGCTCGTCGCAATAGAGCTTGTAGTACTCGTTCCATGCTTGCCGATGTTCGTCGGCCGTATGGCCGTCCGGCATTTTCCGGTCCTGGAAATCCGGTAATTCGTACACCACCTGCAACGCCAAGAATGCGTTGCTCAGATCCATCATGTCGTGGTTCTCGCTGCCCTGGATGAACCAGATGTGTTCGGGATTGGCTCGTGCCACGGTGCTCTTGGCACAAGCGTAATTCCAGAACGTTTCCTCCAGCCGATGTTGAACGTCGGCCGCCAGCCGGCCTGGATAGAAAGCGCTCCGATCATGGAACAGGTAGTAGACACGCAGCCAGCCTCGCATCGCCCACTTGAACCGTGTCGCCACCTCGGGCGTTATCTGGTCGTCTTGGATTACTTTGGCAAGCCCCTGCCGCAGTCGCTCGTTCGCCTCGTCCGTCTTACTGTTTAGCCACAATCCAGCCAGCCCGAATTGCAGATCGCCTGCTTTCTCATCCTCCAATGTCCGTTCGCACAACTGCTGACCGTACGCCGTGTGCTTGCCCCGGATCGCTTCGCACTGTGCGTCCGTGAGTGCGGCCAAACCGACAGAACCTGACGCCGTCAGAACGAACAAGACGATCGCTAGTCTTGCGCATCGCATACCGCGGAACTCCATCGGTTCTGAAGAACGCCTGCCGATCGGCACACGATAATGTGCGCTAGGCAGTCTTGATCCTGAGATCGCATTCAAGCACGTGTGCAATCAAGGCCACGCGAGCCCACATGCCGTTCTCCACTTGTTCCCAGTACCTAGCCCGCGAGTCGGAATCGACGCTAACGGGAATCTCGCTTCTTCGTGGAAGGGGGTGCAAGATGGCACAGTTGGGACTCATTGCGTCAAGTGTCGCGGGTGTGAGTGAGCAACGATCGTAGTCCAGCTCGCCACCCGGCTCGACGTCATCGTACTCGTCCTGGACCCTGGTCATATACACGGCATCCGCTTCGCTGATGAAATCTCCAATGTTCTCGCTCTCGCGGAACGGCATCTCGTTCTCCTGCATGTGCTCCTTGATATCGTCGTGCAGACCGAGCGAAGCCGGCGCCACCAAATCCATTTTGACGTCTTCGAACTTGCTCAGCAGGTAGATGAGCGACCTCACCGCACGACCACGAGCTAAATCGCCGGCCACGAGTATGCGTTTGCCGTCGATACCACCTTTGCGATAGAACTCGCGGTGCAGCGTATAGACGTCCAATAGTGCCTGCGTGGGGTGTTGATCCATGCCCGAACCGCCGTTGATGATGTGTTTCGGCAAGTCCCGCTCACGGAAGTACTGAGCGCATTTGGACGCGAAACCGGCTTCCGGGTACCGCATGACGATCAGGTCATGATACATGGCGAAAACGTGTACGGTGTCCAACGGCGTCTCGCCTTTGGCTTCCGACGACGTCGACGTGCTGGTCACGCGAGCTGTGGATATTCCCAAGATCTCGGCTGCTGATTGGAAAGAAAGGAACGTTCGAGTCGACGGCTGAACAAAGTAAAGGAGCGCTCGTTTGTTCGGCAGACAGTTCTGAAGAAACTTGGCGCCAATACCGCTCGCGTACATGCCTCTCGCCTTCTCGGCAACGACAAAAAGATCTTCCAGCAGGCCGCGTGAAAGCTGCTGCGTATAGATCAGATGGAGAAGTCGGTCACGGCTCGATAGCAGGCGAAGTTCATCCTTTGTCGGCTTGGCGGTCATGGTTCTCTCCTTAGCGAGGCAGTTCGGCGATCTTTGAATTGAGGCGAAACCCGGATTCGGGTGGTGTCGGCGCGAGAGTATTCTAGCAATGCTTCGCACTTCTGAAAGCAGTGGGACGTGGCCGGATTGTGTTGTGCCTTTGGCGTCAGACGCTTATCCTGGGAGTCGTGCCCATTGTGGCGAGTACACCGAGACGATCAATCTCTGCAGATTAGCCGAAGGAGAGCACCGGTGAGGGAAAACACTGCCAGATTCGACATATGGGGGCGATTTCGGCTTCGAGGGCGAATTGCGGTCCTTTTTGCCTGCGTGCTCTGCACAGCGACCTGTTTAGCCGACGATCACGCTGGGCCCCTGCAACTGACGTTGCCTCCCGAGTTCTATGCCGCTCCCGGCGTCGAGACCAGCATCTACTACGACAATGTGGTATTGACCGAAACGCCAGAGGCCTACGACTTCGAGATAGCGTGCGATATCGGCAAAGCCGAACAGC
>CAZUAH010001067.1:0-2750 GCA_964617665.1 uncultured Pirellulaceae bacterium
GTCTTCTGGGCCCCGTGCTTCACCTCCTTGTAGGACAAGTAGAGGATGTCGAATCGTTGAGTCTTGCTGCCTTCGGCTTCCATCTCACCCCACGCCCGATCTAGATGTCGAGCGAACCGTCGTTGGAAGCAGACATCGTCCTCGACAACGAGTGCGTACGCGTGCTTCCCCGCCGCGATTCGCCGCCAAACGCCGATATGTGAGCGCGCCACCGCGATCTCAGGTCGACTCATTCGTATCGGGCGATCGAGTTCTAGTCGGTCCGGCAGGGCGCGCGGCTGGGGCTCCACGAATAGCTGGTCTCCGAGGGTATAGAAGGGGTCGACCTCGTGGTCCTCAAGTGGTGGCTGCGCAAAGCTCCTAGCGTCGACGGCACGGTATCGCACGGCCAGCTTCGCGAGTTCTGCTCCCGACGAATCCAAGACGTGGCCGAGTTCCCGACTTATCTCGATCCAGCGGTCTGGTTGGCGATCAAGATTGATGACATAGATTCGTTCTATCCTCTGCCGTTGCTTCGCGTTCGATGGTCCGAATGTATGGCACTGTTGCCTTGGCAGCAGCCTCCGGCACTTCAAGCCGATGCGATAGAGAAGCTTCGAAGGTGCCAGCAGTGGCCTTGATAGATTCACTTTTCGCCCTCGTTGTACACTCGTGTCGTCATCCTCGATAGTCTCGCTGGTTCGAGAGCCTCCAGTTCCTTGCGTCGTGCCTATAGCTGAGCGGCCATTCGCTTGTAGCGACGTCTTCCCAGTCACGCAGCACAAGCAAGGCTCGCTCTATGTCGCCGTGCTCCGCTGCAAGGTGGAAGATCGATTTTGTTAGGTTGCCGGGTCCCGTAGTTGACTGGATGTCTGGTAACTGACCCGCTTTAGGTCGCTCAAGGGCTTCGGTGGCGTTTGCGAGCGCCCGATCGACAACTGGGTGCCCATGTATGGCAATCAGCGGATTGTTGTTAAAGTAGAAGATCCAACTCGAGGCGTTGGCGCCCGGCTCGGTGAAGATTGAAGGCGGTACCATCTGATTCGTCGAGACGTCGTAGCAGAGGGGCTGAATCTTTAGCCGGCCATCGCTGAAGAGATGTTCAATTGCAGGTCCGTGATAGACATCGTCAGCATCTACGTAGCAGCCACCCTCCACGAAGATATAGCAGAGCCGAAAGTAGTCTGACTGCATCGCAGGGTGATAGCACCTGTCATAAGCTTCTTCGTAACGCGGGCCCAATCGTCGCGTAATAAAGCTCCTTGCCCTGTCATCGTCGAATAGGAGCACTTCGAATCCCTGCTCCTCGAGATTCCTCCAGGATCTGATGCACTCTCCGACGTCCCTCGGTAGTTGATTCAGGTCGTTCCAGAACTGCACGATCCTCCTTGGGGGTTCGTTCGAAAATGCAGTAGGCGCGACATGGTGCTCGCCGGAGCGGTGCACCAATTCCCGAACAAACTCGGAGCGTGCTTGGTGATCTTCCTGAGTGGGATCCCTCGCTTTCATGTGAGGCGCACCTTGGCGTAGACGGTTCCACAGTACTGCAAGCGACTGTCTCCACAATCTAGCCGCCGTTCGTTTGCCGTTGTAGGGGCCTAACCCTTAGGTTTGGTCACATCTCGGTTTGTCGTCCATTTGTGGCGAAAACGCGTTAACCTGTACCAGTCAGTGAAGTAGGACAAGGACACTTGGGTTGACTGCCTTGCCCAAGTGACGACCTAATCGTCACGACATGAATGTGGCCAGACCAAAAGCCTAACCTCGGGGCGCGTCGCTCGCTGAACCTGAAGTACACTGTTCCATTCTGCCAACATTCAGCGTTGCTTGATGCTGGCTGCGACGACACCTCGAATTTGGTTAGTCTCAGGCCTAACGAAATACTCAAGGTGACAAATGAGGGCGTGTCCTGAGCGCGCAATCGGATTTCGTTCGTGACTGTGGACGACAACACCTGATGCAGTTGAGGTAGGTCATTAATCCGATTCTCGACGTCCCCGGACCTCATCGCGTCGCGCAGTCGAAAAGGCGGCCGCCACGATATAGCCTGCGAGCTGACGCGAGTTTGAGCTTTGCGAGATTTGGGCTTTGTTCGTCGAACGAGTCGCATCCCGCATAGTGCCACGCGATTATTCCTCCATGTCGACGGGGGTGAGCCATTCGGGATGTTCTCTGACCCCTTCGGCTTCTTGGATTGGCCAGGTAGCCCGCGCGTCATCCGGATAGGGACCGATGGTTGCGAGCGGAATCGGCTTGAATCCGAGTTTCAATGCCGGGGAGTGTGGCTTCAGGCGAGAATCACCGCTGGCCGCGTCAACGAAGAGCGGATCGGCGATGATGGAGTGCTGGTCTGCTCCGTCTATCTGCCAAGCCTCCCACTCGATCGCGACCGTCACCTCGGCAAGGGCCAAATCACTCAACACGGCTCGCCCGGTTTTTGACTGAAATTGGAATTGAATCGTACACGAACCGAGCCGTTCATCGAAATCCGCCTCACCCGGGGCCGGGAAACGAAAGGATGTCCGGCAGGTACGGATCGAGCTCTCCTCTCCCGTCAGTCCCCGGTGGCAATCGACGCGGTCGGAATCACACTCAACGCGCAGTGATGCTTCTCCGATGTATATACGACGAACAACTTGCCTCCGTGCTCGATGGCCGACGGATACGACCATTCCGGGCCCGCCTTCAAATCGGCGGCATGTCCGTCGCGGAGTTTCCACATCTTGCTGAAGACCGCTTCGCCCGGCTTGGTTACCGCGATGGTCAATAGG
>CAZUAH010001068.1:0-2746 GCA_964617665.1 uncultured Pirellulaceae bacterium
CGTGGGGATTCCACAACCCTCAGTCACGATACCCTCAGTTCGAAAGCTACGGTCCACTACCCCTTTCATCCGTTGTATGGACGGGAGCTGGAGGTCGTCTGCCGGCCCCCGGGGGGGGGGGGGCCCCCCCCCCCCCGCGGCGCGGGGGGCCGGCGCCCGCCCCGGCCGCGGGGCGGGCGCCGTCACCGTGACGGACCTGGTGGGGAGACGCCTGAAGATCCCGTCGTGGATGCTGTCGCCAGCAGCCTCGAATGTGGTCCTGTCCTCGCAGGCAACCATCAGCGTCCGAGCCCTGCTTGCCCTGGTCACGCTCCTGACGCCTGTGGTGGCGGGCGCTGACGACGAGTCGCACACCACGAGCGGTACGCTCGTCCGGTCGGACACTTGCCCGGCAGGAGGAGGACAACGTGGACCAGCTCGAACTCGGCATCGGAGGAGAACGCGACACGCTGCCTCCGATTCAGCTGTCTCCGAAAAACAAGAAAAAGCTGGTGACGCTGATGGCGACAGCCCTGCTGGCCGTGGTCGAGGACGACAGTGAGGAGGAAACGGAGGGCGGAGACGATGAGAGATAGACGCTGGCGGCACAAGATCAAGCCGGAGCACCTGGGCCGGAAGGCCGTGGTCTACCTGCGGCAGTCCTCCGACAAGCAGGTCCGGGAAAACCTCGAGAGCCAGCGCTTGCAGTACGACCTGAAGCACCGGGCCAGGGATCTGGGGTGGGGGCAGGTCGAGGTGCTCGATCACGACCTCGGGTCCAGCGCGTCGGTGGGGGCTCCCCCGCGGGAGGGATTCGACCGCCTCGTGGGCGAGGTTGCCTTGGGTCAGGTGGGCATCATCCTGAGCCGGGAAGCCTCCCGATTGTCTCGTACGGACAAGGACTGGTGCCACCTGATGGAAGTCTGCCGGGTCTTCAATACCCTGATCGGCGACGGGGACCAGGTCTACGACCTCAGCTCGATGGACGACCAGCTGGTGCTGGGGATCAAGGGCACGATGAGTGTCGTCGAGCTCAACGTACTCAAGCAGCGCATGCAGCAGGGGATGGAGGCGAAAGCACGGCGGGGCGAGCTGGTGCGGCTGCTGCCTCCGGGCTATGTTCGCGATCCGTCGGGCGAGATGGTCAAGGACCCGGACCAGCGCGTCCAGCAGGCCATGACGCTGGTGTTTCAGAAGTTCCGGGAGCTGTGGAGCATTCGCCAGACGTTTCTGTGGTTCCACGACGAGGGGATCCAGCTGCCGGTGAACAAATCCGTCAACGGGAAGATGGGGATCGTCTGGCAGCTGCCGACGCATGCCTTCGTCGACAGCGTGCTGCGCAATCCCTTCTATGCCGGGGCGTACGTGTACGGACGGCGGCCGACGGAAACGGTCCTACGAGATGGACGGCTGGTGCGGCGCCAGGGCGCGCCGAACCGGCCGCAGGACTGCCGCGTCTTCATCCGCGATCACCATGAAGGTTATATTTCCTGGCAGGCCTACGAGGAAAACCTTGAACGGATGCGCAGCAACAGCCATGGATGGGACAAGGACGAGACCGTCGCATCGGTCCGCGCCGGCCACGGACTACTGGCCGGACTGCTGCGCTGTGGCCGCTGCGGACGACGGCTGCACGTGCGGTACTGGGGCAAGAGCGGGACGGCGGCGCGGTACCTGTGCCAGGGCGACTTCAGCGCGGGCGGCAGCTACTGCATCAGCTTCGGCGGCCGCACCGTGGACCGGCGTTTCAGCCGGGAGCTGCTGCGCGTGCTCTCGCCGCTGGGTGTCGAGGCCAGCCTCGAGGCCGTGGAGCGGCTTCGCGCGGCGGACGACGAGCGCTGCGAGGCCCTGGCACTACAGCTACAGCAGCTGAAGTACGAGGCCCAGAGAGCGTTCGAGCAGTACGACGAGGTCGACCCACGGAACCGGCTCGTGGCCACCGCCCTCGAGCAGCGCTGGAACGACAAGCTCGAGCAGGTCGAGAAGGTCAAGGCCACGCTCGCCGAGTTGGACCAACAAGCCCAACCGCTGAGCGATGAGGAGCAAGAGACCGTCATGACTCTCGGTCAGCAGTTCGAGCAGGTCTGGTACGGCGACCGCTGTCCGATGGAGCTGAAGAAGAAGATCGTCCGGACGGTGATCGAGGAGGTCATCGTGGACCTGGACGAGGCAACGAGCACGCTGCGCTTCGTCATCCACTGGAAAGGTGGCGCTCACACCCGATTCGAGATGGACAAGCCTAAGGCCGGTGTGGGGCAGAAGACGACGGACGCGGACCTGGAGATCATTCGCAAGATGGCTGTCCGGTATGGCGACGACGAGATCGCCAACGTGCTGGTCAAGCTGGGCCGCCGCACCGGCAAGGGCAAGCGCTGGAACCAGCAGCGCGTGGCCACCGCACGGCGCAACCACGGCATCCCCGGCCAGAAACGCTCCAAGCCGGATCCCGAGATCCTGAGCATGGGACAGGCCGCGAAGTACTGTAATGTGAGCCCCACGACGATCAAGCGCCTGGTCTCCAGCGGATTGCTGCCCAAGGAGCAGGTCGTGCCTTGGGCACCGTGGGAGATCCGACGCGTGGATCTCGACGCGGAGCCGGTCCGCGGCATCGTCGAGCACCTCCACAAGACGGGAAAACTGGTGCTCAAGGGGGTCAATTCAGGAAATCAACGAGACCTTTTTCAATGAAATCAAGGAGTTGATAATGCCAGGTATTGTGCGTGACTGTTCCAGGTCAGGTCGGAGTTGAAGGTCTGGGTCACGGAGA
>CAZUAH010001069.1:0-2741 GCA_964617665.1 uncultured Pirellulaceae bacterium
AATCCGAGCCGCTACTTCATGGCCACGCGCTCGCAGAGTGCGCCGCCGGATGTGCTACGAATGGTGCGGTTGGATGTCGAAGATAGCCGCGCGCGACATGCTCGGTTCCGTCATTCGCGTCCTGGCGCCCAAGAAACCAAGTCCGCTATGTTTCGTCATTCTATATGTGACGTATTTCTCACATTCGTGGGCTCGAAACGGTGACTTTGCAGTTTGAAAGTTGGAGAAACGAATGAACGGCAAAATACCAAGGGTGTGTGTTTTCTTTCTGACGATGGTACTTGGACTAGTAAATGGTGCCTCGGTGTGGTCTGCCGACGAGTCTGCGGAGACTCTTGTCGCACTAGAGAGGCTTCTGCGCGGTGATTGGGATGGCTGCGGCCCCTGCGATGGCGAAATCACGTTCCGGGCAGATGGGACCTACCAGTGGCGGTACGTTGGCCCTGCGGGAGACAGCAGGGCTGGTACTTGGGACGTGCGGTGGGACGCTTTGCCACCAACGCTCGTTCTGACGTGTAAGACTTCGGAGAAAGGGCGTGTGGGCAAACCGTTCGAAGTGAAACTCGTCGAACTGAACAAAGAGACGCTCGTGTTCGGCTACGGCGGAAAGACGCAAACCCGTTTTGAACGACCAAAGGCGATTGATGAGGCTAGGGCGATTGAGATTGCCAAGATCCTCGTCGCGGACAAAGAGACTTGGGCCGATCGGGCCGAGTACACAGCCAAAAAGGCAGGAGAAGGCTGGTCGGTTATGGTATGGAGAATACCGAAGACCCCGGGTGGGCACCGATTGATTTCGCTCACGCGTGAAGGGAAGCTCGTGAAGTATGTGCGGGGAAGGTGATCCGCCGCTTGCCCCGGCGCCATTTCCACTCTGACAGACAGGGCAGGAGACTCATCTCGCGAGAAGGCCAAGGATGCAAGACGGCGCAGAGATACCGGCCCTCCACGCACGGGACGTGGCTATCGTCCCGTGCGGGCTTCGGCGTTGCCTGTTCTGCGACGGGTCTTTCGGCTATCCGTCCAGGACCCAACCCTTGCGGTACTTGCGGCTCAGCAGTTCATTCGCTTCGTCGCAGTTGGTCACTCGCCCGGTTTTGCCGTCGTACTCGATCTTCTGGCCAACTCGATAGGCAACCAAGCCCAACAGCATCTGTTCAATGGCGTCGCCGCTGTATTTGAAGTCACAAGCGCACTTCAAATCGCCTTTGCATGCATTGACCCATTGATCCTGGAATCCGCCCATGAACGGAATCCGCTCCGATTCCGGTCGCGGCGTGTAGTGGTCCAGGCTGCCGCCTTCTTTGAGCGGGATGAGCTTGTGGTTTCGAAAGCCGGCAGCCAACTTGGCCTTGTCGCCCGCGAACAGGGCACCGTGGCCGTTGCCGTACGGATCCATTTTCTTTGCCTCGTTGCCGTGCGCTCCCTGATACCAGGTGAGCTTGATTGCCGGACGCCAATCGTTGGCAGGATGATCGAAGGTTGCGGTCATGTCGACAGGCGTAATGTCGGGATTGAAGTCCTCGCCAAACGCTTCGGCGGTTGTGGGCAATTCCGCGTCGATGCCGTACCAGGCCAAATCCATCGTATGGCTTCCCATGTCGCCGATCTGACCGCCGCCGAAGTCCCAGAACATGTTCCATTTCAGGCAGCCGCCGAAGTACGCGGGATTGTAGGGGTGCATCGGCGACGGGCCGATCCAGAGGTCGTAGTGCAGATGTGAGGGAGGATCGCCGGCGGGCGGAAAGTACTTCGTGTTATAACGCAACTCCCGATTGCCCCAAGCATGAACATGCTGCAAGGTTCCAATTGCACCATCCAGAATCATCTCGCGTACGCGATCGAAGTTCGGATGCGCGTGACGTTGCGTTCCAACTTGCGTGGCAAGTTTGTCCTTCTTGGCTAGCCATTTTTCACGAGTTACACGGGCCTCTTCAACGGTATTGGCCAGCGGTTTTTCGCAGTACACGTGCATGTCGCGGTTGAGCGCCCAGCAGGATATGAAGGCGTGGGTATGATCGGTTGTGCTGCAGACGACCGCGTTGATGTCTTTCTGTTCGAGACACTTTCGCCAATCGACGTAATGCTTCGCATCAGGAAACGTCTTCGCGGCCTGCGCCAAAGTTTGTTCGTTCACGTCGCACAGCGCGACGATGTTTTCGTTCTTGATGGCCCCAAAGTGCGCTCGGCCCCGTCCGCCCGCACCGATGACGGCGACGTTCAATTTGTTGCTGGGTGCGTTGGTGCCACCCCATACGCCGCTGGGAAGGATGGTTAAACCGACTCCTGCCGCGACGGTGGACTTGAGAAACTGTCGTCTAGCGATGGTTTGAGCGGACATGCGGTTGTTCTGCCTTTCAGTGCGTGAGGTAGTCATGACGGAAGGGTCCTTATGCAAGTGGTCTCTGGAAAGGGCTCGGAGGCACATAGTAAGTGTCATTTCCCGTGCGGCGTGGTAATCGAGGCGAGAGCCTGATTACAAAATACCGTTTCGTATCCAAAATACAAGACAAATCCCAATGGTCTGCAAAATGAGTGCATGGGTCAGCGGTCCACGTCGCGCCCGTGTTTCCGTCGTAAACGACGGGTCCGAGAAACACGGGTTGCTGCCTGATGAGCAGCCACGCCTACCCGATCGCGCCTCCAGAGTCGGAAGACGGACGGCTGGTGGGTTGCATCAGGGAGGCCGCGGGATCCGGCGGCGCACTCTGCGAGCGCGTGGCCATGAAGTAGCGGCTCGG
>CAZUAH010001070.1:0-2738 GCA_964617665.1 uncultured Pirellulaceae bacterium
TGCGCATGTCAACCCCCTACCGTCAAGAAACACCGGACACCGTCATCGGCTTGGCCTGACGCCCCGGGTGGAGGAAGGAAACCAGCTGTGGCCTCCCACCTCTCCGGGTGGCCAAATCTGCGCAGACGGCCGTTTTCGGTGGGCGGAAGGTAACCGCGGTTGACCTCCCTCCTCTCGCAGTTCCCCACGGTGCTACCTGATCGGGCGCACCATGGCTGCGAGGCGGCGCGTGGCGATGTTGCGCAACGTCTTGGGGACTCGATGCGTGCTGTGGATGCGGCGCACAGCGATTATGAACAGGGTGTCATGCTCTTCGGAGGGCTCAACGGTGATGGTGTCGGCGAGGGCGCGAAGCCAGAAGACGCGGTCCAGGGCGCGGTCGGTGGCCATGGCGAGGTCGGTGAGGCGACGGACCAGATCTAACGTGTCGAGGGCATCCTCTTCGTTGTCCACCAGCACGTCATCGAGACGGCGAAGCACCAAGTCGCCGGCCGCTCGCCGTGCTTGCCACAGCTTCTCGGCGATGAGGAGCCCCTCGTCTTCGTCAGCGACGTTGCGGACGATGCCCTTGAGGTAGAGGCCGCCAACGCCTTCGGGCAGCGTCCCACGCTCATGCTTCGCCTCGAAGATCGCCAGACCGGCAAGGATCGCGTCGAGTGGGAAACCGGCGATGGCGTCTCGGATGTTGCCGTCGGGGTCGGCCAGGTCGAGCTGTTCGAACGCCCGTTCCAGCATCTCGCGGGTTACCGGGTCGAGCCGGGCGGTGCGGGTCTTGCGTGCCAGCTCCTGCTTACGGAGACGTTGAGCCAAGGCAGCCTTCGCGGCTTCAACCTCTTCGGGGGTGGGCTCGTCATCGGTGTAGTGCTGGAACCGGCTGCGGCCGTCACGGTCGTCTCTGGGTCGGTGGTTCAGGGTACGGGCCCAGGTCTGGACCACCAACCCTAGGATGCCTCTGGCGAGCTCGTGGGGTTCGAGCGTGTCGAGCACGATCTTTGGCACCATCTGCTGGAAGAGGCCAAAGGCTCCCTCGACGTGAGCACCGTTCTCTGGTCGGCCATGGGTGCGCCGGATCTTCATGGTGTCTCCGAGGGCGTCGATGACCTCGTCGGTGTGGTTGCTGAAGCGGTTGTCCAGGAGGAGCGCGATGGGCGCAGCGCCAGTGGTGGCGACCCCATCGCCGAAGGCTTCGGTGACCGCGGCACCATCCTCCTCGTCGCGTAGGGAGATCCCCACGAGGGCGCCGGTGTGGGTGTCGACGTTCAGCTCAAGGTTGAAGGTGTACGTCACGCCGTCGATGAACAGGGATAACGGAGAGCCGTCACCAGCCCACTGTGCCCCGGAGAAGAAGGTCTCGAACTGGCCCCGGAGGGCCTTTTCATCGGGGCGCCGACCCCGGCGACGCTTCTTCTTGCGCAGACCGTGTACATCGAGGATGTCGCTCAGCGTGGTCGGACTCCAGGGGATCCGGAGTTGGTATTGAACGTGGTGGCAGAAGCTAGGAAACGAGCCATCCCAGGTCTTGTAGGCGGCCAACACGGACTCGATGCGTGGCCCCTTGGCCCTCTCGGTCGACATCAAGGTGATGTTGGGGCGTTTTAGGTTGGCGATCGCGTCACGACCGCCACGCAGCCAGTCTCTGAAGGTGGCCTTCGGGAGCTGCGTGGCTTTGGTGAAGGCGGGCAGCTCGAGTTTGTTGTGCTTCGCCCACTGCTCGAGCGTGAAGAGTCGGAACCCGTCGCTGTAGCGACGTCGCCTGGGGGTGCCGTGGACACACCCAGGGTGATCCATCACGTAGCGCAGAACCTCGCGAGTGAGCGCGGCCGAAGCGTCTGATTCCGGCACGACAGGGGGTGACGGCGGACGACCCGGAGGTGGACCAAGCCCGCCACGGCGCTCTCGACAGCGGCCTTGACCTCGTAGGCGCGAGACCGTGAACTCCCCGTCGCCAGAATGACGGCGGTGGCGGTTGGACGGGGAAGATCGAGACAGGCCAGCAAGGGCAGGCTGGCGAGCAGGAGCCCGGCGGTCAAGGAAGACGAGACGGCGGGGCTCTTCGAGAATACAGTAAGCATGGTCCGGCTGTGGATTTGAGGATTTGGATGTTGGAATCCCTCCTCTACCCGTTCCGCCGCCGGACCACCTCTTATGATGCGGTCGTCAGCAGCCGCTGGCCCATCAGCCACACCTCGGCTTGACCGTCGACGCTGACCACCTTGAACAGCTCCAGGACCCGGTCTCGCAGGTCGAGCAGGTCGGTGTGGAGATCAGCCCCCGCCCCCGCCTCGATGCGGGCCATCACCTCCTCTACTCGCCCGTAATAGCGATCTGCGGGGACCAACAGCCCCCCCAACGCATGGTGGGTCCGACGGTGGTTGTACCAGTACAGATGGCTCGCTAGCCGGCGCTTCATCTCGGCCACATCGTAGAACCGATGCGCGTTGAAAAGCTCCTTCTGAAGGTTGGCATTGAACACTTCGATCTTTCCGTTCCACTCCTTGTGCTCCGCGGGGATCTGCTCGATGTCCAGCTCCGTCAACAGGGCGGTGAACCGGCTGATCCCACGCCACGACCAGAACGCCGACCCCTTGTCGTGGATCACCATCTCCGGCTTGCCATGGCGCATGACCGCGTCGGTGAAGGTCTGTATGACCATGTCGGCTCGCTCGGCGTCATCCACCCCGTGGCCCACCACATACCGAGAGTGGTCATCGATCACAATCAGGGTGAACGTCGACGTT
>CAZUAH010001071.1:0-2734 GCA_964617665.1 uncultured Pirellulaceae bacterium
GAGCTTAGCCTCACAACCGCCTGCACCGCGCCAACGGAATTTTAGTGCGGTGGGGAAAATGATATGCTTGCCGGTCCGCTGGAAATCGGACTCAACGCGCCGCTGCATGTTCGTGAGGAGCGGCTTTCGCCGTGCCCCAACGCGTGTCGTTTGATGTACGTCAGCGATGTCCACCTGCACGGCGGCAGATCCGGCGACCTCGCGACGCAGGTGGTCGACGCCGCGCACCGCTGCAACGCGAATGCCGTGCTCCTCGGGGGCGATTTGGTTGATAGCTCATCCGAACTCGGTAGCCTGCGAGTGATGGTCGAGCAGCTTGCCGGATTCGGGCCAGTGCTCGCGGTCGGTGGAAACCACGACAACCGCGTCGGCTTCAGCCGAGTACGCGACGCGGTCATGAACGGTGGCGGCGCATGGATTCATGACGGCGGTGTCGATGTCCGGCACCGTTCTCGCGTGATCTCAGTGTTCGGTCCCGGCTTCGCTGCGCAGCCAACCGGTGACGTTCGAGTGCTCTGCGCGCACAACCCGCGGATCTGGAAGGCGTCGCGACGCGTTGGCTATGACCTCGTTCTGGCCGGACACCTGCATGGCTGCCAGTTCGTTGCGTTCGAGTTCCGCGACCGGTTGTTCCCCGGAGCAGTCATTTACCCGTACAACTACCTGAGCCATCAATGCGGCGCAACGCGTCTGGTCGTGAGCCGCGGTGTCAGCGATCTTGTACCGATTCGCTGGCGGTGTCCTCGCGAAGTTATTCTGTGCTACGTCTGACGCATTGAGACAAGAAGACAGGCCGATGGTCTCTCCGGTCAAATGCGACGTTGAAAGGACCGAACCACGGCCCGGCCGCCTCGCGGCGAGCCTGGCCGCCATGGTCAGCTTCTTGCGCGGATTGCCGTTGTTCGTTTCCGCCCGACCGAAAACTCCGCTGCGCGTCCTCTGTCTTATGGCATTCGACACCGTCCAAGTGCTACGGAATTCGCGGCGCCTGTCATCACACACGTTCGAGACCCTCGCGTCGCTGCTCGATTTCGGTGCCTGCGCGAATGACTTCTTCGACGGCAATGATTTTTCGCGTCAGGAATACCGAGCAACCCGGCGGCTACTCGATAGAGCTCGAACCAGCGTGGCGGTAAACGAATACATAAACCGGTTGCGCGATCTTGAGAATCGACGTCCGTCGCCCAGCGGCGACGTTCGGCAGCACAGGAAGGTTCAGGCATATCGGGAATCGGTCGTCCGACTGTCGCTGGGAATAATCGCCGCGACGGCCCTTGAAAACTTGACGATCGAGGACGGCATCCGGGCGACACACCGCGACGCAGACCTCGAAACGTTGTACCGAATCGTGATGCTTTGCCAGATCATCGACGATGTCCTTGACTTCGCGACAGACACAGACGACGGGGTGCCGAGTTTTCTGACAGCCCACGCGTCGCCGTCTCAGGCTTTGGCGCTGACTTCCGACGCGGCGACGCGGTATGCTAACCGGGGTGGCTTGCCATCGTCGCCGCATGTGTTTCCGTTCCGCGTGGCACTGTTGGGTATTTCAGCTCTTGCCAAGGTGGCAATCATGTTCGGCCGCTGGCGATTGAGATTGCACGCGCTTCGAAACTGGCCGGCGATGCTCGCGAACCGGCGTGCGTCTACCGACGCTCACTCATAATCGCCAACGGGTTGAATCCTTCGCCCACCCAACAGACTACCGCACGCCCGCAGAGATCCGGCATCCATGCCGGATACGCCCTTGCCTGTCAAGGTCTGGGAAGTAACAATATCCTCACGGATGTCCGAAAGAATTGACGGATGGACCGTCGGCGTCGGGCGTGCGAACACATTGGACGCCGCTCCAATCCCACCATGCCACCGCTACGCCGGTACAGATCCGACCAAGAACCTCGCGCTGCCCCGCCGGCCAAGAGCCGAAGTAGGAGATCTTGGTGTCATTCGACCGATCGCTAAGGCGCGGAGGTGGCGGACACCTCGCCAATCTTGCATTGCTCACGATAACTTCAGATGTCCGACAGCCCTCCGGCACGAATCAATCTGATTTGCCGCGACCGCCGAATGGCAACTCTCCGTGTACAGGGCGGAAATGCGTCGACCAAATGAGGACATCCGCTCCTTGGCCTGTCGCCCGAAACCGCACAAGGTGGGCGTGACATGTTTCGCTCGGGGCAATGCCGTTCGTGACTCATGACGACGACTCCTGTGTCAGAAACTGGGGGCGAGTCGTGCGCCAAGGTCTAACCGTCCTGAGTCGCGAAGGACAGTTGCTGCGATTCCGAACGGCCAATCTGACCTGAAAACTCGTGAAGGGCGGAACACGCCAAGAAACGATCCGGTGTCTAGCTGGCCCGCCGGGGTCAGAACTTCTTATCGGGCACCAAGTCTATCGTGAGGCGCCGCTGGCTGATCGTGTTGTTGGTCGTCGGCGGGTCGTGCACCTGCCTCTGGTTGATGATGAACGTCCCGCGTGTCATCGTGTGGGGCCAAGGCGTCTTCAGGTCAATAACCATTTCCCCCAAGTAGTGGTTCGTGCCGACGTTGGTCACCTTCCTACCCGGCTTCGGTTCCATGATAATCTTGTACGAGCCTTGTCCCGCGTCGTAGGCCAGCAGCACGCACGGGGCCCCGTCCACGATGCTCACGCCCTTCAGGGCGAGCGTGCGGGTAAAGAGGGGTCGGGAGCAATAGCGTTCGGCCCCAGATTTGCTAGTCCAAATTCCTTCTT
>CAZUAH010001072.1:0-2729 GCA_964617665.1 uncultured Pirellulaceae bacterium
CTTCCTCTTGATGAGTCACATCAACGTAAGTGTGTAGTACTGCGACAGTACTAAGAAACGATACACGATCCCTGAGGTCCAAATGCAGGGCGCGATGGATGTTCTCATGCTCGAGCCCCGTCAAAACGACCCCCGTGTGCTTCTCCTGCGGTTCCTTCGACGTCAATAATTGATAATACGTCCCGCAGAGACCGTCGTAGTGTTCTCTGAAAGCCGTTTCCACCGCCTCACGTACGGGCGTTTGATCATCCGACTGGAGCCTCGCGCGGAGGAAGTAGGGAAAAATTGGCTGCAACTCGACAAATCCCGAAACTTCCGCATGTGGCGTGAGCAGCCCCCAGTTCGCGGCCTCTTGTAGCACTTCCTGCCAGCGGTTGAAGGGCAGTTCGGCCAGCGCCGGCTGGTCTTTCAGTTTTTCGGTGTACTGCCCGAGCAGCGCCACGTTGACCACAGAAGTGAACGGCGCCAGGCAATTCAGTAGCCCCTGAGCCTCCGGCGATAGGTTGCTGTGGGAATATTCGATGCACTTCAAAATACTCTTGGTCTTCTCCTGCGCGTCGGCGGCATCCAGGTCGACTTCGCCCGCATCCAGGCCGTCGAGCACTTCCTCAGGGGTTTGTCGCGACAGATTGTTCAGCACTACCTCCAGCGCCAGCGGGTAGCCGTTGAGCAGCTGTAGCAGCCGGCGCAAGCCCAGGTCGTCCTGGTACTCTGTCGCATTGGTCCGGTGCAAGATGAGATCGGCCAGTGTGGACGCCGCGTCGGGATCGAGCCCGGGAAGGTCGTACACACTGTCATCAAACGTCCCCGGGGCAAGCCACTGTTCACCGCCCCGAGATCCCAACAGCACGTACGTCTTGCCCCCGGCCAGTTCGCTCAAAAAGCTTCGAACGTCGTCGCGCTCCTTCTCGGGCAACGTATTTTGTAGGGCAAGTTCGGCTCCCGTGATCGACTCCAGATTGTCCAGCACCAACAGGTGAGGCTGCCCACGCAGCCGCTCGGCCAACATCGCCTGCTGGGCGTCGAGGCTCATTGGCTGAAACACCGTTCGATATTCTTCGTCCTCCAGTAGATCACGAGCCACGGTGTCCATGATCTGCTGGCGGTTCCAGGCCCGTTCGTCGTAGCCGAAGTAGAACACCCGGTCGACAAAACCCGTGGCCTGCCACCATGCGCCCAGGTGGTGCAGCAATGTCGTCTTGCCCGCCCCGCCCATGCCGCGGATCAATAGCAGATTGCGTTCGAGCACCCGTCGCTCGATTCGCAGCACGTCCACGTCGCGGCCCACGAAACCGTACGTTGTCTTCGGTGCCCGGTACTGGCGTGCCTGGCGAGCGTAATACGCCTGCCGTTCTTCGGGGGTGAACTCCCGCACCGCCAACCTCTGCGGGCGGTTCTCGTAGACCACCGGCAGCAACCAGTCCTCCAGCTCGACCCGCTGATTGAAGTACGCCCGCCGCTGTTTGTTGTTCCACAATTCCAGCCGGCCCCGTCGGATGCCCTCGGTTAGGTGCTCGCCGGCATGCAGTTGTTCGTACAGTGTCTTCATCAGCAATTCGGCCGCCGAAACGGTGACCGAGTATCCCATGGCCAACACCATCTGCGTTCCCGCCTGCAACAGCTGCGACCCGAGGCTGGTTTCGGTGGCCCCCACCTGCTTGCCCGACTGGCACGCGTTCAGGATGGCGATCGGCACATGATGCCCGATCAACAATTGAGCCAACTCGCCCGCCTCGGCCGGGTCCGACTTGCCCTCTTCCGGCCCCTCGAAGAACAGAAACGCCCGTTCCCCCTCGTACGCTTCGATATTTCCCCGCGCGTAACGCGGGTCCTTAAACAGCCAACGGTTGGTTTCTTCCCCTTTCTCAAGTTGATCGAACGTGAGCAGCGCCCCGTGCATGTCGAAGTGAATCACGTGATAGAACCCGCCACCTTCGCCCTCGCTCTTCTTGTCTTCCAGGTGCCTAACCAGGGCTTCGTACGTGCCCGGCCGCAGGATTTCGATCCGCAACTGGACTCGTGCCTGCCGCTGAGCCTCGACCAACGGCCGGGAAATCGTGCGGTAACCCACGTCTTTCGCGGCACCCGGACGAGCCGTGACCACCAGCACGTTGATAGCGGGCGACCAACGCACCGCCGCCTCGACCGCTTGAGGCTTCAGGTTTTTCCGCACCATGGGCGATTGGAGTACGAACGGCTGAGGCAACTTCGGGTCTTTCAGCGACTCCCAGTGCAAGGCGTGAAATTCGGGCGTGCCGGCAATCTCGAACCGCAGCTGCCCAACCCCCGACTTGCGGAAGCCGAGATATTGCCCGTGCGCCTCCTGGTCCTTGAAAACCTGCTCGAACAGCGATTCGCCGTATTTGACGACACTGGCCGCGGCCTCCCGTGCTTCAACGTACTGCGTGAAGGGAAACCGCAGATGCTCTTCGAAGTACCACTCCAGCCGAAGTTCTTCCGCTTCGCCAAACGGATTGCGGATCTTGGCTTCGTACTCGCCTTCGTGGTCGAAACTGACGGTCGCTACAAACCCGTTCTTGGTTTTTTTCCGTTCACGCACGGTGATCAGCGGCATTGTCGTCTACCCTTCATACCTAAAATATGGATATTGTCGCCCGTCATTAATAACGAGAAAACGCCCGAAGAGCAACCGCGCCGACGGGAAGCGGGGCATCTTAGGAAGCGCGTAATTTCTATTTCCCGAGAACAAGGAATGGATTATACCTCTG
>CAZUAH010001073.1:0-2686 GCA_964617665.1 uncultured Pirellulaceae bacterium
GCGTTTCGCCTTGGCTTCGCGATTTGCCCTGGCTTCCGCTTCCCGCTTGGCTTTCTCTTCCGCGTCTCGCCTTGCCTTGGTTTCGGCAGCAAGCCGATCTTCGGCCTCCCTTGTTGAACGTCCCGAATCGTTGAGCACAACAGACCGACCGAGCCTGGCCTCGAGGGTCGCTCGACGAAGTGTCAGGCTCAGGGAGGTCTGCAGTGCCGTGACGCTGTCGAAACGGTCATCTGGGCTCGCCCGACATGCCCGCCACGCCACATCCAGCAGATCGGGATGGACACCTCCTGGGGGAGGGCGGCGCCGAACGAGCCGCTCCTGTTTCTTGAAGTCCATCAGCTCGTAGTGGGACTCGAGATCACCCCAGGGGTAGGGTCCTGTCAGAAGTTCGTACAGAACCAGCCCGAGGGAGAAGATGTCCGCGCGTTCGTCCGCCGTTCTGGCGCTCATGGCCTGCTCAGGGGCCATGTATGCGTCCGTGCCGAGACCTTGGCGCGATGTGGTCAGGCCCATGTCGGCCTTGGCGTCCAAGTTCTTGGCCAGTCCAAAGTCGAGGACCTTCCAGGGACCCTTGTCGCTCACCAGGATGTTCGCTGGTTTGATGTCGCGGTGCAGGACTTCGTGTTCATGTGCGCATCGAATGGCGTCGACTACGCCCTCGAAACGTGGCAGGCTCTGAGGCCAAGGTGGGCGTTGTCGGAGCAGGTCTTTGAGGGAACAGCCTTCGACAAACTCCATGACCAGCGCCAGGCGACCACCATCTTCGACAAAGTCGACCACCCTCACGATGTTTGGGTGATCCAGCTCCATGCCTACGTTGGCCTCTTTCTCGAACCGGGCCCGATAGGAAGCATCTTGGGCGAACACGGAACTCATCAGCTTGAGCGCGACATCCCCGCCTTGCCGCTGGGCCATCGATGAGATCCGGTTGCGTGCGCGGTACACCACGCCCATGCCACCACGCCCAATTTCTCCCAGGATCTTGTAGCCTCCGACTGAATCCGGCTTCGGGTCGTCGCTTGCTGCCCTGCTGGATCTACCCCCCTTGCTGGCGCCGCTCAGCTGCTCCAACAGGGCACGCTTGGCGTTCGCCAGCTCTTCGTCGCTGATGAGCCCCAGTGAGTGCAGGTCCGCGAACTTCTTCAGTTCGTCCGCTACGCTTGCCATCTTCTACTCCTGCGCTCGGGGGACGATATCACAAGGTGCGGAGATGGAGAACGGGTGAGTGTGCGCGTGACAGGGGACGTGGTCGGCCAGAGGGCGGCCGCGTGAATACCCAGGAGGCGTACTGGTTTCCAATGACCCCGCCGACGCCGTGATAGGCACCAGCCAGGCGCACGTCGTCTCTCGTGGCTGACTGCCCAGCGGAGGAGCCATGGTAGTCTCCCCAACAACCACCAAGGCGGTCTGACGGGGCCCGGAGCGAACGACATGGCAAACTTCGCCGATGAGCTCGAGAGGCTGAAGCAGGCGCGAAACTCCGGAGTACTCACCGAGTCACAGTACGATCTGCTGGTCTCGGAGCTGGCTCAGCGGGCGGACAGCTCGATGGGCGGTCGCCAGAGTCGGGAAGGAGATGCTCACGCAGAATCCGTCGGAGATCACCTTGGCAGTTACGAGATTCTGGGGCGTATCGGTGAAGGGGGGATGGGGGTAGTCTACCGAGGGCGTCACCGAATCGCGTCGAAGGCACGACAGCAAGGTGGCGACGTGGCGCTCAAGCTCATGCACGCCCACCTGGCAAAGGACGTCGAATACAGGGCGAGGTTCGAACGCGAAGCCACCCTGGGGCTGGACCTGGCCCACCAGTGCATCGTGCGTGTGTTCGACCTGGTCGAAGACGCGGGACGACTGGCGCTGGTCATGGAGCTCGTCGAAGGGCGGCCATTGTCGGAGATTCTGCGAACGGCGCGCCCCCCGCTGGATGAGTCCTTTCCGTGCTTCGACGGGGTGCTCGATGCCGTGCGGGTGGCCCACGGCGCAGGCGTGGTCCATCGCGATCTCAAGCCCGGCAACATCATGGTGACCAGCGGCGGTACTTGGAAGGTGGCTGATTTTGGGCTGGCCAAGGTACTGGCAGCCAGCGATATGGGATTGACGACTACGAGTCGTGGCATGGGCAGCGCGGCCTACATGGCGCCCGAACAGGCACGCGACGCACGCGGCGCCGATCATCGAGCGGACATCTATGCGCTCGGACTGATCCTGTACGAGGTGTTGACAGGAGACTTCGCGTGGGAGCGCGCCAGCTCCCCCTTCCAGTTGGACGACTGGAAACGAGAAGAGAAACTGGTGGACATGAAGCGCGTGCCAGCAGGTGTTCCGGTCGATCTGGTCAAGGTCGCGTGGAAAGCCGCGAGGCTCGATCCGTCGGCACGGTATGCGAGCGTGACAGCCATGCAGACGGCCTTGCGATTCGCGCACGAGCGCGCCTCGAGGCAGGCTGCGCTGGCCTACTCGGTGGCGGCCCTCGATCCCGAAGCGCAAGAATCAGCTGCTCGGGAGATCATTGAAGCCGTGATGGCCGCCCGACGCGAATCCCAGGTATCCGCGCCCGCGGAGCCAGGTCAGGATGACAAGCATGCGAAACCGGTGCGCGCGACGCCGCAGGCCAAGGCAAGCGACCCTGGGCAAACGGACCAGGAATCCCCCGAGACGGTTCAAGCCGCTGAGCATACGAGCCAGG
>CAZUAH010001074.1:0-2681 GCA_964617665.1 uncultured Pirellulaceae bacterium
TGGCCAAGCACTTCGATGAAGCCCTGATCCTGCTCCGATCGGCGGTCCAGAACCGTAGCAGCCAGGCGACGTACCTGCACGGGAGCTTCGGTAGCGGTAAGAGTCATTTCATGGCCGTGCTGCACCTGATCCTGCAAGGCAACCCGGCCGCCCGCAGCATCCCAGAACTGGCTCCAGTGATCAAGAAGCACAACGACTGGCTAGGCGGCAAGAAGTTCCTGCTGGTGCCGTACCACATGATCGGTGCCCACGACATGGAGTCGGGTATCCTAGGCGGCTACGTGGACTTCATGCGACGGGCAGATCCCAAGGCACCCACGCCTCCGGTGTACGTGTCTGCGGCGATCATCAACCAAGCCCAGGCCGAGCGTGCGAACTACGGCGATGAACCGTTCTTCAATCGCCTGAACGCCGGGCAAGACAGTGGCGGCGGCTGGGGCGAACTGGAGGCGACTTGGGATACCGCCTCGTTTGAGGAGGCGGCTGCCGCACCTCCAGACTCGGAGCAACACCTACGATTGGTCAGCACACTGCTGAAGACGGTGGCCTCGTCGCACGCCGAAGTGGTCAGTCATCGTGGCGGGAACTTCGTCCGCTTCGATAAGGGCCTATCGCTGATCAGCCAGCACGCCAGCAGCCTGGGATACGATTCGCTGATCCTGTTCCTGGACGAGCTGATCCTCTGGCTTGCCATGAAGTCCGCTGACCTGGGGTTCGTCAAGAACGAGGCGGCGAAGCTAACCAACCTGAAAGAAGCCCAGTCGGCTGACCGGCCGATCCCGATCGTCAGCTTTGTGGCCCGACAGCGGGACCTGCGCGAGCTGATCGGTGACCACGTCCCGGGGGCCGAGAAGCTGAGCTTCAGCGACTCGTTGGACTGGCAGCAGGGCCGTTTCGACACGATCACCTTGGAAGACCGCAACCTGCCGGCCATCGCCCAGAAACGGGTGCTGAAGTGCCGAAGTACCGCGGCCAAGGACGAGATGGATGCGGCTTTCGAGCGCACGGCCCGCATGAAAGACAGCGTGATGAGCATCCTGCTGACCCAGGAAGGGGATCGCAAGATGTTCCGCAAGGTCTACCCTTTCAGCCCGGCGCTGGTGCAGACCTTGATCGCCGTCTCCAGCGTGCTGCAGCGCGAACGGACGGCATTGAAAGTGATGTTGCAGTTGCTGGTGGATCATCGCGAAACACTGGAACTGGGCGAGGTCATTCCCGTGGGCGATCTGTTCGACGTCGTGGCCCACGGTGATGAGGCGTTCAGCCAGGAGATGGCAATCCACTTCGACAACGCCAAGCGGCTGTACCATCAGAAACTGCTGCCGGTGCTAGAGAAGCAGCACAACGTCCGCCGTGAGGATGTCGAACGACTGCCTTACAACGATCCGCAACGCACCTCGTTCCGCAATGACGATCGACTGGTGAAGACACTGTTGCTGTCGGCGCTTGTCCCGGAGGTGGAGTCGCTTCGTGGCCTGAACGCCGAGAAGCTGGCTGCTCTGAACCACGGTACGATCAAGTCGCCGATCCCAGGCAAGGAAGCTGCCGAAGTCCTGCGCCGCTGTCGGTCCTGGGCGGCAAGTGTCGGCGAGATCCGCATCGGCGAGGAAGCGAACCCAACGATCACCGTTCAACTGTCCGGTGTCGACACCGCCACAATCATCGAGCAGGCGCGTCAGACGGTAGACAATCAGGGCAACCGGATACGCCGTGTACGACAGATGCTCTTTGAGACGATCGGTATCCAGGGCGAAGGCGAGTTCGAGCAGTACCACGACTTCTGGTGGCGGAACACGAAGCGGTCGTGCAAGGTGCTCTTCAAGAACGTCCGTGAACTGCCGGACTCGTCGCTGGAGAACGAAGAGGCGGACTGGAAGCTGATCATCGACTTCCCCTTCGATGAGACAGGACACGGGCCACGGGACGATCTGAGCGTGATCCAGCGTTACATGCAGGCCCATCCTGAAGGAACCAAGACGCTGTGCTGGGTGCCATCGTTCTTCAGCCACGAAGCTCTTTCGGACTTAGGGATTCTGGTAGCCTTGGAACACATCCTGACGGGCGAGCGATTTGGCCAGTTCACTAACCACCTGTCGCCGCAGGATCGCCAAGCGGCGAAATCCGTGTTGGAAAGCCAACGCAGTCAACTGCGTCAGCGGGTGCAGAACCACCTGGATGCAGCCTACGGGCTGGATGCTATCACGCCGGGATCAGTCGACACGACGCATGACCTGGACCTGAACGAGCATTACGTCTCTCTCTATCCAGGCTTCGTGCCACGCCCATCCCCGGCCGCGAACCTGGACGCCGCGATGCTGAATCTGCTCAGCCAGGCGCTGGAGCACGAGTTTCCCGCGGCACCCCACTTCGAGGGCGAGGTCAAATCCAACACGTTGAAGAAGGTTTACGAGCAGGTCTTCCCGGCAACCCAGGTCGCTGACGGTCGACTCGCGATCGAGAAGACGGTGCGACCTCTTATTCGGCACATCGCCAATCCGCTGTTGTTGGGCGAGATGGGGATCGACGCCACGCACTTCGTCTTGGGGCAGCACTGGAAGACGCACTTCAGCCGGAAGGCGGCCGAGACGGGCAGCGCGATGTCCGTGGGGCAACTGCGACGTTGGATGGACGATCCCAAGCCGATGGGCCTGCCGAAGGATGCCCAGAACCTGGTGATCATC
>CAZUAH010001075.1:0-2667 GCA_964617665.1 uncultured Pirellulaceae bacterium
TGGTAGCCCGGTATCTCCGGCCGGGAATTCGCCGAGGAGCGAACAGGGTTCTCCCAAGTTCCTGTCCATAATGCCTCCTTTGTCACAAAGTGTGAGGGTGCCTGCGCGTGGCCCACGCTTGCAAGGTTTCAATTCTCGCGTCGAGGTTTCGGAGTCGTCAAGTCGGCTGGTGCGGGCAGACCCGACGAACTCTGACGGTGCCGCCTAAGTCGGGTCAATCGTTTGAGCTCATCGTCGTCAGCCCAGAGAATCCAACGCCCATGAGCGCCCTCCGATTGTTTGCCGTGCAACCAACCGCGACGCAACCAAGAACGCAGTGTTCCAATCGGCATCTCCAGCTTCCCAGCCAAGTCGCGCAGCCGCCATCGCGGTGGCTCGGTTCGCTCAGACTTACCAGTGCGAGACAACAACCTGCGGATTGTCAGTGCGTCGAATCGGTTGCAACTTGGCGGATGAAAGCCTTCGTCGTTCAATTGGTCGGCGATCTGTGCGCTGGTACGTCCAGCATTTTGCAGACTTCCAATACGGGCCATCAGGTCGTTGTAACTACTGAGTTGCTGGTAGCTCGCCACTGGACGAATGAGTTCGTGCTGACTTACGAAACCACCATTCCAATGAACTTCAACATCAACACGTTCACTCTCTCCTTGGACCTCCACGACCACGCGTTCAATGAGATGACGAATGATTGTTTGTCGGTCGGCAGCAGTCGTGCCGGTTGCGTTCCAGAGAGTCGGCAAGTCGGTCGATAGGAACTTGATCATGTCCAACTCATGT
The DNA here is from genome assembly GCA_964617665.1 of uncultured Pirellulaceae bacterium. Classification (GTDB taxonomy): domain Bacteria; phylum Planctomycetota; class Planctomycetia; order Pirellulales; family Pirellulaceae; genus JADHUC01. Next base: position 778 of record CAZUAH010001075.1, read on the forward strand.
GACTTGAGCTCAACAGGCTGCGCGTGCTCAAGACGACGCAAGTCTTCTTCGAGTTCTCGCTGTCTTCGTAACGCCTCTTCCCAACAACTTTCCAGCTGCCTCGCCACTAGACGATTTTCCGGCTCTACCGCATGGTACTGACGAGCTGCTCGATCCGCTTCGTATTGTGCTCGCTCCAATCGTTGGCGCCGCAGCTTTGTCACGCGCCGACGTTCCTGCTTAGTCTGTTCGACCGCCTGGAGGCTGAGTTCGACAGTAGCTGGCGTGAGCACATGCAAGATCTGCCTACTAACAAGATCGTCAAGAGGAGCAGCAGACAAGCTTTGGCACTTTTCCAAACCGTAGCTTTGGTAACCTCGCAGGCACTTGTAACGCGGCCGGTTCTGCGCACCGCTATATCCGACTGCCAGACGAGCTCCACAACGACGACAAAACAGAAGACCACTCAACAAGGCATCGCCTTTGCGCGGGGAGCCTTTCGCTGAGGATCGACTGCAATTCTGCTGCAGGCGTTCTTGGTTGGCCAAGAAGCGGTCCCATGTAATGTAAGCTGGAAGTTCATCGGTGCGCAGTACTTCCCATGACTCCATGGGTGGCGTCGTACGCCCCGTCCTCGGTCGGCCAGGTACCTTGCGCCGAGGATCGATCGGATGGCGACCATGGCTGTAGGCACCTGCATATATCGGATGATGCAACATGCTCAGCAAAGTCGTTCTGCAAGGTCGATGCCATTCTAATTGACCTCGCGTGGGACCATCGTGTCGTCGGACACCAAAGCGAACATCGTGCGCCACTAAGAATCGCAGCACTGCTCCGGCAGTACCTAGCTCGTCAAACTTGTCAAACACCAACCGCACGACCGCCTGAACTTCTTCGTCGGGATCCATCAACGCTTGTCTCGACTCGCCTCGCACGTAGCCAATCGGAACGTGGTTGAAGAACTCATATCGCCGCGCCTTATTACTTCGTCCTTGATGCATTCGTTGACACATCATGTGTAGCTCCGCTTCACTCATCGTTCCTTTGAGCCCCAACAACAAACGGTCGTTGTAGTCAGCCGGATCATACATGCCATCCAAGTCGGTGAGCAGAGTGCCAAACCGCGCGCACAGCTCCAGCAGCTGATGCCAATCCTTGCACGACCGCGCCAAGCGACTCATTTGAAAACCGAGTACAAGTCCTACATGGTCCAACGCCACTTCGGCGAGCAGACGTTGGAATCCATGCCGACTTGCAGCGCTCTGAGCCGATTGTCCCTGATCTTCGTCGATCACCAATACTCGTTCCCGCGGCCAGCCCAAGGCCACTGCGCGCTCGGCCAAGTTGTACTGCAGCTCCTTCGATTCACGATGCTGGAGCACTTGCTGTGGATCGGATTGTCGAACATAAACGATCGCCAAGCGTTCCAGATGACGGTGCAAGAGCTTCGACGTGCCAAACGTGGGCGAGGGTGACTGACGCGAATCAGAAGATCTCGCGCCGGGTTCACCGCTCTGCAGCGAAGCGATACTAATCGTGCTCATGCACCACCTCCTGCCCTGTCTTGGGCGTTGGCAGTTGCTGAGCGACGACTCGGCTCAGTGTTTGAAGAACGTCCTGACGCGTCGTCGGTGACAGCACCGTCCAGAGTTGCGCCAGCTCCACACACGTTCCCTCCGCCGGTAAGCGCGGGGGGGGAACTCGTCTTCCCTGACGTTGAACATAACTCTCCTCCTGAGGTCAGTTGCCGGCGCCGCTGACACCAGAGTGCTAGCTTCAAAAGCGCCTCTGCACATACCATAGGCGGATCCGCCCCGGTGATGCAATCTGTATCATAGGGTGCATTGCCCCTGGGATCTCCCGAGTTCCTGGGGAACCCCTATTGTCCGTTTGCACATGTTCCAATCCGAC
>CAZUAH010001076.1:0-2655 GCA_964617665.1 uncultured Pirellulaceae bacterium
GTCTGGCTTTGGACCAGGGCGATAACACCAAGGCCACCGATGCCGGACTGACCACCGATCAACGCGGCATGCCGCGCATCGTCGATGGAGACGGAGGCGGCACCGATACCGTCGATGTGGGAGCTTACGAAGTCCAGCCGTTGGTGGTGACCAACACAGACGACAGCGGCGCGGGATCTCTGCGGCAGGCTGTATTGGATGGCAACCTGGCGGGGATTCCGGACTTTGTGGTGTTCGATCCCACGATCTTCGACCCGGGTTCCACGCACACGATCAGCTTGACCAGCGGCGAATTATCGGTAACCGATCATCTGCAGATCACCGGTCCGGGCACGGGTGTGTTGACCGTCCAGCGTGACAGCGGTGAACCGCCCTTCCGCATTTTCTCGGTATCCAGCGATGTCGAGGCGTTACTGACCGAACTGACGATCAGCGGTGGCAGTGCGACCGAGGGCGGTGGCATCTACAACGCGGGCACGTTGACGTTGGTCGATCTGACCGTTTCGGACAACACGGCGGACGATGGCGGTGGGATTTATAACCACACCGGCGGCGTGCTTCGTTTGGACCAGGTGACCATTTCGGGCAACGCAGCCAGTGAAGAAGGGGGTGGTCTATACAACGCCGGTACGGCGACGGTTCGCGGCACCACGCTCTCGGGCAACGCAGCCGTCAGCGGCGGTGGGATTTATAACACGGCCGACCTGACAATCACCGGCAGCACGCTTTCGGAGAACACGGCCGATAACGGCGGTGGCTTCTACAACGACGCCACCGTGACGCTGGCCAACGTGACGATCTCTGGCAACTCGGTAACCGACAACGGCGGTGGCATTTACCAGAATTCCGGGACGCTGACGGCTACGAACGTCACCGTCTCGAACAACCGAGCCGACAGTGACGACCTCGCGGGGGGCGACGGGGGCGGCATGTACGTGGCCGCGGGCACGGCGACGCTGCACAACACGATCGTGGCCGGTGATGTGTTGGGAACGGCGTCCCCGGTGGATGACGACGTGTTGGGCACGTTTGATGCGGCCAGTTCGTACAACCTGATCGGTTTGATCGACGGCTCGACCGGTCTGGACGGTACGGGGACTCAATACGGCTCGGGATCGTCGTTGGATGCGAAGTTGGCCGTGTTGGGCGACTACGCTGGCCCGACCGAGACTCACGCATTGCTGTCGGACAGTCCGGCATTGGACAGTGGCGACAACACCAAGGCGAATGATGCGGGCCTGACGACGGATCAACGGGGTTTCGCACGCATCGTCAACACAACGGTGGACGTGGGCGCCTTCGAGGGCGGTGGGATCAGCGTTTCGACCGCCGTGGACGAGGACGATGGCGATTACAGCCAGGGCGACTTGAGCCTGCGCGAGGCCCTGACGATGGCCGTTTCCCTGCCCGGCGAGGACACGATTACTTTCCACGAAAACTTATTCCTGTTCGGCCCCGTGACGATCACGCTGGGCGGCTCGCCACTGGTGGTCGATACCGACGTGCAAATCCAGGGTCCGCAGAATCAGCAAGTGACAATCGACGGCAACGAAACCAGTGGGGTGTTCCAGGTGACCGCTGGTACCACGGCCACGATCGAGCGTCTGACGATCAGCGGAGGTAATACCGCCAACGGTGGCGGTATTGACAACGCCGGCATCCTGACGTTGCGTGACCTGACGCTGTCGAACAATGCGGCCACGATCGACGGAGGCGGGCTTTGGAACGAAGGTACATTGACGCTTGCCAACGTGACGATCTCCGGCAACTCGGCCGATGGCGATGGCGGCGGCATTTACAACGATTCGGGCACGTTGACGTCGACCAACGTGACCATCACCGACAACCGTGCGGACCGTGACGACGTTGGTGGAGGTGGCGGAGGCGGCGTGTACGTACAGGGTGGGACCGTCATGCTGCACAACACGATCGTGGCGGGCAACGAGCGGGGGACGACGTCGCCGGCCAATGATGATGTGTCGGGCACTTTCGACGCGGCCAGTTCCTACAACCTGATTGGTGCAATCGACGGCTCGACGAACCTCGATACCGGGACAGGAACGCAGTATGGCACAGCAGGTTCAGCCCTGGATGCGATGCTGAATCCTCTGGACAACTACGGAGGGCCGACACCTACGCATATGCCCCAGCCAGGCAGCCCAGCCATGGATACAGGCGACGATGGCACGGCCACGGCCGCCGGTCTGACAACCGACCAGCGTGGTCTGGAGCGATTTATCGACGGCGACGACAACGGTACACCCACCGTGGACGTGGGTGCCTTTGAAGGGGGCCCGTTGGTGGTTTCGACACTGGTTGACGAAAATGACGGCGATTACAGCCCGGGCGACCTGAGCCTCCGCGAAGCGTTGGCCGTGGCTGCAGCCACCGTGGGCGATGACGTGATCACGTTCGACGGCGCCCTGACCGGTGGCACCATCGCGCTGGAAGTGACCTTGGGGCACTTGGTCGTCGACAGCAACGTGGACGTGCAGGGGCTGGGCAGCACCGATTTAGCGGTTGATGGTGACGATAGCAGTCGTGTTTTTTCGGTGTCTGGTGGTGTGACGGTTTCGATGAGCGATTTGACGATATCTGGTGGGAACGCCACGGGGCTTGGCTCGTTGGATAAGTTGGGGGGCGGGATCTACAACG
>CAZUAH010001077.1:0-2636 GCA_964617665.1 uncultured Pirellulaceae bacterium
TTTGGGACGCAAGGCATTGAGGGAGCTGACGACCATCGTCACGCCGGATACGATCCTGCGGTGGCATCGGATGCTGGTGGCCAAGAAATGGGATTACAGCGATAAGCGGAAGAGCGTCGGTCGGCCACGAATCCGCCAAGTGATCGTCGATTTGATTCTTCGCTTCGCCAAGGAAAACCCGACCTGGGGATATGATCGAATCCAAGGTGCGCTGGCGAATGTCGGGTACCACATCTCCGACCAAACCGTGGGCAACGTGCTCAAAGAACATGGCATCGAACCGTCCGGAGACCGGAAGCGGCAAACCACGTGGAAAACGTTCATCAAATCGCATTGGGACGTGCTGGCCGCCATCGACTTCACCACCATCGAAGTCTGGACCAACCGTGGCTTGGTCACGTATTACCTTCTGTTCGTCATGGAACTTGCTACCCGTCGAGTTCACATGGCAGCTTGCACTCCGACACTTGGCGACGATTTCATGAAGCAAGTCGCCAGGAATCTCACCGACCCGTTCGATGGTTTCCTGAAAGACAAGAAATATATCCTGATAGATCGGGACTCCAACTTCAGCGCTGCGTTCCGAAAGGTACTGAAGGATTCGGGCGTGGAGCCTGTGCGACTGCCAGCGAGAAGCCCCGATTTGAATTCACACATCGAGAGGTTCCACTTGAGCATCAAATCCGAAGCCTTGAACAGGGTGATCTTCTTCAGCGAGAAGATGCTTCGTCGAGCAGCTATCTCGACCACTACCACCGTGAACGACATCACCAAGGGCTCGGTAACACGGTCCTGGAACCGGGAGAAGAGGTCGGCCAGACCGGAGGCAGAATTGAATGCCGAGAGCGACTCGGCGGCCTGTTGCGGTACTACCATCGCGCCGCCTGATCCTGACCTCCCCGAGCAGACGACGATTCAAAACGCGAAAATCGCGGTCAGCGTCCGCGCAGCGGCATGCCTACAGGCCAAACCGTGCGCCGAACACCCGGTCAGGTGACTTCCAGGTGTCGATTCTTGCCCGGACTTCGGCGGAGATTTGGCTCGCCAGCGACACCCAACTCTCGAATTCCATGGTGCGAGACCTTCGTCGCAATATTTTGACTTGACGCGACCTGACGTTTGACGTCGAAGGCCCGGCAAGACTGATGGGAGTCGCCAACGGCAACCAGATGGGACTCGATTCATTCACAGACGCGACGCACCCGCTATTCTACGGGAAGGCAGTCGCCGTCCTCCGCAGCCGCCCGGGGCAAAGCGGCGACGTGACGCTGAAAGTTAAGACGACCACTGGCGAAATACGTTCCGCGATAATGATCCGTGCTTCTGTAACCTCCGGGAGATAACGATGTCCGCAGCCGCTAGATACCGTTCGAGAAACCGAAGTGTGAATGGAACCTCCATTTCATGCTTACTCTCCGATGGGCATCGCGTTTTTGCAGTGGTGTTTCAATGATGTATTCGTGTTTGGGAGACGACGAAGGAACGCCGCTTATCTGGAGAATCACTTCTTGCGGGACTGCGCGAAGAGCCAGTCTAAGAGTCCTTCCTGAGCCCATGCCACACGGGCCGTGGTGGCATGATTCGCCCCTTCAAAAATGGTTGTACGGACGACGGTTGATCCCAACTCCTTGAGCGCTTTCTCCATCGCCGGGATTGACCCCGCGCGCCGCCGGTCTGCCGTTCCAACCATGGCCCAGATCGGCAGATCTACTATTTCTTCGAGGTCGCTCTGACTGGCAATGAAAGCAACCGGGACGATCGCGGCGAGACGCTCGGGCGAGTGTCTCGCCCAATTCCAGGTCCCCAAACCGCCCATACTGTAGCCGATGCAGTAGATGCGGTCTGCGTCAATATCCTCATTCGTACTCAGCAGGTGGTCGACCGCCTTGTTCAGGGCGTCAGGGCTCCAATGACTGCGGGTGTGCGGGACCACGATTTTGGCTACGTACTTGCTGTTAGCGGGGGTCATCACCCACTGGACGTCTCTGTTTCCTTTGAACGCGGAGATGTCTTCCTTCCTAGTTCCTCCTGCGCCGTGAAGGAGAACGATCAGCGGGATTTGTCCTTCAGCCTTTTCGATTGGGTGATAGAGCAGGGCCTCCTTGTTCATGTTCGAGTCGGCGTCTTGGACTTCTTGGGGAAACATCACCACTTCTAAACGGTGATTTGCCGACTTGCCAAAGTGGCCGTATCGCTTGGCGGACTCAGCCCGAGCCTTGGCCAGCTCCTCTTGGCTCATCCTTCCGTCACCATTGGTGTCGATTCTCTTCAGCATCCTGGCCCTCATCGCCGCTCGATCGGGCTTGCCAGCCTTGTCGCCCGGATCGTCAGCCACGCCCTGGCGAACCGTTAGTGCCACCAGAACCACCGCCACGACGGCCGGCAGAGTTGTTGTCGCATTACTCATCGTGTCTCTTCCTAGCTTATCGAGAACAGCGGGCACTGTGGACGTCACAAACGCCGTGTGTCTTCGTAGGTAAGCGGTCCGCGTTGTCGTGGTAGATCGCCTCGCCCTCGCTGCTGCGTGCCGTGACATGATGGAAGGCGAAGGATAGGAATTTTGATTTCACATGTACAGAGCTGATTGTACCAGGAGGAAATGGTGATTCGAGGGGGCAAGGAGGTTCAGGACGGCC
>CAZUAH010001078.1:0-2629 GCA_964617665.1 uncultured Pirellulaceae bacterium
ACGTGGGGCGGTGTAGCGCGTTTCGCCCACCTTCTGGCGAAGGTGGCTACGATGGAATGTTACGGTTGTGGGCTGGTCTCCTGACCGGTCCACTGGCCCGACCGTAGGTCTCCCTTGCTTTCTGGAGACCTCTGGTCTGGCAGGTCCCGCGGTCGGGAGACCGCGGGACAACTTGACGTATCTCTTTTGAAACTCGTGATTCATTTCTTCCTCTTCTCGATCTCGATTGTCACAGACGCATCCGGTTGATCCTCGAAACGATAGCCGATGTGATTGCGGCCCTGATCCTCGGTCGCATAGCCGGCCGGAGCGGAATGGACGATGCCTTCTTCGAGCCACGGCTGAATCTTCAAGTGCGTCAGAGGATTCCCGCTGACGGAAACGGTTTTCTGTACGGTATTGCCACTTTCGTTACGTCGATAAAACACGCGAGGCCAGTGTGTCATGCCGTTCGTCTGCATCGGAATCCGCAATTCCATGGAACTCCACTGTTCGGGCATGCTGTCGCATACGGTAAGCGTACTATCCGGTATCGAGTATTCGAGGCCGGCCATGCCTTCCAGGATCAACAGGATCTTGCCGGCGTTGAAATTGGAATACTGGTCGCCCCAGGGCGCCGGCACCTTACTCCAGGCTTCCGGTGCGATCGGGATGCCCCAGTGCATGTTGTATTTCTTCAAGTGAGCCAGGGCGATCTGGTTGGCGTTGCGCCCCACGCGGCAGTTGTACATGCCCAGGATCGCATAGTAGTTGGTGTCGGGAGTCGACGTGAATACGTCGCTGACTTGATCGAAATCCTTCATCGCTACGGTCGACAGCGGGATCTCCCACAAGAACCCTTGTTTCGAGTCCATCGCCCAGTGCTTCGTCATGCGGTATGCCCAGTCTTCCGGAAAGTAGCTGTTGCGCAAGTAGGCGAACCCACTCCAATCGAGTTGCTTGTCGCTGCCGCCGAAGAAATCCGGCTGATGCTTTTCCCACATATTCTTCAGCCAATGGTCACGCTGGTCCATGCGGACCAGTTTCAACCAGCGATCCGGATCTTCCGCATCGCCAGCGAGTATTGCCATTTCGCGCAATTGCTCGGCCGCGTCGTAATGGCAGCCCCAGTGACCGTGCATGCCGTCTTTGAACAGCAGCTTGAAGTACTCGTCGTAGCACGCATGCAGAAATTCGACATCGCCCGTGTGTTGGTAGATCTGCCACGCGCCGATGACGTGCTCCGTCGTCGTGCCCCAGACCGGCGAGAACCAGGCAATTCCCTTGTTGTCGGGCAGTGCTCCGCCACGACGTGCATAAGGCAACAGCGGTTTCCAGTGCAGCACGTTCCCATAGGCGTATTCCTCCTTGTCCGCCGTCCACGCTCCGACCTTGATTTGAAAATTCGCGTCGTAGCGGTGCATGCCGAGGAAATTGTTCACGGCAGACTGTGTGTGAGGGTACATTTCCCAACCTTGCCCGACATCGATGTAATACATCAAGTGAATCGCCCACAGGTAGTAGTACACGTTGACGATTTCCTGGTCCGAGCAGCGGAAGTAGGGGATCTGGTAGTTCAACAGATCGTTCATCGCCTTCGTTTTCGCGGCGAGAGCCTCTCGACAATCGGCGAGCACCGACCGGCTGGCCGCGAGCGCCTTCGCATACTCGTCGTCCATCGCCCAGGTGATCGCCACGCCTCGACGGTCGCACGGCACCCGGAAGGAATACACCTGGCGACCTTTGTCGTCGGTCCTCGCTGCGTACGCGGTGATCCGCGCGGATGATGAAAGCACCGTGCTCATGCCGTCGTAGATAAGCCGCCCGGTGCAGGTTTCGTTTTCGACCGGGTGTGTAACGACGGTGCCGCCTTCGGTGATGTGAAGGGCGTTATTGCTTTCGTCGAATCGCACTTTGGCGGTGCGGTCGATGCTCAGCTTCGGAATTACCAGGCTGTGGCCGTCGAATCGCAAGATAACCGGCGATTCGGATGAAATGATCGAACAGGCGACGTCATTGGCGGCGATGAATTTCTCCTCGCGAATATCGACATCGCCGACGCGGTACGTGCAAATCACTTTGTCCGGGCGCCACACCATCGAGGTCGGCACGGGGTGCGCGTACTCTTGATCGCCAATGACCACCGTGCCGTAGGCGATCCTGGTGTGGTTGTAGAACTCCCAGCCGCGGAAGTCGTGCCCGAAGCCACTTCCCGGATGTTTTGCAAGCCCAAACCCGCGTCCGCGCAGATCGTGATGGAACGGATGCGTCAAGCCAATCGTTTCATCTTCATGATGCCGCCAGCAGTTGTACCGTCCGCCAACGTAATAGGTGAGATTGCCGGCCAGGAAGGCATGCTTGCGCCCCTGGATCTCCTGCTCCAGCATGACGCAATAGTCTGTGTATGGTGGAAGCTCGTTCTCAATGGCCAATGCAGGAGATGGTAACAAACAGGTGGCAAGAATGGTCAAGAGACGGCGACGAGTTGCGTGAAGCTGTCGAGGGTCCATGTTGTTTTTCTCGAGTGGAAATGTCGCTACCGTTGCCACGAGGCAAGGTGCGCTCTGCGTTGCTTATGTCCGAATTCGTCAGTAACCTTTACGGGCCGGGCGCGACAACAGGCGATTGGCCTGGTCGTCGCCGATGAACT
>CAZUAH010001079.1:0-2626 GCA_964617665.1 uncultured Pirellulaceae bacterium
GGCAGCGGCTTGTAGATCGGCGACGGCTTGGGACCGCGCGCGTCACACATGTGTACGAAGCGACCCGAGAGCGTCGGATCCGCCAAGACGATCTCGGCGGCCTGATGAAGATATTGCTCGACGCGTTTGGGTGCGTCGTCAAGTTCTCCAGAAAATCGATGAACCAGAAATGCCGCGCAAATGTAGCTCTGCATGCGACGAAAGAGGCCAAGTCGTCGGGACAAGGACGCTTCTGAGTCCGATTCGTCCGGAACCGTCGCGCTGCCCTGCCCCCATCTTTCGTAGAGCACAAGGAGTTTCTTTCTTTCAGCTGGCGAAAACTGTAAAGGCTGGTAGAGATAGTCTTGATGCGGCTCGGGCAGGTAATCGGATGCCTTCGAGTAGCGAACGAGCCCCAGGCCGGCGGGTAGCGTGTCTAAGTGCCGCCCGACGTCTTCGAGCATTTGCCCGGCCGAATTGGACCACGCCTCGACGCAAACCAAGCCGTCAATGCACGCGGCGTCCTGTTCGGCCATGCGCTGGCACCAGTTACCAAAGCGATCGCGGAGTTTTCGCACTCGCTCCGTTTGCGCGCCCGGCCCAAGCCGTCTGAGCGTCTGGTGCAATTCGCTTGCGAAACTGTTGGTGAACCACTGCGTATCCTCACCGTAATCCCAGCGGTCGGAGTATTCGATTTGCTGCTCCAACAGGGCCAGAGCCCTATCGGCGTTTGAAGTGCGGGCTGTTTGTCGTCGCAACAAACGGCATACGACCTTTTGAACGGGGACGTTCCACGGCGTTCTGGCCAGTGCGGCTTCCGCGAGCATGGTTGCCGCTCTTTCGGAGATGGCCGCTTCGTCTTTGCGTCCGCGCAACTCCAAACGCAATGCATCGGCCAGGAAGCGGTCGGCTTCCACTCCCGGAAGGACGGTTGGCCCTTCTGTCGGTATCAGTTTCAGCTTGTCAGAGATCGCGCCAGCCAAGTTATCGACTAGGCCGCCGAGGTCTTTCGCGCGGCCGACGGCGTGCAGGGTACCGATGGCCTCTCCCGCACCATCGGTCAGCACAGCATTTGCCCGGAGGCTGCCATTCTGCTGGTCACGTAGAAAGTCCAAATCAACGAGCACAGAAGATACCAGCAAACGGTCACGCCGGAGCCCGGTCAGTTTGGATTCCCTTCTGATCAGATCAAGCCGCTCGCGTTCCAAAATGGCGACGACCGGAGAATTCACCAGCCGCCGCTCGAGCAGCAGCCCCACGGTTCTTGGCGCATGGTTCAAGTCTTCCGGCAGGTCAAGCTGCCGGATGCTGACGAAGGATAGCGTACGGCACTGGGGCACGGTGCCGCCCCCCTGCCATTTCGCGAGTCCCAATGCCAATGCCTTGGAAGCCGCCGCGGCACGTTCGTCAAGGTCTCCCTGGGCGGGCAGCGCGCCGTCGTACAACCGTACGCCAGTTAGCGAATCGAACGCAACAAGGGACATGACGTCTGCATTCTCAGACGTTGCGGCGTCATGATGCAATTCCGCCAGAACGTCGCATTTCAGTAACTCGCCGACCTTCAGTGCGTCATCCGCTGTCAGCAGTCCCTTCAACTGAAGTTGGTGTTCGGCCAGAACGTCTTTCACATGCTCCCGGTCGAGAACCACGATCTCGTCCCGCCAGGACAGCTCGGCCTCCACCATCGCTCCGATCGCTTCCGCCATTTCGTTGCCGGATGCACAGAGGGCCAGACTGGGCTTGCGTTCTTCCGGAGCTGTTTCGTCAGCCGAGCAGTATGAGCCGATGGCTCCGGCTGCAACGCAAAAAGCCAACGTGACCCCAAAGGCAGCCGGCCATCGTATGACAATGGACTGTTGAACTGTCATCTTCGGCTAACCTCCCAGGAACCTATCTGACCTTCGGATCGCCCCAGGCGCTCCACGCGCTGGCTCCCCCGCGTACGCCGAGGGCCTTCAGTTCAAGCACTTTCACGCCGGTGACATCTAGATTGATCGGGGTCTTGATGCCCAGGTCATGCGTAGGGCCGTAACCATAAATCTCGCCTGTGCGGAAAACCTCTTTTCCATCCGCCAGAATTACGAACACTGCCGCCCCGCCGGCACCGGCTTTCAATCCATAGTACGCCTGAAACTCCGAACACTTGCCCGACAATTTGTATTTGATGGATGAGGTGGCATGAGCATAAAGCCCCATCTCGAACGGCTTGCCTCCGATCGTGATCTTATCTTCTCCCTTTCGATACCATTCCAATTGACCGTAACCAACCGAGTAGCCTAGCGGCTTGGCATACACCAAATGCGTCCAGCCATTGCTGTCTTTGCCACGCGTTGTGCGGCGAGCCTGGTCGGCGCGGCACGGTACTGCGGTCGCGAGAACGACACAGAGAAGCAGCCTCCAGACTGCAAGCAACCGGTTCATCAGCATGTACCTCGCAATCCACTCGGAACGCTCGGAGTTGAAACCGCCCACATCACTCCAACACTCCATCGCTCCAATACTCCAACATTCCCCGCCTGCCATCTACCTGATTTTCGCGTCTCCCCACATGCCGCATGCGTTGGCAAGGGTTTTGCCTTCGGCCTGCACAGCGTGCAGTTCGAGGATGTCTACGCCCGACATGTCGAGTTTGACGGGTGTATTCACA
>CAZUAH010001080.1:0-2623 GCA_964617665.1 uncultured Pirellulaceae bacterium
CAAGGGGAAGCCGTCTGGAAGTATCGCCTTCGGGAGGGAATCGCACTGGAGGGCGCCCGAGATTTTGTGTCGGGCGGCAAGGCGAAGACGGCGGAAGCCGGGCGCGACCATTTGGGCGTAGAAGGACAAGCCGGGGCGGATGACGCGCACTTCAACCAACCCTGCGGACTGGCCGTTGACGGCACGCACCTGATCGTGGCCGATTCCGGCAACAACCGCATCCAAGTATTCGAGGAGAACGGACGCCTGGCCGCCTCGATAACAAGCTTCAAGCAAGAAAGGCGGGACGTGCCGCTGCGGCATCCAACCGCCTTGGCGATCGACCGCCAGCGACACCTCTACGTACTTGCGCTCGTCGAATCCAAGCGAAAACTGATCAAGCTCGACTCCTGGCGGGAGCCTCGTCTCCTGGCGGTTTCCGAGCCACTCCACGCGGACACCGTCCGGATCGCCGTGGACCGCGGCGTGGACCCTCCCTTGGTCTGGATCGCCAACGGCGCGGGCCGCGGGACGCTGCTTCAGCTGGCCGGTGACAGCCTCTCGCAGAAGGGGAGTTGGGCGGGCGACGATGACAAGCTATCCAGCCCCTGCCAATACGGGTTCGTTCCCATCCTCAATATCGACCCACAAACGGGTCACCTATACGTCGAAGACGATTCATACTATCACCGAGGCGTGTATGGCGAAGTCTACAGGGTGAGCCAAGATGGTGAGGTTTTGAAGAAATGGCCGCCTCTGACATTCACGAGCATGGCAGACTGGAATGGCGAGCCTGTGTACCACCAAGCTCACGATCTGCCGACTTTGCGTTACGCGGAGGAGCCGCTGTTTCTTGATTCCCTGTTCGGGAAGGACGGGAGAATCTACCGGTGGAGACGAGTCAGTGCCGAGGATGAGCCCGTAAAGGGAAAGGACGGCCGATACGCAATTGGAAAGGAGAAGTCTCCGGAAGTCCTGCGTGTCGACCGCGCCGGAAATCCGATCCCTTTCAAGGCCACTGGAACCAACGCGCTGGCTGTCGACCTGAATCCCCAAGGTGGACCGCCTCGCAACAGCTTCGTCTACCACGGAATGGACGTCGATGCCGAGGGGAACATCTACTACGTGAACTCGCGAAACGCCGTCGACGTTTTCGATTCAGATGGGAATCCTCGCAAACAGGGGCTGCTCCAACTCCTCGATACACGGAGCCTCATCGTCGATCAACAGGGCTACCTGTACGCGCTCTACTGCCCCCGCGGCCCCGCGCAAACCGAAGAGGGGCACTGGACGCCACGCCATCTGTGTCTTTCGAAATTCTCTCCCGAGGGAGGCGATCCGATTTGGTCGAGGCCCTGGGAAGGCATCCTGGGATGCGGGGCCGGACGGGTTGCCTGGATGCAGACCCATTGCATTTGCCTGACCCCACGTGTGCATCAGGCATTGGACGGGAAGGGCTATTTGTACATAGCCAACAAATTCAGCGTGCAGGTCATCGACTGCGAAACCGGACGGCTGGTAGGCGAATTCGGCAGCTACGGCAACATGGACTGCAAGGGCAAGGGCAGCGCCAATCCTCACCCGGAGCTTCCCTTCGGCACGATAGCCACCCTGGCCGTCTGGAAAGACCGGCTGTTCGTCGTGGATTCCATGAACGCCCGCATCGCCAAATGCCGTATCGTCTACGACCCGGCAAAGCGGAATGCGCGCCCCGAATCCAACAAACGATAGCCGTGGCAGTTGGACGGTGCGACATCTCAGCATTCAACGCAGGGGGACGTTATGTTGATCATTACAGGTAGCCGGCGCTCGGATAGGTCGGCGACGCAACGATTCCGAAACGTCCATATCGCGGCTGCGATTCTGGGCTTAGTGCTATGCCTTGACCGGGCGCCGGCGGCGGAAAGCAAGTCCGACGGAAGACCGACGTTGCGGGTGCCAGCGACGGATTTCAGGCCGGTGATAGACGGAACGCTCGACGAGCCGTTCTGGGAGGATGCGGCAAAGACGGGTCCGCTCAAGGTTGCCGGGGGAAAGCCGTCGAAGTCAACCACGGTGGCGTTTATTGGAGGCGACGCCGACCATCTTTATGTCGGTGTGAGCTGCGCAGGAGAGGATGCGGCGGGCAAAAAGCCCAAGCCCGGCGAGCCCTCGAAGCCAGTGGAACGCGTCGAGTTGCTGATCGACTCGAACGGCGATCGGAATTCCTTCTACCTTATCCAGATCACACCGCAGGGCGGCGGCAAGGTCGCTTCTTCTTACAACGAACACACTCCACCCTGGCAGGACCGCACGTGGCAACCGCAACTAGAATGCGCCACTGCTAGCGGGACGGGTGGATGGGCTGTTGAGGTTGCTATTCCTCTGAACGTTTTCAACAAGAACAAGACGCTCGCATCCGAGATCGGATTCAACATCCGCCGGGGTGGCATGCCTGGCGGCGAGATTCATTGTTGGCAGGGCACGTCTATTGATCCCAGCGAGTGGGGAATACTGGCGGGCATCCCGGCGCGGCAAAGTCTTCCGAGGCCCGACTACGGAACAAACGGGCTCAATCGGTGGTATCGCCCACCGAACAAGGCGGGCAGGTCGTTTCTGGCCGAAGAAGAACGGCGGACGATATCGCTTGGACCCGGTTCCGCTC
>CAZUAH010001081.1:0-2623 GCA_964617665.1 uncultured Pirellulaceae bacterium
CATGGTGGGATAACTGAACTCAACTCCACATAATCAGCAGCTTCACATAAGTGCCCGACCAGTTGGTGGCCGAACGCATGCCCGGTTTCCACTGGATGACCGCCTACGGCGACTGCATGAAGGAATTGGGCTACACCCTGCGCCGGGTAGGCATCGCCTGGGATAACCTGAACGAGGTTCCTACGGTGTAAGGCGGCAATCCCGTCGATAGTCAACGATCACGAGAGTCTGGCTCTCGCCATAGCATGGCGGCCCCAATCGGGCCGCCATCTTGATGTACCTGACGCGCTGGGCTGTCTGGAGCGAGGCGATAATCGCCGTTGGCGGCATCGACAAACTTCGGGTCGGCGAACAGCGAATGTGCGTCGAGCCCTGTGGTCTCACGATAATCCTCGAAACCGGCGATCGTCTTCCCGAACCAGTTCACCATCACGCCCTCGTTGCTGAACCACAGGTTGTAGTCCATGTCGGGCAACGGCTTCCAGCCGCTGGAATACCGGCTGCCCCATTCCGTTACGTTGCAGAAGACGTTGTACTTCACTTCGATGCCCGACGTGACGGCCGTATTGCTGTAGAACATTAGATGGCTGCCGTTCTGGTCCGGGCGTTGTGCGTGCGCCCACCCCCTGCCCGCGTCGACACACGTATTGTTCAAAAAGCGGATGTTCTTCGTGAACGCCGTTTCTGGGTTGTTCCAGTATTCGAACGAATACTCCGAATTCCAGACGATGTTGTTGCGATACGTGATGTTCACTTGCTTGGACGATGGCCCGCGTCCCTGGTTGGTCAAAGCCGCATCGTACACTTCCCAGATCCGGCAGCCTTCGACCAGGTTGTCGTGCGCCGCCCCCCAAAACTCGATGGCATTGCCGTAACGCACCGGCCTACCGCCTGGCCTGGTCATCTGATGGGCTCCACCAATGTAGCTCAGATCGCAGTTCCGGATGACCAAGTGGTGTGTGTTCCCGCCTCCGAAACCATGCGCGGCGCCGTACCTAATGGCCAAGCCATCGTAATCCACATGATGCACGCCGCCTTGGTTGACGACGTGCCGTTTCATGGCAAATTCGATGCTATCGTGAAGCGTTGCAGGGTTTGCGGTGGAACAAAGGAAGACGCGCCATGACGATCCGTCGTAGTAGTAGTCGTACGGTTTGTCCAATTCATCGACCGACCATTTCTTCCACCCACATACCTTCCCATGATCGAAAATGATATTCCCCACGTCGACGGCGGGCGGTTCGGCAACGGTGGGCGTGGCAAAGTGCAGGCTCTCAGGCTGGAACTCGAATACCGCACCCGCCGGGAGAATCCCACCGAGGTTGATATGCAGTTTGCCCGCCTCCGGTGAACTCAGAACCTCGAAAACCACTTTGAAGGTTTCCCATTCCGGTCCGATATCACGGTCAACAAGGCGGGCCGTTCCGAATCGCGTCCATGGAGATCCTCCTTTGAGAATCGTCATTCGGGGAAACCGGAACGGCTTGCTGCTGCGAGCACGCAGAGTCATCAGCAGACACGCGTCTTCCTGAACAGGCACTTCCGGCCCCCAGACTTGAACGTGATTTGATGCCTGTCCGCTATTGGAGCACGTTAGTCGAACGATTCTCCCTTCCGTGTCATCCTCCACTGCAGAGCTCACATCCGCCCCCGCCTCCTGATGACGTTCCCAATCGCTTTGGCGAAGATCCAATACCTGTTCCCCCAGGCGATACTCGACAGGCAAAGTCCCCCACACGTTCTCCTGGACCTCGACCCAATCTTCCTGACGGTCACGCGGCATCGAACCGAGAATCAGCGGCTTCGATCCCTCGCCATAGCTTGTATAGGTGACCGGCGCGTCTTCGTCGCCGCTTGCTGGCGTCAGCGACCCGCGCCACACGCCATTGCACTTGAACCGAACTGTGTCGCCCGGCAGCAGTTTGGTGGAGTTGACTCGATCAAGGGTACGCCAAGCCGTATCCTCGGATTGCCCGCCGTTAGAGTCTTGCCCATCCTTCGAGTCGACATAGAACGTCCGAGGTTCGTCGCTTTGTGCCTCATCTTCGGCTACTGCGCCAAAGGCGGGTCTACATACCATGAGCCATGCGATTGCCACCAGCCACCGTTTCAGCCCTCTGCAGGTCTGCAAGTCGTTCATTTCCTGTTCCCTTTCGTTAGTCTCTGTGTCTCGTCCACCGGAGCACGGCCCGTCAAGTTTAGTTGGCGGGGCAGTCGCCTTATGATAACATCTTTGCCAGCACGATTTACTGTCTCGCCCCATCAGCCCGCCTCTTGTGAAGGGAGACTCCCCATCTCTAGCCATCGCCCGCAGTATGTCGTCGGTCTCTCGATTGCATTGGTCGTGGCCGTGGCAGTTGCAGCACAGCCGGCCGAGGAGTCCGCTCTCGCATTGCCTGCCGATATCGACGAGGTCGTGTTTTCCGTTCGTCCCTTCGCGCCGGATGGGCACTATTATGCCAATTTCGGCTACTACTGCTTCGACCCAAATCAAAAGGCATATTCGCAAGGCGGCGGGGCGCTCTGCCGCCTGAATCTGCGAACCGGGGAAATCGCGACTCTGGTGGACGACCCTCGGGTGCACCAAAGTTGCTATAGCGTAAATATTCCGATCGTTCGGGTT
>CAZUAH010001082.1:0-2621 GCA_964617665.1 uncultured Pirellulaceae bacterium
CGACTCATTCGCCTACCTCAGCGACACGTCGCCACACGGATTCGATCAGCGTCTGGCAACATTTGGTGATCGACTGGCACAGACGCTGGTGAGCCATGATCCACGATCTGTTGAACATCTCGCGGAAGCACGTCGCGACGTGCTTGACCACGATCGCAGCGATCGGGAAAACCGTCGCCTTGACCGAGTGCAGATGGCACTGCGGCTGATTCGCTGGCTCTCCCACGTGCAAAGCCAAGACGCTGCGCCGCAGTCTCTTGACGACGCGGTGAGCTATCAGCTTTCCGAGGGTGGTTTTGTGGATTGGGCGCGACTGACTCTACGTGCCGGTGACCCCGTGCGACAGCTTTCCGAAGCGTATACACAGCTCTTTGAGCGGGTCACCGCCGTTCGCGAAGAACAGTCGAAGCGGTTCGCCGAGCTACTGAAGGACTGGACGGCGGCTGGATCGACCGGGGAATCGCCCGTCTGTGTGGAGAAGATCCTGGAAAAAGTCGTTGCGCCGCTGGCAGCTCACGTGCCCGTCCTGGTGGTCGTGATCGACGGAATGAGTATGGCGGTTTGTCGGGAGTTGGTCAGCGACATCTCCCGTTTCGATTGGGTGACGCTGTGCCCGGAAGGCCATTCTTCGATGGCTACAGTTGGTCTGGCCACCATCCCCTCGATAACGGAGGTTTCCCGCGCGAGCCTGCTCTGTGGACAGTTGCAGAAAGGGCACTCTGGTGACGAACGGTCCGGCTTTGAGTCGCATGCGGCTTTGCTCAAACATTGTCGGAGTGACTCGCCGCCTGTGCTGTTTCACAAGGCGTCCCTCCAAGAGGGAGACGACGCCGTCCTGGCCAACGAGGTGCGCAAGGCCATTTCATCTTCGCATCGCCGTGTGGTCGGTGTGGTCGTCAATGCCGTCGATGATCATCTACTGAAAGGCCAACAAATCGACACTCGCTGGTCCCGAGATGAAATCAAGGTCCTTCCATCCCTGCTGCACGAAGCCAAAGTGGCTCGGCGGTTGGTAGTGCTGCTGAGCGATCATGGTCACGTGCTGGATTACAGGACGCAAGGAAAAACTCACGAAGGTGGCGAACGATGGCGGTTGGATGAAGGAGAGCCGAACGAAACGGAGCTGCGTGTTAGCGGATCGCGCGTCGTCATGCCCGAATCAAAGACGCTGATTGCCCCGTGGACCGAGCGTCTGCGATATGTGAAGCCCAAGAACGGTTACCACGGAGGACTGACGCCGCAGGAGATGGTCGTCCCAATCGCTGTACTTTGTTCGACGGACGTGTATCCCGAAGGATGGAGCGAAGCTCCCGTCGACACGCCTGCTTGGTGGGACGAGCCGGAAAGCAAGACGGAAGAGACTCGCGAGCCGCTGCCGAAGATCAAACCGATCAAGCCAAAACCTACTGGATTGCTTTTTGACATGGACGCAGAGCAATCCGAAACCAAGCCTGAGTCGAAGGATAAGCCGACTGCCGAACCGACACCGGATTGGGTAACCGCCCTGTTGGCTTCGCCAATCTTCGATCAGCAAAAGCAACTCGCCGGACGTACGGTACCGGCCGAGACTATGTTCGTACAGTTGCTGACAACGCTTGATACTCGTGGCGGCAAGATGACCTCGGCAGCGTTGGCACGAGCAATCAACTATCCGCCGATACGGCTGCGTGGCCTGCTCGCGGTGGTGCAGCGGGTGCTGAACATCGACGGGTATTCCGTTGTCACCCGCGACGAAGCGTCCGACACGATCGAGTTGAGCCGCGATCTGCTCTGCAAGCAGTTTGACTTGTCGGAATGAGGATGACGGGTATGGAAGCACATTACCGACGAGCGTTGCGAGTCCTACGATTAGTGCACGAACTGCACAAACAGGGATACCAACTGCTGCGCATTTGTCCTGGCATGTCTCCGTCAGGTGGTTCCTGGCGATGCTCGATTACGCCACGATCGAATATCTTGCGGTCGCATGGAGCCATGCTCAAGGACTGGGATCGTGACGCTGCCCATTACAGCAGTGGACAGGACAACGAGTATTTCGGCTGGGAGGACGCACGACACGACAAGGTTCAGCAGCTTGCCGACAAGTTCAAGGAGAGGTTCCCGCGAATCGTGGAATCGAGTCTCGGCGACGACTGGAACTATGCAGGATGGTACGTGAGGATGCTCGGCTTCGCCGAGCGTGAGAAGCTCCCCGTCGCTTACGCCGATTGGATGATGGAACTCGATCCCAGATTCCTGCCGCTTACTAGCAACGAGAACCTCCTGTTGATGCCTCCTCCAGGTGATGCAGAAGACGACCCGGATGATTCCCGAACGCCAAGGAACACAGATGACGATTAGCCCCCAACGCAAAGAGGAAATCATCGACGCATTGCGTCGGGGGACCGTTCCGCGCAATAGCCTCGACGCCTTCGCGACGGGATTGGAACGGTTTGAATCGACCCTAGATGAAGAACTGCGGTTGGTCGGATCTGGCGGCAGTAAGTTCAAGGCTATCCGTGGCGAGTACGGTTGCGGCAAGACGTTCTTCGCTCGCTGGCTTGCGGATCGAGCGAGAAAGCTGGGTTTTGCCACTTCGGAAGTGCAAATCTCCGAGACCGAGACGCCCTTGCACCGCCTGG
>CAZUAH010001083.1:0-2621 GCA_964617665.1 uncultured Pirellulaceae bacterium
GTTGAACGGCGGAACAAAATTGCTGTTTCCATACAGAGTGCCGAAGAACTCATCGAATCCGCGCTTGTTCGGATGCAGATCCGGGCGAAGGCCCATGTGCCATTTGCCAATAACTCCGGTCGTGTATCCCTGCGCTTTCATCAAGTCCCCAACGGTCTTCTCTTCACTAGGAAAGCCAAGATCGGAGTATTTCGGATCCTCTCTTGGAACATTGTACTCAAACCCAAGCCGGTTCTGGTATTTCCCTGACAGGAGCCCCACACGCGAGGGACCGCACTGCGGAGCGCTGACGTATCCGTCGGTGAGGCGTACCCCCTCTGCCGCCAGCTGGTCGATATTTGGGGTCGGGATATCCTCGCAGCCATAGCAACCGAGATCCCCATATCCCAAGTCATCAGCGTAAATGATGATAACATTGGGCTTCGCAAGTGACGCAGTGTTGGCTTCACCTGCCGCAAGAGATAAACAAAGAGCAGATGGCAGGCACAATGCCAAGAGATACCTGTAGTTCATCGTACGATTTCTTTCTATTGCCTTTTCAGTGTCTCGGCCAGTGATGCATCGCGTTCCCTAAGCCAGCTACTTGTCGGCAGTAGTCCGGCTTTGCTGATATCAAACGGCTTGAAGGTTGATCGCTTGCCTGTGGCACTGACCTTGCCATTGTCTATCCGAACGGCCGGGTGTTTCGTGGTGACGCCCGTGGCATCGGCCGACATGCCCTGGTAGTCCCCGGCATAGGTGTTGCCTTTGAATGTCGGCACCACCCAAGATTCCGGATTGAAGACCGTTCTCCCGGGCGTCGAAAAGAGGTTGTCTTTGAAGAACACGTCTGTCTTCCACCCTTTGTTCTTTTTGGGCCTCCAGGTGGACATGAAACTGTGGGGGCCGCTAAAGCTGTTAAGAAACGCATTGTTCTGAATGGTAACGTCTCGAACATCACTCACGAAAGTGAAGAGGCCTTTTTGCTCGCCGTCATCAATGCTTAGGTTATTCCGAACGATGATGCCAGACGTTCCCGGCACGTCCTGGGAAGGGGAACAGAGCAGAAGAAAACCACTTCGATTCCCCTGGCTCCAGTTATATTCAATAAGGGTGTTGCGACAGTTGATATCAACATCAAAGGCCTGGCCATCTTTCTTCGCATCGATACCCACAACTTTGTTGTAGCGCATGACCATGCCGTCACATGAGTGTGGCCACATCCCCGCGGCATGGGTCTTGCCGCCCCTGGACTGCCCTATGGCGGCGCGATGTCCCTCATTATTCTCGATAAGCGGCTCGTCACAGCAAATCACAACGATAGAATCGCCGCCTGAATCGCGTGTGAAGTTATTGCGGACAACAACATTAGTGCTGGGGAACCATCTCTTGTCACGGAAACGGTTCGGCCAGCCGGAGAACATGATCGCGTAGAAGCTGACGTCATGCACGTAGCAGTCCTCGATAAGGACACCATCATAGCGTGACTTACGGGTAGAACCATCTTCCGCATCAGCGGTTGCCCCAACCCAGATTCCACTGCCACCCTGGCGGTCCCAACCGCCGGAGATGTGATGGACATAAAGCCGCCTCAAGGTAATATTCTTGAATACACCGCCGGAGCTTGCCTCGACTGATACACCTTTCATGCGGTTTCGACGCTTTTCATCAGGGATCGTATTTGTCACTTCCAGATCCTCGATCACCCAATGGGAACCATTCTCCAATAGGACAGTGGCATCTTTCTTTCCCTCGCCGGCTATATGGGGAGCCTTTCCTTTGCCGTAGCGCCCAACACGGATGGGGGCTTGGGCGCTGCCTGAACCTTGCAGTTTAAGCTGGCCTTCCCAACGCTGCCCTGCTCTGAACAACAGTCTGTCTCCAGGACCAAAGGAGGCCCTGTTCACACGGTTTAAAGTCTTCCAAGGGCTCTTTTCCGATCGTCCGTCGGCACTATCGTTGCCTGCCGTATCGACATAGTAAGAGATATTCTCGGCACGCACGATGGTTGCTACCAACATCACCAAAAGGCATGGGGTGATAACCTTCGGTAGTCCACCGCCTTTTTTCAAGTTTATCATCGGGCTGCAAGTTCCATTCTGTGCTTTACAATCGTTGCTTCGACTAATGAGTCGTGTACCTGATCGGCGAAACGGTTGCGTCTTCCAGCCAAAGAGACCACGCTTGGGTGTCGTGGCTGAAATCACGCCGCGAAAGTGCCGTGAGTTCTTCATGGGCGCTGCGAGCAAGGAAACCGCGGATATCGGTGAGGTAGTTGATTAGAATCTGATATCCTCGCTTGGAACCACATCGGGCCATTGCACGTCCGATGCAGAGCTCAAGATAGGCATAGCGATCCTCCTTAATGCTTATTCTTCCTTTGCCGGTCTGTCGCGGATCCGTGCCGATCGGGCGTAGACCGCCGGAAATCCCTTTCTTTTCGGCCAACAACGTTAGCGCCTGGATACATTCGGGATCGGCCAATCGATCTGCGGCATAGCAGATGCTGTAGACGTAGCTGAACATCGCGTCGGACTTGTGGGCATTCATTTCGACACGCTTGGCAATCTCGGTCATGAACGGGATCACTCTGGAATCGCCAGATCGTCCCAGCGAGTTGACCCAGTAGGTCATCTCCGGAG
>CAZUAH010001084.1:0-2613 GCA_964617665.1 uncultured Pirellulaceae bacterium
CGAGGACTGACGGTGTCCTCGACGGCCAATCCCAATTCAGCCGAGCGAGGGAAAATTACTGGTACGATGGCCCTCCGAGGCCGTCGAACGCTGTGCCGGGATGAAGTGTTCGGAGTGATCGCACAATTCACTCTTCGTGAAAGCTGGACAACGTGACGGAACGTCGCAATCACCCTTGAAACGACGGCCTCGGAGGGCCATCGTACTCGATTTCAATGCAACTGTAGGGCAAACCTGCGGCGAGCCACTCGCTCCACTCGTCCCATTGCCCCGGAGCTTCCCAACGACATTGCGAATTCGCCATCCTTGGCTCCTCAGTTCTGCGGTTTGTGTGGAAACAGCAGCATGACGGAAGAGCCTTTTTTTGTGGAGATCAATTAGCAAAGGGCCTACGGCCCTTTGTCAGAAAGTGCAGTCATTTCAGTTCCCCTGTTCTATTCTTCTACACACAGTTGGCTTAACAGCTGTCCGGCCAGGTTAGTCAACTCCCCACTATGATGAATTCCCCAGGCCACTGAGCAGCAAGATCAGCGGGAAGATCAGCACGAAATACACAATCAGTGTCAACACATACGCTGCAGCGGCGACGTGGACATTCAGCTTGTACAGCCGGGTCAAAATCACCGCACCGATACTTGCGGGCGTGAGCGCGAGGACCATGACGACACCGAAGGACTCTCCCTGCATGCCCAGAGCCAAGACTACCGCAAGGCAAACAAGCGGCGTGATGACAAAGCGAATCGCCAACAGATCCGAGACAGGCTTCAGATAGCGACGCATTTCTCCAAAATCAAGCGATGCTCCGATCGGCACCATGAACAGCCACGCACTGACATGCACCAGCGGGTCGAACGCGCGGTCCAGGAACTCATGCCGTGGCGTGTCCAGCAGATTCAGTGTGATCCCGACCACAATTCCCAGCAGCGGTAGCTGGTTCTTTCGAAACAACAAGGCTCGCAACGAAAACGAAGGTTGCCGCCCCTGATCCAGACTGTGGTAGTGCCTGGCCAAGGCAAAGCCGATGAAATAGAAAACGAATGGCCCCGCCACCATAACCCACCGTGCGGCGGCGTAGCCGCTCTGCCCGTACAGAATCCAAACGCTGATGATCCCCACTACGCTGCGATTGGCGAAAGCGCTGGCGATAAGGTAGCTGCCTCGGTCGGACGGATTGTCAAACTTGTGACTACGCCACCACCCCAATGCCAGCGGCAGACCCTGCTGGAGCAGTCCTATCGCAGGCAGCCATAGGTCCTGGACCCGCAAGTCCTTGCTCCAAAATGCAAGGCAAGTCAACACGGGCGTCAGGAAGTAAATATTTCCCCACATGACCCGATCCAATCGAGCCTGGAGATGGGCCGTAGATGCCTTGGTTTCGGCATGTGTCGGTGAGGATATTGCAGAAGACGTGCGACGGACTAACAGATAGCCAACTACGATCGGGAGCAGCAGATCGAAGACAAAACGCAGACATCGATCAATCAGCAGGTCCGAGAACATCGTATCCCATCATCTTTCCGATTGTGATCATCTGGGGTTTGAGTGCTCGGGACCGGGGTGGCATCGCAATCTCGAACCGCGTCTCGCAGTATAGCGGCCCACTGCGACTGGATACAGTGCTTGGACTGCCCCTCGTGGCGGTCGGTAAACGCGAGTTAACGTGATTTGCCGCCGCGCGAAGCAGGTTGTCAGAAATTTTCCATTAGCCCTCTGAACCTTTCGGCCGGGAACGACAAGAATAGGTGATGGAGCAATTATGGATCGGGCCGCGGTCAACTCGCTAATGAAGGAAGCGTCATCCGGTGATGGCCACGCCTACGCTGCGCTGGCGTCAATAGTCCAAGATGAGTTGTTTCGATTCGCCATCGCCCAGGGGCTGGAACATGAGAATGCGGCCGACGCCACGCAAGAGGTGCTGATGCGGGCCTATGCAAGGCGTTCTACCCGGAAGCCGGGGTCGGATGCGCTGGCGTGGTTATGCGGCATTGCGTTGAATGTTGTGCGTGAAACCAAGCGGAAGGAGTTGCGGAAGAAACGGTCCTGGATGGGCTGGAATGAGCAGCAAATGCCCCGCACAACCGATTCGGATATGGAGAACCGGCCAGACGCGGACGAGTTGGGGCAATTGATGGAGGCCGTGGGCGAGCTTCCGCCTCGGCAGCGCGAAGCGATCGCTTGCCGTTACCTGCGGCGGATGACCGTGCGAGAAACGGCCGAGGTCATGGGGTGCGCCGAGGGAACCGTGAAATCCGCTGTCTTAGCGGCGCTGGAAAGACTTCGCGACAAACTGCAACCCGCCGAGGCGTCAGATCAAATACTGGCTACTACACATGTTCCGATTTTCGGGCCGGAACGTCGCGAAACTTCCAATGGATCACCACGAGCTAATGGCTATGGTCGCGCCTCGCGCGCAGCTCGTTCTTGGCAACCCGGACTATGTGTGGCTAGCGGAGGAGTCAGGCTATGTTTCCTGCCCAGCCGCCCACGAAGTGTGGAAGAAATTCGGCATCGGTGACCGGTTCGGCTTCTCCATTGTCGTGGGCCATGGTCACTGCCAGCTTCCGATTCCAGGCGTCTGCGGAGTACCGTAAAGACTTCTGGAAGATTCCACGC
>CAZUAH010001085.1:0-2612 GCA_964617665.1 uncultured Pirellulaceae bacterium
GATGAACTTGATGTAGTGCTGCGTCGCTTCCTTGTAGGTCAGCCCCTCGACGCCTTCCTGGCGATTGCCGTTCTCCCATATGGTCTTTCCGTTTGCCTGAATGCGGGTCATGGTGGAACCGGCGCGTCTGGGGATACCGACGATGGCGGCGGTGTCTTTCGGCGAGACCAGGTCCATCGTGAAAGACTCCGCCTTGCTATGCAGTTCCAGGTGGATGTCTCCCTTTACTGACGGCACGGTGGTCTTGATGTGTTTCAGGGGCGCCATCTGCGGCAGAACATGATAAGTCCCGTAGCCCGGTGTGATCGGCGCTACGCCGGCCCCATACTGCGACAGCAACGTCAGCGCGCCGCCGCACCAGGCGTGGTTGATCGTTCCTCCGCCGTAACCTTCCTTCCCGATTCCCCAGCCTTCCCACAGTGTCGTGTAATGGTGATCGGTCATTGCCTTGAACCGTTTCCTGGTTCGGACAATTGCATCCTCTTCAAAGCGCATCATGTAGAAAGCTTCGCCCACATATTTTTCCATGTACGGGCTGCTGTGTTCCTGCGTCCGGAACACCTCTCGAATCGCGTCATACTGTTCGGGCTTTGCCAGCCCGGAGACGACGGCCAGTGCGTGTGCCCGGTCATCCGTCTTGTCCTTGTATCCGGGCGACCGATACTCCCTACCGTTCCAAAAGGTCTTGTTGAAATTCTCTTCGATGCTTTGCATCCGGGCAGTGATCGCGTGGATATCCGCCGTTTCGCCGAGCGCCTCCGCCATCAGCTTCTGCCCCTTGAGCGCCAGGTAAAACCAGCCGTTGTAGAGGATCGTCATGTCCCTATTCTTGCCCCAGTCCCCCCAGGTCCATCCTCCCTTGCGTGGAATCACCAAACCATCATCACCCAGTTCCCAAACCGAGAGGTAACGTTTCACGCGCGGATAGACCGTGCGGATGGTTTCGATATCGCCCGTGTACTGGTAGTAGGTCCAGATGCCATAGTAGCCTACAGAGTTGAGCATCTGCATCGGCAGCTCTTTGTCCCAGTTCCCTGCGGGTACCGGCGAGAATATGGTGCCGTCTTCCCGCTGCCAGTTCATCAGCTCCAGGATTCCCTTTTTGGCTAGATCATTGCTTCGAGGATCCAGGGCATAGAAGGCCTCGCCAATTTCATTGACCGCGTCACCCCACCATTGCGCGCGTTCGCGGTCCGGGCAGTCGTAGTAGGTGTCCCGCATGGTGATATAGAGGGTGCGAACGGCCTTTTCACGATAGCGGTTCAGAAAGTCGTCATCGCACTCGAACGTTCCCGTGAACTCGGTGTTGTAGCCGGTCTCGCGGTACTTGAGTGCCAGGATCTTGAAGCCGGCGGGTATCGTGTAATGCACCTCGTGCCCATTCATCCAGCCCAGGTTCTCGTATTCCTGGACGCCGTCCCGGGTCACATATTCCGCTCGCACATTGGGTGGTCCGCCGCCGTTGTAGTTGTCCATGCGGATGTCGATCAGTTGACCAACTGGTCCTTCTACCTTCAGATAGGGCGTGATCTGCGCATTGTAGGGAAGCACTGCCTTGATCGTCTTACCGTCGGAGACCTCTGGGAGGTCTTCGGCATTCACGTAGTCTTTCAGCCCGAAGTCCTTCCATAACGGGACGGGGCGTTCGACCAGTTTGTTCCACGGTGCACACGGCGGCTTGCCGTACTCGGCGGCTGCAGGCCACGCGCCGTCGTCGAAGCCCGGGGCTTGCCAGCCGACGGAGTCTTTGCCGGCGTCGAAGCGGATGTTGGACTCGGGCAGGCGAAAGTTCGGGTGGGGGGCTCCCGTGTTCTCGTACGCGGGATGGACAACGGCCTTCCAACTGCTGTCGCTCGGCAGTACTCTCCCGTCTATGGTCGCATCGAAGACCAGTCCCGACCTGCCGCTGCTCTTGTGGCTGAAGCCGTCCTTGCCGTAGTACCAGACAAGAATCGCGACCGTGTTCTCTCCCTTCTGGAGATGTCCGGTCAGGTCAACCCGGTCATAGTACGTGTCGTTCGGGTTCGGGCCGCGTTTGAGCTGGCCTTCAAAAACGACCAACTCGCCATTGATCCACAGCCAGTACTTCGAGTCCACAGCGATTCGGGCCACGGCACGGCGTGGCGCCGCTTCCAACGTCACCGATTTCCTGAAACAGGTCCAGAGGTTCGCCTTCTGAATGACAATGTCCGGTCCCTTCGTGGGTGGCCCCGCCTGTCGTCCAGACGTTTCGGCCACGCCGATCCACGATGCCTGCCAGACCTCTTCGCCCACGGCAGATGAAGCAGCAAGAGCTAAAAGGATTCCGATTGACAGTTGCTTTTTCATGTTCATTGTGTCTGCTTTCTGTGTCTACTGCGAGTCGCAGTTACGTGTAGCGTCTCCGGCTCTGTGAATCACCGCATCAAATGGCGAAAAAGCCGCCACAGATATCGATGACGCGCTCTAGGCAGCGGGAACGACAGCGCCGTGCTGAACGAGCATTTCCCGGATATCGCTGAGTGGCACATTCAGTGGGGGCGTGTTGTGTGCAACCGCCAGTGCGGCTGTCGCACCTGCCGCCTGCCCCATGGCCATGCAGGAGGCTTGAACGCGCAGACCGGAATTCGCCA
>CAZUAH010001086.1:0-2610 GCA_964617665.1 uncultured Pirellulaceae bacterium
GTGGAGTCCCTCAAAATGATCCCCAATCGTGAAGAGAATCTGGGCCGCCGGAGAACCAGTTTCGAATAGGAGGCTTCCACTGTTGGTCAGTGAATCCGTCACCGAGAAGGCCGAGTCACCCACTTGCACCGTCTCGGCATTGACCAGAGAACGCACGGTTGTCGCCTCAGCCACCATAACCGAGACAGCTTCGGTCACGTCAATGATCACGTCATCGGCAGATTCCGGGAGTGCGTCGGCGTTCCAGTTCAGCGGGTCGTTCCAAGACGTGGCATCACCGCCTCCGTCCCAATTCACCACTGCCAACATCCGTCGGTCTTCGAGAGCTTCAAGGAGCAACCGGCGAAGTCGTTTCTGAATGGAGTTCCGGCTTCGTCTTCGTTTCGCGGTTCTCATCGAAAACCTGCCTTTCGTCGAACTGAACAAGTTGTTCCAAATGGTTGTCTGTGACCTGTTTCCGCGTCAGCCGCCTGTAAGGGGCAACGAAAGGCCGTGACGGGAAAACGTGACGCGTCGCAACATACCGTCAGAATCGCAGATACGACGCTGCCAGTGTTGGTCAACGAGTTCGTCACAGACAAAGCCGCGTCACCGACCTGAAGCGTTTCTGCATTGACCAGGGAAGCGATCGTGATCGAACCGGTCGCTGCAAGCGAAACCTCTTCCTGGACATCAATGGTCACGTCATCGGACGGACCAGGGAGCATCTTGGTATCCCAGTTCAGCGGATCGTCCCAGGATGTACCATCGCCACCACCGTCCCGGCCCACGGCATCGAGCATCCGCCGGTCTTCCAGCAGTTCCAAACCCAGTGGGCGAAAACGGCGTGATCGATGTTTGTGGACTACGCGCCTGCCACGACGAGAATGGCGTCCTTTTGAATGTCGCACGGATTTCTTCTCCCGAGACAACTGACAGATGTGATAGGCGAGATGCTCGAACGACCAGTTGCCCCGGCACCGCCGCGAAACCGTCAAGAGTCCACGACGCGAATGCTCCCTGGCCTGCGAACGCGCACGTCCGGCGGGCAGTACCTACGAAAGGCTCTAGGCTACTCTCTCGAAGGGGGGGCGCAATCTTCAAACAGCGAAAAGAAGTCCGCTACTAGGTCGTGTCTCGCTGCGCACCTGATAGCTTGGCCTATGCGTCGACCGCGTTTGTCAACAGCCCACCCCACGCGTTTCGAGCTATTCGCGGGCATGGTGCTGAGACCGCAAGGTCAGAATCACGGCCGCGAGGCCAGACTTCCTGCCGCCAAGCCGAGAACTCCTGGTCGTATTTCGTCATGAATGAAGCCGAAGCAGACAACGTACGCCCGATTGTCGGAACACATACAGACGAACTCCGCCCGAAGGTATACCGCCACATACGCCTCGCTTCGTTGATGACGACCCGTTGAGAGGAGCACTCCGCGTCGCCCTCACACAGTCGTTCGCCGCAGGATTCGTTTCGTCGCTGGGCTCGACACAGTAGGCCCAATTGGGGAAATCGCGAAGCAAGCGCCGCTGCCCACCAGGTGTGGCGAGTTGCCAAATGTAATGTGCGATTGGCGGATAACGGCTTGACTGTTACAAACCTGTTGCGCAGAAGACGGGCCTTTTCTGCGAGAATACAATCACCAGGCGTAACGGCTTGGACTGGCAAAACCAAAGATATCGAGAAGGGGATGGATTATGAACGTTCGATTCACTTTCGTTTCGCTGGCGGCGCTGGTCGCCGTGGTTTCGTTTTGGGCAACAAGGGCCGATGGCCAACGGATTACACATACGCATCGGCTGGACATCCGCGCTATCAGCTCGAACGTGATCTTGCCTCAGTCTCGATCGTTCACGGCCGAGGGTAAATCTGCGATCGAGGTCACGGATGTCAAGGTCGGTGTGGTGATTCTGGAGCAAGCGGCCACTACGACGATGGACATTGGCCTGAAGAACACTAGCGGATCGCGGCAGGAGGCGGAGTTGCTGGTGCCGGTGCCCGAAGGGGTGGCCATTCGCGGCTTCGACTTCCAAGGCGCGGGTAAGGAACCGTCGGCCGAACTGCTGCCGAAGGACAAGGCTGTGGCCACTTACGAGTCGATCGTCGCCAAAATCAAAGACCCGGCTCTGCTGGAGTTCGCGGGACTGAATCTGATTCGATCCAGCGTGTTTCCCATCGACGCGAACGGCACGCAGAAGATCCGCTTGACCTACGAGCATCTGCTGACGGCCGACGGTCCTCGGGTGGACTACGCGTTGCCGCGTACCGAGTCGATCGACTACAAGGTGCCGTGGGAGGTGTCGGTCAAGATCAAGTCGCGCAGGCCCATCTCGACGGTCTATTCGCCCAGCCACGAGGTTCGCGTCGAGAAGGCCCGCGGCGGCCGTGAAGCCTCGGTCAAGATCGGCAAGGAGGCGATGAGCGAACCGGGGCCGCTGCAATTGTCTTACCTGATGGATCTCGACGGAGGCGTGACGGCTTCGCTGATTGCCTACCCGGACGTGCGCATCGACGGCGGTTACTTCTTGCTACTGGCGGGCCTGCCTGCCGACGCTTCGGTGACGGATGCCAACGGTGCGCCGACGGTCAAACGCGAAGTGACCCTGGTGATCGACCGAAGCGGATCCATGGCCG
>CAZUAH010001087.1:0-2593 GCA_964617665.1 uncultured Pirellulaceae bacterium
CGATCAGAAACAACCGGCCGTCGCCAAAGGCGATTTCGATATTCGACACGATCCGGTTGGGCCTTGGTCGATAGACCCACCGCAGCGATCCGTCCTTCTTGTCCAACGCAAACAGGGCCTTGCTCTCCGATCGGCAAAGCAAGTGCGATTCCGCCGGTTGTCCCGCCGTGACCGGGACGTTGTAGCTGCCAAGAACCAGGCCGGAACCCGTTTTTCGGAAGGGCGAAGCTCCTGCTGAGCCTTCTTTTCCCACGGTTTCGGCTCGGCGGGAGCCTCGCCCTCCCGGCTCTGAAACCGCTTCAAGAGAAAGGTCGTCGGTCGCAGATAGGTATCCCCAAACCAAGTCCCTGAGATTCGGCACGTTGGGATTGGTACCGGTGGCAACCGGCATCAGTTCTCGCGCCTTGCCGGCCATACTGGCCGACGCCAGCGCCCAACCGCGGCTTCCCGCGGTGACCATGACGGCCAGTACATGCTCGCCGGCCGTGACATCCACGTCGAAGAACTCGTCCTTGGGCGAACAAGGCGTCCTATTGTAGAAACCGCGACGGCTGGACGAGCTGTCGTTTCTCAAAGCGCTGAAAACCGGTTCGCCGTCCAAATACCACTGCATTCCCCAGTCGACTCCCGCGCCGATCAACAGCTTCCCCGCCTTGGGGCAATTGATTTTGGCAAACGCGTAGCAGATGCGGCCGACGTCATGGTAACTGAACTGTTTTCCTCTACGGGGATGCGCGGATTGCTTCTCGCCAGGGCGCCGAGGCTTCAAGCCGTAGCCCTCGAAGATCGCGGTGAAGTCCAGAATGTCACTGCTCGCCTTCAATTCGGATGCGACACACTCCTTTCCGTTCACCGTCACGCGTTGTGGAACGGTCTTGAGCGTTTGGTGCGAAAGCGGGGGCTTGCCTTTTGGGAACGGCCCGACCACCTGCCATGTCTTTGGCCACTCGACATCCACATAATCCGGCACGCTGGGCGGGGGTGTCTCCCTTATCACGGGTTCGGGGATCGTGTACGTCGAGAGCGTTTCGCCGGTTGCCTGATCCAGACGATGGCACTTGTCGCGCTGCACGACATAGAGGCTGTCGTCGTCGGCCACAATACTGCTGGAGTAGTATTGTGCGTATTCTCGGCCCACTTCCTCAATCGGTTGGCTCCACAGTTCGCGGCCGTTGTACGCGTCGATGGCCAAGACGTGATGCTGGCCCTGTATGAAGACGCGGCCATTCGTCGATATCGGCGGCGATGGCATAAGATGGCGATCGACGAATCGCCCTGGCCCGGGGCCGCCGAACCAGAGCACCTCGATCGGAAACCGGACGCGGCTTTCGCTGCCGATGCCACGACGTCCGCCGTCCGCCCACGGATATCGCCACTCGCCCGCGCCTGGCAGCTTACCGCGGATTACGCCGCCGCCTTCAACTTCTGTCCGAAGAACGTCGGCATTGCTGACGAACTCCTTCCTAGCGTTGTCATCGAAGCCCAGGAAACCGAGGACACCGCCACAAGGTCGAAGTACGCGGTAGCATTCCTTTGGCGAGACGCCCTTTGCCCGTCCAGAGACAACGACAAGGTCCGCAAAATACGGTGGAAGACGCAAGTGCTTCGGATCCTCGATGGCGTGCACAGCGACGCGCGAACCGTAGAGGCCGGCATCCAGGAGTCGCTCGCGTTCCGACGCCACTTCAGCCGCGTCGTCGAGCAGGCTGACGACGTGGAGACGGGTTTGCCGAGCGACAGCCTCGGCCAAGCGGCTGCCCGGCTCGCCGACGACCAGGGCGTAGCCCTCCGATTTGCCCGATCGCTGGATGATGTCTTTAGCCCTGTCTTGCTGCTCTTCGGATATTGCCGACGATGCAGGTTCGTTCTTCACCTGCTTCGGCGCGGGACTTGCCCCCTTGCCAGGGCCAAAACACATGAGGGCTCCCGTGTGTGTCGCCGCCGCAAGGTGCCCGTCGGCGACAGCCATCCCTCGCACCTGTTGGCCTTTCGCGTCGACGCGCCACACCGGCTTGCCATCCGCAGCGTTGAACGCTGCGATCGAGTCGCGGTTGCCCGTCAGCAAGGTTGCGCCGGCCATGGCCAGACAGTAAACTCGCGCCGAGTGAGGCGTCGTCCACTTGGCGTCGTTCGGCCCTATTCTTCTCTCTTGGCGCACAACGCTCAGGTCGATCGCGTCGATACTGCCTTTGCCGGCCGCGTAAACGACGTCGCCAGAGACCAAGACGCGGTATTTGCCGGGGAGATGGCAAATCTGGTCACCGGTCGCCAGCGGATAGACGATCATGCCGTCCTGTGATGACGGCTCTGCCTCGCCGATGTACGCTTCGGACGGGTTCTGAGATCGGTTATTCGTATGGAAATACAGATCGTTGGCTGCCGTGCACCACACACCTCCGCCGTAAGACGCACCATGGTAGTGCGTCTTCTCCGGCTTGTAATGGAGCAGACGGCCGGTGTTGCGATCGAAAGCTGCCGGCACGCTCCGGCCGGTGGGGACGAGCAGAATGTGCTCGGAGGCAACCAGATATCCCTGCGGTGCGACTCCACCGAACCCATTCGCAACAGCATGGGGCAGGTCGACGTAGATATT
>CAZUAH010001088.1:0-2592 GCA_964617665.1 uncultured Pirellulaceae bacterium
CCGTGCGCGATGGACTGCACAGCGGTGCCGCACAGTATGCCTGTTCAAAGAGAACACCTCTTTCAGCCAGACGGTCGATATTCGGTGTCTTCGCTTGCGGATGACCGTCCAGACAGCCGACCCAGTCGTTCAAATCATCGACGGCAAGGAAAAGGACGTTTGGAGGAATGCTCCCGGTGGAGCGGTCAGGAGACCGCCCCACAACAGCCCTATGTTCGGGCAAATTGGGATTCCTGGCCTCACTGCCTTCGGCACGCTTTCCCAAGTTGCGCAGGCAGGCAACAGATCCGTCTACCATAGAGACGAAGATGCCCGAATCGGTCAGGGCCATGCCGTCCAGGACCGGCGGAGCGGGCAGTGGGCAGTTTTCCTGCTTTGCACCGTCTTCTCGGGAGACGATCCAGAGCGTCCCCCTAGCATCGCGCTGCGAGGCGTCGGGTAGCAACTGACCGCCGGCAACCAGCAGCGCGTCGCGGGTCAGCACGATTGACTTGGCCACGAAGGGCAGATTCGTGGTCCACAGGATCTCTCGGCGTCCCGGCGTTTGCCTTTCCTCTCCTCTGGCATCTTTTCGGATCTGTGGCTGAGGTGCGAGGACCTCGGCAAACAGTCTGTAGTCTTCGATGCCGTTGGGTCTGACGTGCCCGTCGCCCATCCGATAGCCCAGGCGACCATAGCCGTAGATGTATTTGCTGCCATCGAATACGAGTAACCGTCCGGCCGGTACGGCGTTGCCGGCGTCCGGCCAGTGCGAGTAGCCTCCACCAACCTTCGTGCCGTAGACCCAGTAAGTTCGGTGCCACCAAGTGTCGTCCAGGAAACCGCGCGGGGCGAAAAGGTGGGGCTCATCGGAGACCGGGGCCAGGTTCTTGTTGACGCCCAAGCCGCGCATCCAAACGGTATCGTTCTCGATGGAGAGGATATCCGGCAGCACGCTTTGTCGGATGACGTTAGCGCCCCCGCCACCGGTCATCCGCACGTCGACTTTGCGCAATAGTTCGCCGGTCCTTACGTCCAATGCGTGAATTCGAATGCCGCCGTCCATGCGTGCCGAGCGGCCGGCCGCAACGTAGATGGTGTCACCGTCAACCAACACCGAGCCATGCACGGGCCATGCAGATTCGAGTTGCTCATAGGCCACGACTCGCCGATCCTGCGGCGCCGCGCGGAAACGCCAGATCATCGCTCCGTCGGATGCCCGCAGGCAGTAGACGAACCCGTTGCGGGTCCCGAACAGGCACCGACCGGACGAAAGCGTTGGCGGAGAATCGATTCGACCATCGGCGACGAATGTCCAGACGAATCTACCGTCCGCTGCCGACAGGGCGTGGAGGGTGTGATGATCCGTTTCCGCAACAAGCACTAAGCCGTCCGCAGACACCGGCGCTGTAATCGGCGACGAGAGCTTTGCTGTCCACGCGACTCTCGGCTCGCTTGGTGCGGGCAGGTCCTGGTATCCACTTCGGCGGACGTCGGAGCGGTAGGTCGACCAGTCACGACGAGGCTGGAAGCTAGAGGCTGGGGGCTGGAGGGAGTTAAAGGCTGGACCCTTTTCGAGCGGCTGCGGTCCTTCCCCAACGGAAGATTTTGGAGAGAGCGCGTTCAAGCCAATGAGCAGTTCTTCGGGCTGGCATGCGCAGGAATGCTGCGGTACGTAAACCAGGCCGTTGGCGGGCATGGAGCCATACTGGCATGCTCCGCGATACCACGAGTCCCCTTTGACTACGCCGCTTTCCGGATCGATGTACTGAATGCCACCGCGGCCCACCATCAGCCAGCGAACGGTCGCCTTGTTCCGGTAGCAACGGTGGTGTCCCCCGGCTTTTTGGGGAGGTATGGTCGCCCGGATCTCCCCGGTCTTCAAATCCCGTCCCTCAGTGAATCCCGGGTCGCCGCCGCCGCGCAAGTTGCCAACCCACACGACACCATCAATTACGAAAATGTCTCCCGGTGTATTGTAGTTCTCGGAGTACGGCGCGCGCCACAACTCTTGCCCGTTGCCCAGTGAATACGTCACCAGTTCACCGCCCTGCCGATCGTCGCGACCTCCACTGGACACGATCCACTCGCTGCCTTCGTCCGGCGGAGATTTGCCCACGTTGTCGCTTGCCGCGCGGTCGAGGATAAGCACAACACCATCGTGCATCACTAGGGTAGGTGTGGACCAGGAGAACCGACTCCTTGCCAGCGGACGCTCGTTACGCCACCGTTCTTTTCCTTCGGTCGCGTCCAGGCAGATTACGTGCGAGACGGTTTGAAGGCAGACCTTGCCGTCATCGACGGCCATGGTCGTCGGTAGGATCTCGCCGGGTTTTTCGAATTTTCGATTCCAGAGTCGGTCGTAACTGCCATCACCTGTGCTGATCGCAACGATCCGTTGCGTGCCGTACATGGGGTACGCTTTGCGCTGAAGACGCTGCCAAATCGACAGTTCCGGGGAGGTGCGGAGGAACCCCTGGTTGATCGCCTCTCGACGTTCGTTGTGTTGGGCAGCCGTCATGTCGTCTGCCAGCACAAACAGTGTCGTGTCTGTCAACAGCAGTTCACGAGCGCCGTCGGTGTTGGGAACCGTTGCGAGTTCCTTACCGGTCG
>CAZUAH010001089.1:0-2591 GCA_964617665.1 uncultured Pirellulaceae bacterium
CGCAGCGGCTGCACATGCTGAATTCCAGCCACGTCCGGCGAAAGATGGAGACCAGTCCGAAGCTGCGGGCCTTACTGGGATCCGATCCGAAGAGGCCGGAAAACATCGTGGAAATCTACCTCACGATCCTTTCGCGCATGCCGACGGAAGAGGAGCTGCAAATTGCAGAGACGCACGTTAAAGAGACCTGGGCCGAAGGGGGCCCGCGAGACCTCTTTTGGGCGCTCATCAATAGTCCGGAGTTTTGCTTTCGACATTGAGGAAAGTGGGGTAAGCTTCCTAGCTTGCCAGAGACAAACGATCGCAAGCTGGAAGCTTACGCCACGAGTTCAGGGAGACGATCACATGAACATCGAACATGAATCGCCGGACGGGCGATCACAGCCATCCGCCAGCAGCGATCCTCGGCCGTCGCGCCGGGAGGTCTTGCGATATGGCTTGTGCAGCGCGGGCGCCGCGATCTTGGCTGGCCGTACCGGACTGGCAGCCGACGCCAAGCCCGCCAAGGCTAAGTCGGTCATCCAGATCTGGTTGGCCGGCGGGCCGTCGCACTTGGACTCGTTTGACCCCAAGCCGGACGCGGGCAACGACTACTGCGGGCCGCTGAACAATCCCATTGCCACGAACGTGGATGGTATCCGCATCGGCGAGCTGCTCCCGTTGCTGGCCAAGCAGGCCGACAAGTACTCGATCATCCGCAGCATGACGCACGGCGACAACGGCCACGAGACGGCGGCCTACCTGACGCAGACCGGCCGGCGACCCGGCGATCGGCTGGTCTTCCCATGCGCTGGAGCCGTGGTCTCGCTGTTGAAGGGCTACGAGGCCGGATACAAGGGGCTGATTCCGCCCTATATCGTGCTCACTCAGTCGCAGGGACGGTTCTCGGAAGCTGGCTTTCTGGGAGCGCGCCACATGCCGTTCGCCACCGGCGGCGACCCGGCGCAGCAGCGGTTCATGGTCGAAGGCGTCGTTGCCCCCGGTCTGAACGACCAACAACAAGAGAAGCGACGCGAGTTGCTCCGCAAGCTCAACACGCTGGGCAGCGCCCTCAAAGACAATGCGGCGCTCACGGCCTTCCATAAAGCGGAGGACCAGGCGTACGACATGATCCTGGGGGACGGTGCCAAGGCGTTCGATCTCTCACAAGAAACCGACGAGGTGCGAGCGCGATACGACGTGAACTGGGGCACCTGGGTCTCCCGCACTCGGTTCGGCCAGAGCTGCTTGGCGGCGAGGCGTCTGGTCCAGCGCGGCGTGCCCTACATCACTATCAACTTCGGCGGCTGGGATTCGCACACGGACAACTTCCGGGCGATGCGTCAATTGTTGCCGGACCTGGACACGGGGCTGGCGACGCTCCTGGCCGAGCTATCAGAGCACGGCCTGTTGGATAGCACGATCGTCTGGTGTTGCGGCGAGTTCGGACGCACGCCCAAGATCGACTGGGGACCGCCCTGGAATGGCGGCCGCAACCATTACGGCAAGGTCTTCTCCGCGCTCGTCGCCGGGGGCGGATTCAAGGGGGGACACGTCGTCGGTTCCTCGGATGCTAAAGGGGAAGAGGTCAAGGACCGCCCGGTCTACCCGTGCGACCTCCTTGGCAGCATCTATGAATTGATGGGAATCGACCCCCAGGGAAAGCTGCCCAATCCGTTGGGGCTGCCACTGACCGTGACGCCAAACGCCGCGGATGGTATCCCGATGGCGGGGCGGTTGAAGGAAATCACGTAGAGTGTCAGGCCATAAGATGTGCACGTGGTGCGCGCATCTACTTTGATTGCGGCCGCAAGGGCGCGTTACGAGAAGCACGGAGCATTGTATGATCGCATCCCGGAATTTGATGGCCTGCGGGCTAATAAGCGTTCTGGCCGCCTCATCTATTGCTACGGCTCAACAGTATCCGCGAATCGGCTACGTCTTTCCGGCTGGCGGCCGACAGGGCACGACGTTCCTGGTCACGGTCGGCGGGCAGTTTTTGGGCTCCTGGAAGGGAGAATATCATATCGACGTCCTTAAGGCGCACTTCTCTGGAGGCGGCGTCACGGCCGAGGTGGTGAAAGACCTCAAGCCCATGAGGGAGAAAGAGGCCAACGCGCTGCGGCAGAAAGCACAGCAGCTCTTGAGAAACAAGCCGAACGCCGAGGCCCGCAAGGAAATCGCCCGGATCAAGCGCACGGTGACCCGTTACCAGAGCGCGCGAATCGTGAAACAAACCTATCCGGCGATCGGTGACACCGTGACGGTGCGGGTCACTCTGGCCGCCGATGCGGCGCCGGGACCGCGGGAGATCCGTGTCGAAACGCCCAGGGGGATCTCGAACCCGCTCCGCTTCTTCGTCGGCCGGCTTCCCGAATTCCAGAAGCCGGAACCCGAGATCGTCGTGGACGCACGAGATCCCTCGGAGCCGAACTATCCTCCCGCGCCCACGACGGACATTACGCTGCCGGCGGTGGTGAACGGGCAGATCATACCTCGTGATCCGGAGATGCTTTGGCAGCGGCCCGATCGGTTCACTCCTGGTACTGCCGATCGCTACCGCTTCGAGGCGCGCCGGGGACAGCAACTAGTCATCGCCGCCAGTGCCCGGG
>CAZUAH010001090.1:0-2584 GCA_964617665.1 uncultured Pirellulaceae bacterium
GACAGTATACATTGCCGAGACTGGGGGCCGCTGGGAGTCTAGGGTAAACGTAACGCGTGCTGGGAGTGTGCGGTCTTTCGAGTGCCCTGCTAGCACAGACGCGGTCGTCTCGCCGGGAAACGCTGGACTACGGCAAGCGAGACGTCAATCTCGCGTCACCAGCCGGAGGAGCAGCGGCAGGATGACCAAGTTGCCGGTCAGGCCGCCCAGCATCGAGAGTGCTACTAGCGAACCGAAGTAGATGGTCGGTACGAATTCGCTTATGCAGAGCACCGAGAATCCAACGATCAAGGCCAGCGTCGAGAAGATCACCGCTCGGCCGACGGACTGCTGGACTTCGGTCAACGCGTTGCGAACGGTCTTTCCTGCGGCACGAGCGCGGCGGAAGAAGCTGATGTAGTGAATCGAACTATCGACGGACAGCCCGACAGAAACAGCCGCAATCATCGCAGCGCCCATGTTGATCTTCAGTCCGATCCAGCCCATCAGACCAGTTACCATGAGGATCGGCAGGGCGTTCGGTACCAACGCAATCACGGCGTACACCGGTCGACCAAATGCCAGTAGCATGGTTGCGCCAATACCTCCGAGCGCGACGCCAAAGGCAAGCCACTGATCCTGTAGCATGCTGTCGATCAGGTTCGTCAATAGGACAAAGAAACCGGTAACCTCCGCTTCTCTGAATTCTTCGCGACTGATCTTCGTCACTTCGTCAATCAAGCGGCGTTTCTGCGCTGCGGGTTGACGCTCGTCCGCCCTCAACATGATGCGGTAGTAATAGTCGTCTGGTGAATTCGGGTCTTCACCGTGCAGCGCAGCAGTGAACACCGGCATGTGTTGGCGCATCAATGTGATCGAGGCCTGCAGCGGCAACTCACTCAGCGGTCCGGAGATCGTGTTGGCCAGGCTCAACGTCTTTAACGCTGGACGTACTGTTCCGTCCTCCTGGGCGACGGTGACCTCGTTGCGCAACCGATGCTCCAGTCGCTCGACCTGATCCAGATAGTCCGGGTCCAGGATTTCAGGAGCCGGGACGACAACGTCCCAGACGCCGGCACCGCCCAGCTTTGTTTCCACAGTCGTGTACGCCTGGACAATAGGGCTACCGGCGCGGAAGTTCTTGGTGAAGTCGGTCTCCACTTCCAAGCGGTACGCGCCTGCGGCAGTGACAATGCATATGATCGCTGCCGTGACACCAATCATCATGGGCCGCCGTTCGATACGGCGGAGCGAATGGGCCAATCCAGACTCCAGCAGGCGCTCGCCCAATCGCCGTGGGGCACGTGCTGGATGCCAGCCCGCCAGACTCAACCCGGGGGCCAGCAACGTGACACTCAGTAGCACCATGAGACAGCCGGTCGCCATCATCAGACCGAAGTCTTGCACGGGGCCAACACGAGCGACCATCAGCGAAAGAAAACCGACGGCGTCCGTCGTGCAAGCCCAGAAAACGGGAATGGCCAGCAGGACGAGCGTTCGAATCAAGCTCTTACGCGGCGACAATCCCTCGGCACGGCCTCCTCGAAAGCGCACGATCACATGCACCACGGTGGCCACGCCCACAACCGTAACGATCGCCGTGAGCATTGAACTGACCATGCTCAACTGCAGCCCAGACCAGAACAGAAGGGCTTTCGTTGCCATCAAGGCCATTTGCACGACACTTACGGCAACTAACACCCAGCGGACGCTGCGAAAGCAAATGATGATCGTCAGCCCCATCAATAACGTTGAGGCCCAGCCAAGGCGATTGGCGTCTTGTTCCATGTAGCGGAATCCATCGACAACCATAGCGGGTTCGCCAGCGATTTGGCCATCTGGCAGCGGTTTGACTAGCTCGCGCAACGCGTCAATCGTCTCTTGACGCGATACGTTTACACCTTCTTGCGGCTCCAGCATGCAAACCACGGCGGCCGTCTGGCGATCTTGCCCGTGGGTATAGCCCTCAAAAATCTCAAGAAACTGCTCGGCCGTTTTGCTGTCAGGATCGACAATCCCTAACGGTGGTCCCTCTGCCGCGGAGGTCTCCGCGTCGTCCTTCCCAAACAATCTGCCGAACAGGTTCTTGGCGGCGGAGAGTTTTTTCAAGCCTTTATCGAGTTCCACGATGCTTCTGTCCAGCTCCGCCAGACTAAGCACGTCACGCACGCCTTCCATCGCTTTCAACTTGTCGCTTATTTCAGCCAGACGCCGTATCCCGCTGCGGTCTTCGTTCATCAGGTCGGGGTCGGTGTATACGGCCAACACGATTTCGTTGCCACCGAATGCTCGTTTCAGGCGACGGTAAGGCGGCAGTAGCGGATCGTCGGGCGCAAACATGTTTTCGATCGAGCGATCGAAGTCCAGGGAACGCGAAGGCAGGAAGAAACATGCCGTCAAGAGGGCGCCAGAAACCAGCAATGGCCAGCGCCAATTGACAAGCAGGTGAGCGATGCGTTCGCTGAAAGGTCTCATGTGCGGGCGGGACCGTGACTTCGCAATATTGGGTCGGATCGATCCATTCTACCGTCAAAATCACAACCTTGGAAACGGGTCCGTTATGTGGAGCTGCACATAACGGATCTTATGTGAAGCTGCTGATTAT
>CAZUAH010001091.1:0-2574 GCA_964617665.1 uncultured Pirellulaceae bacterium
CAGAGCGAAATCGTGCAACTCCGCCAACGGCTGGGGGCCGAAAGCGAGATTGTCGGTGCCGGTGCGATGATGCAAAAGTTACAGCAGGCGATCGCCCAGGCGGCGCCCAGCCGGGCGATCGTCCTGGTTCGCGGCGAGAGTGGCACTGGAAAGGAGTTGGTTGCCCGGGCCATCCACTTTTCAAGTCCCCGTGAGAAGGGGCCATTTGTCTGCTTGAACTGCGCGGCTTTGTCCGAAACGCTTCTGGAGAGCGAGCTGTTCGGACACGAGAAAGGCGCGTTCACGGGGGCAACCGAGCGCAAAATCGGGAAATTCGAAGCGGCCGACTGTGGAACGCTGATGCTCGACGAGATTGGCGAGATGAGCCCCTCTATCCAAGCCAAGTTCCTACGAGTACTGGAAGGGCATCCTTTCGAACGAGTCGGGGGCAATCAAGCGATTAAGGTTGATGTTCGCGTGATCGCTGCCACAAACCGAGACCTGGAGAAAGACGTAGCCGAGGGCAAGTTCCGCCGCGATCTGTATTTTCGTTTGCATGTTGTAGAGATTCTCGTCCCGCCATTAAGAAAACGATACGAGGATGTCGTTGAATTGGCCGCCCATTTTTTGGAGCGGTTCATTAGCGAAACTGGCAAGAAGATCCATGGGTTCACGCCAGCGGCGCTTGAACAAATGCAGAAGTACCGCTGGCCTGGCAACGTGAGGGAGTTGAAGAATGTGATCGAACGGGCAGTTGTGCTGACGGGAAGTGACCGGATCGACGCCGAAGATCTCGCCCTCTCCAATCTTGCGCCGGCCAGCGAGTCCGCTGAGTTGCCGCAACCAGTGAATAAATATGAACCGACAACGTTGGCAGAGATGGAGCGTCGCCACATACTGCTGACGCTGAATGCCGAGGGATGGAACAAGAGCCGCAGTGCCTCCATTCTCGGGATCGAGCGTTCGACACTGGATCGCAAGATCCGGCGTTATGATCTGAAGCCGCGCAAGTAACCCACCGAAATCACAGGACACGCCGAGGAGAAGGCACCAGGATGCGTCGTCACGATGGACAGCCGCCTTTGCCATGTCCCCCAGTCGCCGCGTTACGGCTGTTGATCGCGTGTGTCTTTGTTGTTGCACTCTTTCCGCCAGGTTCGCCCGCGTCGGAAGACGCAGAAGTATTCCGAGTGACGCCACGTTCGTTTGGGCTGGATGTGCCGACCGGACCTGTGTCACCAGGCGGCGACCAACGCGTAATGACTCGGGACGAATTAGGTCAGGGGATCGTCGCCCGGGTGCATGTGACTGTGGGCGACACGCACATCGTCATGTTGCCGGATGGCCGGTTGGTGGCTCGCTCGGCAGCCGATACTCCTTTCACCGAACGACCATTTGAGCCAATGACGAAGGACGC
This sequence comes from uncultured Pirellulaceae bacterium, assembly GCA_964617665.1. Classification (GTDB taxonomy): domain Bacteria; phylum Planctomycetota; class Planctomycetia; order Pirellulales; family Pirellulaceae; genus JADHUC01. The sequence continues at coordinate 1,397 of CAZUAH010001091.1, forward strand.
CATTGCCGAGTCCTTGCGAGAATCGGGGCTTAACGGCTTCAAAACGAAGGAAACGCGGCGTTATTTGTACGTGCACAACTGTAGTGACGGGTTCGCTGAGGTCACCAGTCGGGTGCTGGAAACCATGTTTAGCGGCGTGGTGACATATGCCCAAGTGCAAGAGATCGATGTTCACCCGCCCGAGATTCCGCTCGTGGTGATCATTTTCCGCACGCCCGCCCAATTCCAGCAATATCGGCGCATGCCTGAAGGTGTCGTGGCGTACTACAACGTGTTGACCAATCACGTAGTTATGTACGAAGAATCCGAGTTCTGGCAAATCAAACCGGAACTTGCTATCAAACAGTCAATCGCGACCATTGCCCACGAAGGGGCTCACCAGATCCTGCACAACATCGGCGCTCAGTCGCGGCTTTCCGCCTGGCCGATGTGGCTGAACGAAGGACTTGCCGAGTTCTTTGCTCCGACAACGACCGATCGCCATTTGAAATGGAAAGGGGCGGGCCAAATCAACGACATGCGCATGTTCGAACTGGAGCAGTACTTCAAGAATCGCTCTGCGGATGACGCAAACGGAGAGGTCGTTTCGCAGACCGTAGGCGCGGCACGACTGACTTCAACGGGCTACGCGTCGGCTTGGGCGCTGACACATTACGTGGCTAAGAACCACCGCACTTCGTTTCACGCGGTTGTACGGGAATTGAGTGCGTTGGAGCCGCTTCAGATCCTTGGCCCCACCGTGGCGCCCGGCGTAGTCCCTGAGAACGTCAACCTGTTTAAGAGACATTTTGGTGAGGATCTGGCCGACACCGAACGACGAATGCTGCTTCACTTGAAGAATCTGCCCTATCGGGACCCGTTCGCGGAATGGCCACACTTTCTTGCAATGATTTCGATACCGGATGGCCGGCGCATCCGCCGTGAGGCCAGCGTTTTTCATACCCCGGAGCAGGCCGAACGTTGGCGTCGCGAGACACTGGAACAGGCCCCCATGGAGAGAAGGGCTGAAACAAAGTCCGTGGTTCGCCAGTTCCCCAACCGGCTGCTTGCCGAACGCTTCGCTCGCCAGTGGCTCCAGGGCGGCTAACGCCGCTTGATGCGAATCCTGCCCAAGCCGTAGAATAGCGTTGAGTTACTAGTTCGACTGTTTGAGTTGGTATTGGCCCCCTGCCAGCTCG
>CAZUAH010001092.1:0-2568 GCA_964617665.1 uncultured Pirellulaceae bacterium
AAACCCCGGGGCTTCCCTCGCTGACGCTCAGTCCAGCCCCGGCCACCCAATCTGCCATGGATCGATAGACGATCCGCTAGACGTATTCCCAGCCTTTCAGCCATTGGTAGTTGCTGGGCAGGTTGGCCCAGGCGCGATCCATGGCTCGGTCCAGGTCTGCTCGCTCTTCAACATCCAGTTCGCGGCGTTCCTTTACGGCCAGACAGACGTTGTCGACTTGCTGCGTCGATATCACGCCGGCCATGGGCGCGGTGATCGCCGGGTTGCAGAGGATGTAGCGAATTGCCAAACGGGCGATGCGATTGTCCTCCTCGAAATGCGGACTGTCCGGCGAGCTGTCGCCTTTGAATACCGAGTTGCTGGCAAACGGTTTGATACCGAACCAACCCACATCGTATTTCTTCAGGGCTGCCCAAAGCCCGGCTTCGTCGGTGACCATTTTGGTCTTGGCGGTGTAGGGTGTGAGGATGACTTCGATCTGATCGGTATAGGTCTCGATCATCTTTCTCAGATGCGGGCGATCGTGGGATGAGAAGCCAATGAAGCGGGCTCGGCCCGTCTTCTTGGCCCATTCCAGCGCGGCCACGGCTTCCTCGACCTCGGCGCTGTCGTGCCGGCTGCTATTCGTCAGCAGACTGATCCGCCACAGGTCGACGTAGTCCAGGCCGGCTTCCTTCATGCCTTGGTCAAGACCTTCTCGCAGCTTCTTCTGCGACCGCCATTCAGGAAAACGGCTCTCCCAGATATGCCACGAATAGCCCAGATACATCTTGTCGCGGCGGCCTTGCAGGGCTCGGCTATAGGCGAGGATCTCCTCGCGGCAGCACGCGTCCACGTAGTTGATGCCTCGCGCGATACAACGGCTGACCACTTCGGCTCGGTTCTTCTGGAACGCTGGTTGGCCAATCTTCATGGTCATCCAGCCCGGCACTTTCTCGCCGCCGATCATTCGGTCAACTCGTTTCCAGTGACCACCCAGAGCAACCGCCGACACCATCATTTCTGTGCGACCGCAACGGCGATACTCCATGTCCGAGTTATAGTTCAAGATCTTGCTGGTATCTTCGCCTGTGGGATTGCCGGCTTGCACGGTCCCGGTGGCGGCGGGCAGCGCGGCGAGCGAAGCTGCGGCAGCAGCGCTATTCTGAACAAAACGACGACGCGTGAGTTTGTCGGCCATGAAGAAACCTCCTGAGTTTGTGAGCATCTGGTGGGCAGACTCGTTTAACCGCAACGCCCAGCGGGCTGTGCCTCCCGCAAATCGCGGCGTCGAGAGAAACGCAGCACAACGTTCCCGCAAACGCGGGCCGATGGCCCGGCGGTTAAACGAATTGGTGCGTCTCCCTTACAAATATACGCGAGTCGTGAAGTCGCCTCAAGATTCGTGGTTGTTTATATGTCGGTTTGCGTACATATCGCAACGGCGTCCTGCGGGCCATCGGCCGAATCACGGCTTTTCGGAAAAGCCGGCCTTCACAGGAGCGCCGAAGGCAGCCATGCGTCGTCTTTACATAGTAGGGCGGCAGGGCCGCCAGCCAAATCGGAGCTGCCGCTCCGGTGACTTGGTCCGCTCCCGTTGGTCGCTTGTTTCCTGCGAAGAAAATAACGAAGGCCGGATTAACGGTGTAAAATGGTAGGTAAACCCTTCACTCGTCGCTTCTAAACACCCATCTAATGAGGAATGCCCCCATGCGTGGTGTCACAATGTTCGCTATCGGCGTGGCCGTGCTGTTGGCCGCCCCCTTCGCCGTTGGGGCGGAAATCGGCTACATCGAGGATTTTTCTCTGGCCCGGGACCGCACCGTCCCGCTGAAGCAACTGATTCCTGGCACCGAGGATCACTACTACTATCACGCCATCCACTATCAAAACACGGAACAGTTCGACAAAGTCGACGACCTGTTGGAGGCGTGGATCAAACGGTACAAGCACACACCGCGCGTACGCGAGATCCAAAACCGTCAGGCCCTTCTGACTTATGCAAAGAACCCCGCAAAGTCCCTGGAGTTCATTCGCCAGCGTCTGAACCTGACGTTCGACCACCAACGGGAGCTGCTGGACCGAAAGCCGAATCTGCCGACAAGCCTGGACCAGAAGTTGATCAGCCGCGAAACGTTGATGAAGGAGGCGTTTGCTCGCTACCAGAATCTGAAGGGGTTCCAGGACGCGGCCCATGATTGGCTTGTGACCACCGAATTGAACGCGGATCGCCGGCGTCATTTGATCCAACGTCTGGGGCGGCCCGATTATCCGAATCTTCCCAAATTGGTCGTCGACGATTTGAATTACCAACACAGCCGCGGGTTTGGATCGTTCAATGTCCACCGATTGCTGCTGCTGGAACAGTTAGACCAGTGCCTGAAGCTGAAACCCGACTTGCTGAACGAAACCAATTTCGTCAATACCTACCTCGCCAAGCTGCGCCCGAACAACGACGTGGACTGGCATCACGACGCGGAGGAGCACCGAGCGTATCTGGATCGCCTCTGGGGGTTCGTCCAGCGGCTGGCCCCGGTCCACAATTCGTTGAAGGCCAATGTGCTTTACCGTCGGCTGGTCTTCGACCGC
>CAZUAH010001093.1:0-2556 GCA_964617665.1 uncultured Pirellulaceae bacterium
CCTCCTTCAGCAAAGCGCGCGCCTCCCCCTCTACCGTTCTGGTGTACGCTCACTGGTCTTCTGCGTTTCGCCGGGATAGAAGTGCAACCATCCGCCCGTAAACTCGTAGTCGGAGCCGTCGTGCGCCGAACCGTCATCCGTTAAGTAGCTTACCGACGTCATCTCGGTGCTGTTGGTCGTCAACGTCACCGTAAACGTGGCGGTCTCTCCTTCGGTTACAGTGACGTCGTCGATGATCACTTGGGAGTACGGGGCGTCTGTAATCGTTCCCGTGGCATACGCCGAGCCAATTGGCGTGCCATCGAACAGTTCGGCAGACACGGCGACCTGAAAGTCCTCATCCGGCTCGATTTCCTGATCGGCTATCGTGGTCACCGGGAAACTTAACTCCGTCTGCCCTGGACCGAGATAGTCAGATCGACTGGCTGCGAGGTAGTCACCGGCCACAGCCAGAGGCCCTTCCGTAGCGGTTCCGGCGCTAGTCACCAAGGACACGTAGACGAGTTCGTTGATCGGTTGCGAGAGTGTAATCGTAAACCATGCATCCTCACCTTCCGTGACCGTGACGTCCGCCACACTGACCTCTAGGCCGGTCACTTTAAGGTAGGCCGTGGCCAGAGTAGTCTCTTGCCCATCGTCCACGCTGTAGACAAAGCTATCGAAGCCGGACCACGTCGCATCGAGCGGCATGGGCTTGTAGGTGAACGATCCGTCCGAGTTAAGCGTGAACGATTCCGCGTGGCTTGGACCTGTCACCGGGCTGACCTCGATATCATCGCCGTCTTGGTCCCCATCGTTCCACATTACTCCCGGGGCACCCTCGATAAGCGTCGCGCCGTCAGGCACATCATATAGATCGTCACCGGCCCACGGTGGATAGTTGGGATCCTCGCCCTCGGCGCCAAACGTGGAAGCGACCAAGCCCTCGTCGCGCTCGAATGGCCCCACGGCCACGGACAAAGGCGCCACTCGCCCCGCGCGCAACGACGTGGCCTCGCCCGCCGCCAGCGTCTCGGCCAACTGGTCGATCATCAGACGTCCCGTCAGCAGGCCGGCTTTCGCTTGGGCGAAGTCAGGACCATACAGCCGTTCGACGGCGTTCCGGATCCGCTCGACGGCCAAATCGTTCTGCCGTTGTTGGCGGGCGATCTCCTTAAGAGTCGGGACGGTCGAAACCGTGCCTTCCAGCGGCGAACCGGCGCCCAACGGCCCTCCGCTCGCCTGCACCCGATGCCGGCCTTCGGGCTGGATCATTTGGAATTCGCGGGTGAGCCCTGCGTGGACGTCGATGGCGAACAGGAAGTCTTCGGCAAACTGAACCACCGCGCCATGGCGACTGGCGGCCACCTCGAGCCCGGATCTCGACGGCGGCAAACTTTCATTTCGCCCCCGCGATCCCGCCTCGCCTTCTGCACCGTCCGCCGCGCCGTCCAGTACGCCGTCGCCCGGTTCGCTCAGCCCATTCAGGTGCGTGAAGACGGCATCGAAGTCTTGCGCGGTCAGCGCGCCGTCGCCGTCAACATCCACATACGACGTCGGCCGGTCCGCTTCAGCCGAGGGGCTGCCGAGGGGCCCGGGACCGTTGCTGCCCCACTCCATGCCCAAGGCCAAGGCGTCAAGAGGCGTCACGAGTCCGTCGGCGTTGATGTCCAACGGGTTGGCCACGTTCTGCCACGAGGCAGCGATGTCGCTGGCCAGCAGTCGCCGCTGTTCCAGGCGTTCGTGCATCAACCGACGGGTCCGCTTCTTCCGACTGCGACGCTTCTTCTTCGCCATACCACCGCACCTTCCGAAAAGCTGTGTTTCAACGGGACCCGCAGCCAGAAAGGCCGCGCCATGTGATAATGCCAGCCCGAGGGGACTTGTATGGATTATGAGATATGCACAAGACGTAGTAAACATCGCCTATTCAGGCCGCGCCTGAATGGGCTACATAAAAAGAGTGGTTTGTTGGTCTGTGTTTATTGCCATTCAGGACGTGACGGGACCGGTTGTCTCGTCGTGGAAGTCGCCAGACTTCTGCCAAACCCTGCAAGACACTGGAATTCTGGCGAGTTCCACTACGACTGGTCTAACCACCGAAAGGACACCGGCTGGGGACAACAATGCATTTGGTCTTCGACACCAATGTCTTGTATTCCGCCAGCACTCGCGCAACCAACTGGGCCCGGCTGGTGACACTGAGTTTGCCGTAGACACGGCGCATGTGCGAATGAACGGTGTTGGCCGAGATGTCCAACTTTTGCGCAGTGTCTGAATCGCTCCGATCGTCCAACACGGCCAGAACTATGTCCGACTCTCGTGGTGTCAGCTCCAACGATTCGGAGATCTCGGTCCACTCGGCCGGGCAGAACAGCGACCGGCCAATCCGCGTGTCATCGTTTTTCCATTGCATGCCGTAACTCGTTCTCGCTTCGATGTTTACGTCAGAGTTGCCGTACCAGGAGCGCCAGGCCCCAACCTAACAAATCGAAATCCGCCCGAAAAACCGGACATGAAATCTCCCGCATCGTCAGGAAAAAGCAAAGGAGCCCTGCAGACGCTCGCAATCGCCGC
>CAZUAH010001094.1:0-2552 GCA_964617665.1 uncultured Pirellulaceae bacterium
CCACGCGGGGGGGGGGGGGGTGTTGTGGGCGGCCCCCCCGCCGCCGGCTTGCGGTTAAACTATGATTCCTGGGGAGCCCTCACGGTTACTGTTCACCTATTCCTTATCCTGACGTTTTCCAAGTTCCGCCACGGGTGCGACGGAACTCTCGCTGAGCATGGTTGCGATCTCGGGGGAAAGCTTCTTGCCGCCAAAGATAGCCAACGCCGCAGCAGTGATGTTGCGGCTGTCTTCCGCGGCAATCTTCTTCGCCAAAGCCGGCAGCACGCTGTCAGGTACCCCGGTCAAACGGCGGTAGAGCTGTTGCTGCCAGGCCTTTGCCGCCCGCCGTCCGGTCTCTTCGGTCTCGGTCCGCGATACGACGGATAGGTTTCTAAGCAGGAAATCGACGACCGGTTCCGCCGCCTCGGCGTCACCGCAAAGTAACGACGCCACCAGAGCGTTCTGGTAATCGAAGTGTTCCCGTTCGATGGTCTCGATCTCGGTATCCGGCTTGAAGCTCCCTTCGACCGCGTATGCAGCCGTCGTCCGCTGCAGAATGGGCAATACCGCGCTATCAGCCAGAATGCCAAGCCCCATCACCGCCGCACGCCGAATCTGTGCGGCGTCTTCCTGCGTCTGCATGAAGGCCTCGACTGTTCCCGGATCTGCGACGGTCAGCGAAAACTCTCCGCCGCCTTTCTTGCGCGGCTTGCCGGTGTCAAAGAACTCCTCAAGAGTGGATTTCGCGTCATCGGAACGTGTTGCGCCCAACACGATCAACCCCAATATCGTCTTGCCCACGTCTCCCGATTTGAGCAGCGTTTGGGCATGGCCAGCACAGCTCTTGTCGACCCATGGCGCGAGAGTCTGCCCAAGCGTGCTGCCTAGTTCATTGGGGATTCCAAGAGGGCAGTCGGCGATCAGGCCGAGCATGAACTTGGCGGTCGGTTTGTCATGGCAACGCATCCCGGCTTGATGCAACACCGCCTCGAAATCTCCCCGCTTCTCTTCATTCACTCCGTCGAGAAGATCATAAGCCTTGCCTCTTGTTGCGATGACTTGCTGCCGGCCCTTCTCATCCAGACCGCGCGGAGCATCAGCGGGCGTAGCAGCGATCTGCTGCACGGTCTCTGCTAAGAGAGCCGGCCAACCGTCCCAGCGCCAGTACGGCGTCTGGCCTTCTTTCGGATAACCTCTGGCAGTTGCGGTAAACACGGCCACTTGGCCCTGTCCGAATTTGTCTACAACCAGGATCGGTGCGTTGTCGCCTGCGACCAGCAGCACCTTCGCCTTCGGCTTGGGCTTGACCTTATAATAGGAATACACGCGAGGCGGATTGTCAGACGCGACGCCGGGCAATTGCTTTGCCGAGTAATCCGGACCGGCTTTCAATTCCACGCTCTCGCTGACCTGCTCCGTTTCCAATCTCCAAGGTCCCTCGTCGGCAAACTCTAACGGTACCATTGTGGCCAGGACCGATTTCTCGGATTGGCCACCATAACTTGAACTGCCACAGAGAAACAGCACCGAACCGCCATTCTTGACGTAATCAACTAGGACTTGCCCATTGTCACCGAACTCCGAGGCGTTGATGCTCGATACGATCACCAGATGATGGTCCATCGCGTAACCGGCGGCATCGGGACACCGCATCAGCCAACCGGCGTTCGACGTGTCACCGCTCGCCTCCGGATCACTCCGATCCTCTTGCGCGCTGTTAGTGAATAGATTTGCACCTGCGTGTACCAGCACCTCCTCGATACGGTAGTCCCGACCGTAGTACGAATATCCTCGTACGACGTGAACGCGCAACGGTCCGGCTGGCGGAAAACTCCAACCCAGTTCCGGCGTCGCAGAGTTGGCCGTTTGCCCGACGGCCAAGACGGCGAGTGATGAGAGAATAGAAAGCATTGATTTTCTTGCAGCGTTGTGAGTCGAATAGCGGCAGGCTCGCGGAGTTCTCATGGCAAGCATCTCCTTTGTGGTTCAGATCGTGGGTGGGACAGCCGCCGATCTGCGCACGGGTAGGCATAGTTCGCCGGGATGATCCTGATTGTACTCTCCGCCGTGAAGCAGAATCAACGATCTGTGCCAGGAAATTCTGTGCGATGCAGAAACGCACGTGGTAGGACGGACTTCCAAGTCCGTCCAAATCGACGCGCCTATTCGTGGTCGGACTTGGAAGTCCGACCTACATTGGCTGTGGCGGAAGGCCGTCCACGGCTTCGCGGACGCAGCTATTTTCCTTTACTACCACCCTTTTGCCGTGCCTGGATCGCGCCTTGCACAGCGGCGATGCGGAAGTGCTTGGGCAGGTCGGCTTTGCCCAAGCTCTCGTACATGGCGGCTGCCTTGTCGCGTTCATCCTGTGCGTCTCGGTTCCAAACGCATGGTCAACTTTACGACGTTCTCCAAGCTGGGAAAGGCTCGCCAGTACGGTACGCTCCGGAGATGCGCACTTGAGAATAACCTGTCCAAAGTAGACCATTTCGTGATCGATTGCGCCGGATCAAGCGCCCTGCTTGTTTCAAGCGTCGCGGCCCACTATAACGCCGCTTCATGGAAACGCC
>CAZUAH010001095.1:0-2549 GCA_964617665.1 uncultured Pirellulaceae bacterium
CCGACGGTCAAACGCGAAGTGACCCTGGTGATCGACCGAAGCGGATCCATGGCCGGCGAGAAGCTGGAGCAGGCCAAGGAAGCCGCGCTCCAGGTGATCGACGGGCTGTACGTCGGGGAGGCTTTCAATGTGATCGACTACTCCGATTCGATCGCCAGCTTCGCTCCGGCGCCGGTCGTGAAGAACAACAAGAACGCCAAAGAAGCTCGTCATTACGTGCGCCGCCTGACAGCCGCAGGCGGGACGAACATCCACGATACGCTGATGGAGGCCCTGCGGCCAAAGCCGACCAAGGAAACGCTGCCCATCGTCTTGTTCTTGACCGACGGACTTCCGACGATCGGCGTGCGTAGCGAAGTCGCCATCCGCGAAGCGGTCGAGAAGGCTAACAAACACAAACGGCGAGTTTTCACGTTTGGCGTTGGATACGACGTGAACGCGCCGTTGCTGAACTTCCTGGCTCGCAACAGCCGGGCGGTCAGTACGTACGTGCTGCCGGGCGAGGAGATCGAATCGAAAGTGTCGCAGGTTTACCGCCGGTTGTTTGGGCCCGTGTTGTCCACTCCGGAATTGGAGGTGCTTGACGCGAAAGGCGAAGTTACGACGCGTCGCGTGGCCGAGTTGATGCCGTCACAACTGCCCGATCTGTTCGAGGGTGACCAGCTTGTTCTGCTTGGACAGTACAAAGACGACCTGCCGCTGCGTTTTCAGCTCGCGGGCGATTTCCACGGCAAGCACAGAACGTTCCAATTCAATTTCAAACTGAACAAGGCGACCACCAAGAACAGCTTTGTGCCGCGGCTGTGGGCCAGCCGCAAGATCGGCATGTTGATCGACGAGATCCGGCAGGCGGGCGCCGATTCCGGCGATGATCCATCGGTGATCGCGGCCAACGCGAAGAACGACCCTAAACTGAAGGAACTGGTTGACGAGATCGTGCGGTTGTCGGTTGAATTCGGCATCCTGACCGAGTACACGGCCTTCCTCGCTCGCGAGGGTACGGATCTAGACGGACGAGATTCGATCCTACTGGAGGCAAATAACAACCTGATCCAGCGGGCGCAAATCGTTCGTCAAGGCATCGCCGGAGTTAATCAGGCGTTCAACGACAATTTCCAGCAAGGTCAGAATCGGGAGAACCGCCGCAATTTCTATTTCGACCAGAACATGAACCGTGTCCAGGTCACGCGTGTGCAACAGATCAACGACCGAGCGTTCTTCCAGCGAGGCAATCGCTGGGTCGACGGACAAGCGATCAACAGCACCGCCGGCACCCAGCCGGATCGGACTGTAGTGATTGGGACGCCCGAGTTTTCGCAGTTGCTTCACCAGTTAGTCGCCGAGAACCGTCAGGGAGCGCTGGCGATGTCCGGCGAAGTTCTGCTACGCGTCGGTGAACGAAACGTTCTAGTAAAGGGAGAGTGAGTTAGTCTGGAGTCGCCGTTTAACCCCGATCCGAATGCGACGGTCGTGGCGCGTTTGGGCCGTTCTTGACACCCGTCGCCTTCGGCTCGGGGTTAAACGATCCGAATGCGACAGCAGTCGCTTCGCCGCCACCAATGAACAAAACAGGAGGATATGCAATGAAAGGCAAAACGAAAGCGTATGTCTGTGGAGCGTTGGCATCCACATCTATTCTCGTGCTCGTCTCAGCAGTAGGGCATGCCGGGCCGATTCTTCTGCCCGGCAGATTGACGGACGACAAGTTCGTCCCCGACGAGACGGCTAAACCGGGCCAATACACGATTCGCTACAGCACGATCGTGGCGACGGTCGACGACGGGATAGCCGAGACCAAGATCCAAGAGACTATCGTTGGGCCCGGGCAGGCGGTGGATACCGTGTGTTTGATCCCGCTGCCCGAGGGCGCGCGATCGAGAGGTGCCACGGTCGCAAGCGGCGCACCGGGCGACACTCCGGAACTATTGTCCGCACGCTTCCTTGGGGCGGACGAGGCGCAAAAGGTCTACGAAGCAGTTGCCCAAGGGCTGGGACGAGTAGAAATCCTAGCGCTGACCGGTAGACCGGCGTTGCTCGTTCCGAAGTTTCGACTGGACGGCAAGGTGGAAATCACCATTCAGTTTAAGCAACCCATTGACGACATCGACGGCGTCCAATCACTTCGATGTCCCACGCCGGCCACGGTATGGGCCGACGGACCAGCGGCTCGGCTTTCGGCCACTGTCACGGTCCGCGACAGCCGGCCACTGCGGGCCATGTTCAGCCCTTCGCACGAGGCGGTGATCCAACGCGACGGGCTGTACGAGGCGACGGCTCGCGTGAAGGCCGATAGGTGGTCGGGCGAGGAGGATCTGCGGTTGTGCTGGGTGGCCGATAAGAACGACCTGGGGCTGCGCGTACTTGCGTACCGCGACACGGAGGACGGCGAAGGCTATTTCATGCTCTTCGGTAACCCCACGGGCAGTGCAAGCGACGAAAAGGCGATCGCCAAGGACGTGGTTTTCGTGTTGGACACCAGCGGATCGATGCGCGGCGAGAAGATCGAACAGGCCCGAGCGGCCATCGAATACTGTCTGGAGCAACTGAAC
>CAZUAH010001096.1:0-2542 GCA_964617665.1 uncultured Pirellulaceae bacterium
CCGTTTCGAGCGATGTCAACTGATCGAAAGCGGCCGGTTCTTTCAGCGACGATTGATCCAAGGTATCCGCTGGCGGAAGGGCACGCCCAAGATCGAAGCCGAATGCGAAATCGCGGCTTGGCCGGACCGTTTGACACTGCTGCTGCGTGTGACACCTTCAACTCAGTTAGAGGACGGAGCGTTACAGATCGCTTTGCGGGCGGAGGGCGAGTGGTCCGTCAAAGCGGACCGGCCTTCGGCCACCATCGCCAAGGATGCGGGCGTTTGGACCGTGCGTCTGGATGCCGGCGACTGGCCGGCCGGAGAAGAACGAACCGTGGCCATGGTTGTCAAGTCCGACATGGCGGACGACGCTTCGCCACTGGTCACCGCTCGGCAAATCGCGCCGGCACAGGTGCCGTTGGACGTTGCCTGCGATCACACCATGGGCTGGCACCGAATCGCCCTACGCAACGATCCGCCGGCCCAGACATACGACGAATCGAGCAACAATCGCATCGAACGAGTGAAGTTGTTCTTGAACAATTCGTCAGCAACTGCTCGCACCGCTCGTTTGAACTTCGCCAAGGGACGACCCGGCCGTGGCGGCGTGTTCGGCATCACGGGTCTGTCGGCCATCTTGCGCGATGCCGACGGGAATCCGACTGGCATTCCTATTCAGATCTCAAAGAATTGGCATGCTGGCAAACCTAGGTACGTCAGGGGCGAGTGGAATCCCGGACGATACCGCGGCTCGTGGTATCGCGGCCTGACGATGGTCACCGTGCCGGCGAAGACAGCCATCGAGTTGGAGTACACCAACGTCAACGCTCTGTGGGGCGGTGTGCCAACTGCCTCGCACTCCCAGTTGTGCTTGGTCGGCTGGGGCAGCAACCAGCTTTGGGAGCAAGCGGCCATCGGCTCGTGGGGCGAAAGCCTGTGTTTCGAGCCCGATCAGGGGCAACAGGGCGGTGCCGTCCTGGACACGCGCCCGCTGATGGTCTTTGGCCTCGGCAACCGGCCCAAACGCAAGTGGAGCTGGACCTGCAACGTGGGCGGCGCTGATTTCCTTCTGTACTACGACCAAGCGGGCCGGAAGCAATGGAATTCACGGATGAAGACGCTTCATCGGCGGAACGGACCTGTTCTGACAGAGGTCACCTACGCCGGCCGGAGCCAGGACTCGAAAATCGACCTGCAATATACCGTGAGCCTGTACCGGACCGACGACATCACGCGCGGCGTGTACCGTTTCCGTTACGACGTGCGCGAGCCAGTCAGATTCAGTCGCCTGGTGCTGTTTCAATGCGGCGGCGATGATTACAGCTACACCGGCGAACGGAAGTTTGCCCGCGGAAATGAAAGCGGGCTCATCGAAGAATGGCAAACCAAATGGGGTGGCAATCGCTACAAGACGGAACCTGTGGAACTGACTGGACGAATCCCTTGGGTCAGCATGCACGAAGCTGTCCCGCGCGCTGAAGGAAAGGAGGCGTGGGCCAATCGCGGCATCGTTATCCGCGAGTGGGACGCGCGGCTCGGCGGACAAAACGTACGCCCTTGGGCGGCCGAGCGTGGAGCCAAGGTGCGCGGAACTGATACATCGCTCGTTGATATCCTTCCGCCCCCAGAGATCGACCAACTGGAAGTCGGCGACTACGTCGAGGCAGTGGTGGAACACGTTGTCGTGCCGCAGTTTGCCGACGACTACTACGGACCAAACGAGAATCTCCGGGCGGCACTCAGGAGAGGGCAAGACACATGGCAGATGGTCCATCGTGAAGCTCTCGGAAACGACTTGGCCGTCGATGTCGTCAAAGGCGAGCTTCTGCGTGACCGGCCAACGATGATCTGGGCAACCGAGAACCACGCGGAGTTCGCCATCACCGGCGGCTTGGGCTACGTACCCATCACGATCGCCGGGCTGACCGACTACCGACAACCTGTGCTCAAGCTCAAGGAAAACGGCACTTGGACTCCTGTCGATCAAGCCGTCCACGGCAACGATTACTGGCAGACCGACTACGATGCGCAAACAGGCACGTGGCAGATAACCTACTCCGTGCCGATGGACACCCCTGGCGAGAATCGCGTGTCTCAGGCGTTTCGTTTTCGAATCGGAGGCTCGACGCGTTTGCAGCCCGAGTGAGTTGGTCTTCGGCGGGATTCGGGTCACGGCTCTAGTGCTCTGTCAAGGCACAATATTCGGGTGCTGGCATGTAGTGGTGGCCTCAAGCCGCCAAGCCAGCACCGGTCCGTGGCGACTGGAAGGCGCCACTACAACCCTAGCCTCAATTGCGCACGGCGTAGGCCGGACCGAGGCCGAATCCGTGCCGGAACGGCGCAAACCGGCTTAATGTCTTTGACAACGTGTACCGTCAGCAACGCCAATTGACGAGGCCGAAGTTCCGGCAGTTGCACGGTTTGCTTGGTCCGGCCTACAAATTGGTGCGCAAAGCGGGCTTGTTCTTAGGTTTGACAAAGCAGTAGCGCTATGAGCTCTCTTCCGCGGCGATTGCGAGCGTCTGCAGGGCTCCTTTGCTTTTTCCTGACGATGCGGGAG
>CAZUAH010001097.1:0-2529 GCA_964617665.1 uncultured Pirellulaceae bacterium
GATTGCCCGTGTTCTCGCTCCGCGCGGGGTCGCATTTGTCCCGAAAGGGATGGCAATCAAATCGCTGGAGCAGCAACCGTCTTCATCGGGTCTGGACAAGTACGTCAAGCCCGTGCCGGATACGATCGACGACTGGCCGCACTACCTCTGCGGCGCGAACAATAATGCCGTCTCGCGAGATACCGTTGTTGGGCCGCCGAAGCACATGCAGTGGGTTTGCGGCCCGGCCTACGCGCGCAGTCACGAGGTCAATTCGAGCATGGCGGGAATGGTCTCGAGCGGCGGACGCATTTTCTACATCTGGGATGAAGGTGTTCTCGGCCAGCCGGAGAGGCGATTCCCGGCGAAATGGTCACTGATCGCCCGGAATGCTTTCAACGGCCTGCCGCTATGGAAACTCCCGATGCCGAATTGGGGCTGGCGAGAGTGGCATGACCCATCACGCTGGGACGCTCCGGACTACCGATATGGTCTCTTGCGGAGCCTGCCAAAGACGACGAAGCGACGTCTGGTTGCGACGGACGACAGGCTCTACGTCACACTCGGATACGAAGCCCCCGTCAGCGTACTCGATGCCGCGACCGGGAAGTCGTTGAAGATTATCGAAGGAACCGAAGGGGCGGACGAACTCCTCCAGGATTCCGGTCAGCTTGTCGTGTCGATCCGGAGTACTGATCGATCGAACGTTCGACGCGGCAAGGATTTCAGGTTGAGCCAGAACGAAGGAACGATTGTGGCCTACGACGTGCAGACTTTGCAGAAACTCTGGGAGAGCGAGCCGGATGAATTCTCAGAGATGACGCTGGCCGTTCGCGGGGAACACGTCTACTACGCCAAGGAACGCCAGGTGGTTTGCCTCGATCGCGCCACCGGGCGTCGCCTCTGGACGAGCAAATCTGTCGGAGAAAAGGGAGCAGCACGCACCCTCGTAGCCCATGACAAGGTCGTGATCCTGGGATATGGACCGGTGACGGGCATCGTCTTCAAGGAGCGGAGCTACAGACGCAGTCTTGACCAAGCCGCTGTCCTTTCTGCGGAGACCGGCGAGTTGCTCTGGATGGGCCCACAGTTCCGGGGACCCAGCGGACATGGGCAGGACGTGTTCGTCATAGACGGACTTGTGTGGTTCGGCGTGAACCTCACGGACAACCTGCCCTTGAGCGGTGAGGATACGATGACACAGCGAATCGGCTACGATCTCCTTACCGGGAAGGCGAAGCGGATGGTCTCCGTGCCGATGCTAACGAGTCCCGGACATCACTATCGCTGCTATCAGAGTAAGGCGACAGAACGGTACCTACTCCTGCCTAAGCGCGGGGTCGAATATCTGGACCTGAAGGGCGACGACCATATGCGGAACGATTGGCTGCGTGCGCCATGCATCTATGGAGTTCTGCCCGCGAACGGGATGCTCTATGTAGCCCCCCATCAATGCGTGTGCTACCAGGGCGTGCTGATGTCGAACTTCAACGCACTAACCGCGAAACGCGAGTCGAAAGCCGAAAATGCCGACGCCCCGAGAACGTCGGCGCGCTTGGTGAAAGGCCCGGCTTTCGGCAAGATTCAAACTCCGAACTCCGAAATCCGAAATGATGCTGACTGGCCCATGTACCGTCACGACCCGCGCCGCAGCGGGGCGGCCGGGACAAATGTGCCCGACCGATTGGGCCAGCGATGGAAGGTGCGCCTCGCGGCACCGATCACGCCCCCCGTAGTTGCCCAGGGCAAACTGCTCGTCGCTGAGAAGGACGCACATACCATTGCCGCATTGGATGCTCAGACCGGCCGCAGGCTGTGGGACTTCACTGCGGGTGGGCGCATTGACTCGCCCCCGACCGTTCACGGTCAACTGGCGCTATTTGGATGTGCTGACGGTTGGGTCTACTGTCTTGATGTTTCTAACGGTGCCGAGGTATGGCGCTTTCTCGCCGCGCCGGAAGAGCGGCAGGTCGGGGCTTTCGGTCAATTGGAATCGGCCTGGCCTGTACACGGCACCGTAATGGTTCAGAACGATGTGACCGTCAAGCCGCCACGTCCACTGGTGTATTTCTCTGCCGGCCGCTCCACCTTCCTGGATGGCGGGATGTATTTCTACGCGCTCGATCCGCAAACCGGTGATGTGCATTACCGGAATCACCTGGCTGGGCCGACACCGGATCCTTTCGAAGAGAAAGGGGACGCCGGCTACATGGATGGCGCCAAGTCCGACATCCTCGTGAGCGACGGCGCCGATCTCTTCCTGCACCAGGAGCGGTTTCGTAGCGACCTGAAACGTTTTCCATCCCCCATGGAGAACCTCGGCCCTGAAAGCGGTGGTTATCGTGAGTATCCTGCCCATCCGGAACGGGGATCGAATGCCATGAGGCTCCTTTCCAGCAGAGGGTTCCTTGACGATTCCTACAACGAAGGCACCTACTGGGCTTTCAGCGAGCGTTGGCCGGGCTGGGACCGGAAAATGCGCAAGATCGCCGCGTTGGGCCAACTCTTGGCTTTCAACGAGCAGACCGTGTTTGGCGTGAACGTGTTCTC
>CAZUAH010001098.1:0-2522 GCA_964617665.1 uncultured Pirellulaceae bacterium
GCGGCAGGCGCTCATGGACGAGGGCTATCGGCACTATCACCAGCGCATTGTGATTGCGGCGAAGGCAATCGATCCAGAAATGCTGGTTGCCGAGGGCGTCTTTGTTCCGCGCGCCGTGGGTAAGGATCCAAAGAAGCATGCTGGTGTGTGGCCTGGAAAGACCAGGGACGAACGCTACCCGCCAATGCTGACGACGCTTGGCGATGGATCGCTCGATTTCCTGGACGTTCACTTCTACCACGTTACGCCGGATCCGAAAAAGGTTGCCGAGCAGTTCCGTCTCAACCTGGGGTCGACCGGCTTCTTCTCGCGCCGGCTGGCTGAAATCCGCAAGACGAAGCCCGTGATCATGGGCGAGTTCGGCGCCTTTGACCACCATGAGAAGACATTTGCGGCGGCTGTCGACAACCTAGTCCAGGCCCGCGACCTCGCGAATAGGGAGAATGTCAACGGCATGCTGTTCTGGACCTACGACTGCCAGGAACAGGAAAGACTCTACCACGCGACCGACGACTGGGAACTCTTCTATCGGAAGATGGGCAACTTTGCACCGAAGAACTGACGAAATAGGGAGCTGTCACTTTGACCAGCCCCTGAACTGTACGACCACAATACGGATCCGGACGAGAATACGAATGTTGCAACTGATCCGAGGCATAGAGCCATCATTAGCCAACTCGAAACACAGCTCCAGTCCGATTGGAAATCAGCCGTTCCGGAACGACTCGAAAGAAACTAACTTCCCGGTTTTTGGAAAGCGAATTGTCTCATGAATCTCACCCGATACACGATCACGATTTCTGCAATCTTGTTCCTTCACGTTGTTCCCGCTAGTGCTGAGAAGACAAATGTCATTCTCATCATGGCAGATGATATCGGCTACGAATGCTATGGAGCTTACGGCGGCACATCGTACAAGACGCCGGTTCTGGATAACATGGCCAAGACTGGGATGCGGTTTGATCATGCGTATTCAAATCCGATCTGCACGCCCTCGCGGGTCAAGATCATGACGGGCCTCAGCAACGTGCGGAATTACACCTCCTTTTCGACTCTTAAGAAAACAGAGAAGACAATCGGCCATATGATGATGGACGCCGGGTATCGAACGGCGATTGCGGGAAAATGGCAGTTACTCGGCGCCGAACACTATCCAGAGTTCATTCGAGGCAAGGGCTCCTGGCCCCAGGACATGGGCTTCGAGCGTCACTGTCTCTGGCAGGTGGACAAGCTGGGCAGTCGGTTTTGGGGGCCAACGATCACCATCGATGGCGAACTACGTGAATTCCCCGAAGATACGTACGGTCCGGACGTCTATTGCCAATTCCTGCTGGAACGAATGGAAGAATACCAAGATGGTCCCTTCTTTCTCTATTACCCGATGGTGCTTGTCCATTCGCCATTCGTCCCGACTCCGGACAGTACAAATCAGCAGTGCAAGGATAAACAGCAGAATTTCGCTGATATGGTTGCTTACATGGACAAACTGATTGGTCGCATCGTTGACAAGACGGTGCAACTGGGAATCGCGGAACGCACGCTCATCCTCGTCACGGGCGACAACGGCACGCATCGTTCCCTGAAATCCAATATGGGTGAAACCGTGATTGTCGGAGGAAAGGGAAAACCCACGGATGCCGGAACGCACGTGGCCCTGTTCGGTTATCAGCCCGGCACAGTCCCGCCCGGGAGTGTCTCGGACGACCTAGTCGAATTCACCGACTTCATGCCGACCGTCGCTGACGCCACCGGTGCCACGCCGCCATCCCCGACTGATGGTCAGAGTTTTCTGCCGCAACTGCACGGAAGAACTGGGAAGCCAAGGGAGTCTATCTTTGTCTACTACTGGCCCCGGCCGGAGAAAGGGGAGCCTCTTCGATTTGTCCGCAACAAACGTTGGAAGCTGTACGGCGATGGCAGATTGATCGATGTACGGAACGATGTCTTGGAGGCGACGCCAATCGAAGGTCCTGATTCCGACCCAATCCGACAGGAATTGCAGACTGCCATGGAGCGGATGCCCAAGGAAGGTCAGACGTTGCTGGACTTCGATTGAGTGAGTGGTCCTCAATCCGCATTCTGAGGAGCGACAACCATGAGAGTCCTTCCTGTCATGGTGTTGTCTCCAGAGATTGAAACGTGATTTCGATCGTGTGTGTCACCGCCCCGCGCTGAACCGAAAAGTCACCATGCAGGAACTGCCCCGGGGTTGGCTCCTTCAATCACGACTCTCGATCACATGAATCACGAACATCTGCCTGGTTCGGTCTTGGGAAATGCCAGGCACGAGGATCGCGTTGTTGGTGCGGTTCCAACGGGGCGTGGGATCAATCCGGATGTCGCCTCCATATGCCCCTTTGAAGATACCCTCACTGCGAGCGAAGGTGCCTTCGTCGCGCCGATACACGGTGTAGTAGTTTCTGTCTCCTTTCTTGCGGCCGTTGACGAACCATTTGCCGCTGGGCGACAGTGATATGTCACCTTCAGGATCGGGAAAGATCTCCGGCGTTCCCCATTGCTCG
>CAZUAH010001099.1:0-2520 GCA_964617665.1 uncultured Pirellulaceae bacterium
TCTCGCCATTTCGGATGATGAATTCGGGGTAGCAGTTGTGGGCATGGTTCATGCACACGTAGCCATAGAAGTAGTCAAAGCCCTGGTCATTTGGGTCGCTGAGCCCCGGTCTTCCGACTCCCCATTTGCCGATGCAGCCGGTGTTGTAACCCGCCTGCTTCAGCACCTCTGCCACGGTGACATCGTCCTTGTGGAGCATTTCATTCCCATTGGTCCGAACCGTGCAGTGGCCGGTGTGGAGCCCCGTCATCAGAACGCACCGGGACGGCGCGCAGACGGTCGAGCCCGCATAATGATTGGTCAAGCGAAGCCCGGTTGCCGCCATCTTGTCCAAGTTCGGTGTCTTCAGCGTCTTCTGTCCAAAACAGCTCGGATCACCGTATCCCATATCGTCGACCAGGACATAGATGATGTTTGGTTTGGTCGCTTTCGCTGCCTTGGGTGAGCCCTTCTCCGCGTCCTTCTTGCGGAGCATTACAGACCATGAAGGATGACGCTTCTTTTCATCCTTGCCTGTGACGATGTTCGACTTGCGTATCCACTCAAAGTCGAACAACTCCGAGAAGTCGGTACGCATAGTCGGTTCGCGGACGCCCGGCGCCTTGTCGCGGTCGCATGAAAGGACAAAGACCTTCGTGCCTGGTCGCGAGAGTCGGTCGAGCGTTGCGACGAAGCCCTTCGCATCGACGTAACGAACGTTGTGATAGCAACCCCGGTCGAAAATCAAATCGAACGGCTCCAACTCGGGCAGTGCCAGAACATCCGCCAACAGCCACTTCACCTCGACACCGGCTTTCTCGGCATCTGCCTCGGCAAGGCTCAGCGCGGTAGGGGCCACGTCGATTGCCGTGACGTCGAAACCTTGTTTGGCGAGGTAGATCGCGTTCATGCCCGATCCGCATCCAAGGACCACAACGCGACAGGGCTTGATGTCACCCTTTTCAACCGCCTCGCGTAGGTCCGGCGCGGCCGTGCCCGAGTTCCAGGGCGGATGCCGACCGTCTCGATACGCCCGATCCCATCGGTCGATCAGCTTCATGCCCTCCGGACCGTGCGGCAACACACCGGCCGGCAATGGTCGAAGCGGGACAAGCGTCTTGCCATCCGCGTCGTTGATGGCGATCCGACCGGCACCGACTTCCTGCGGCGGCAACTGGAGCCGATAAACTCGATCCGCCGCGGTGATCGTCAGATCTAAGCGATTGCCGTTTCTCTTGCGAAGGGCTTGGATCGGGGACGCGTCTTTGTCGGTTGGAGGGAGTTCGTATACGCAGAGGAATCGTGCCCCGCCGTCCACCTCAGGGGTAGGCGGTCCCGACTGCTTGTAGGGCGCGATCAACCCACTCGGCAACTCCTTGCCGGGCCAGAGGACTTCACCCAGCAATCGCGGGTTCTCGGGGTCCTGGTCACCCTGGCGATGGACTTCACAACTCAGCGGCCCCTTGCAGGCCCTTCGGTTGATACTGTCTTCGATTACCCAGATCGACGGCTTCAGGAGGATAAAACGTCGAACGAACGTTGGCGAACCCTTCTGGTTCTCGGCGTTCGGGGCGGGTGTAAGCGAATTTGAGAGGTCAATTGTCGCGCAAAGGAAATGGGCGTTTTCCTCGAATGCCAGGATGGGTGAGTCTCCCGGAATTGCACCAATCGCGTCCTTCACCTGAATCGCGACAGTCTTCGAGCCAATCTTGGCCACAGGGACAGGGCCATCAAGCCGAGCACAGGCGTCCTTTAGGGAAGGGAAGTCTCTTGCGACCGGCGTTGCGGCGTGGAGCTGGCAACTCAAAAAGCACACGAGAAGGACGACCGAGATGGCAACCAGTCTGTGCCGATTCTCAAAAAGCCGATGTGAATCCATGGTTCAATTGACCTCCGATAATGTTGAGTGTTTCCTTCGTTCCCGCATGAAAATCTGGGAACGAGTATAGCAGCGCGTTTGGTCCAATGGGCTATCCGTCAGCGAGATTTCTCTCGGGGCAGCCAGACTCGCATCCAGCCTTTGCCGCGATTGGAGTAGAGGTAGTAGGGGATCAGTTTCAACCCGTCGTCGCTGGTGAGCGTTACGGTCCCGCCGAAGAAGTCCTCCTCGAAAGTAGCCGTTAGCTTCGCGTCGTCAGGCAGTTTCAATTGAGCGACGTCAACGGAGTTGTCCTTGAACTCCGCGCAGTAGACGATGGGGCCACGCTCGATCGCCACCAAGCCCTTGTCAGCGACAGCTTTGGGATGCGCTACGACAAGTCGGACCGGCATGGGCAGGTTCAGCCGTATCGTATCTCCTGCTTCCCACCCGCGCCGGATTGCGACGTATCCCTTTTCGATGTTCACATCCATCGGCGAACCGTTGACCTCCAACGCTATCTTTTCGTCGCACATCTTGAGGTACTTGTACAGGTTGCCCGGCATCGGTTGATTCCGCGCCCAGCCTGGTATTCGCAGCTTGATCGTGAATGCGCCGGAAACCTCCGGTCGAACCTCCACTGCGATATCGCCATCCCACGGATAACGGGTCGTTTGAATCAG
>CAZUAH010001100.1:0-2517 GCA_964617665.1 uncultured Pirellulaceae bacterium
GCTCCTAATCTTCGGCTGTATGGGCTACTTGCTACGTGGCTGGGAGGGTGTTCTGATAGCCATAATACTCCCGGCCTTCATAGAACTCTACGTCCTAGCACGGTGGTTCAGTGCGCAGTAGCGGCAGTCGTGCCACCAGCCCACCACCTAGCAACGGGAAAGCCCTTTAGAAACCAAGGTAGAGCCTAAGAGGGCAACTACCAGGGATTCTTACAGAAGCCCTGGACGCCCTTCTAAGCCCCTGGGGCCCATCTCAGCCCGATAACCGTCTTCGGCTTCTATGGCTTCTCTGCGAGCTTGTCGATTACCTCCTTTTTTATTGATCCTGCCTCCTACTCATTCTTTTCTATCACCTTCTCCAGGATCAATCTGGCCCTGTCTGCGTCATAGCCGCAGCGCTCGAGGAAATTCTGAGCGTCATCGTAAGCATCTAATATGCTGATTCGACCGGCCGAAGAGACGGAGGCCAAGCTCCACCCTACGCTTCCCGCTGATGACAATAGCTCGGATACAATCCCCGAATAGTCCAAGCCAACAAGTCGGCGACTTCATGCGTTGAGCTTCCGAATTACTTCTAACGCCTCGGTCACGTGACGGTCGCTGGCCAGTTGCGAACTGAATACGTGCCGGACGATTCCTTCTTTGTCAACTACGTAGGTAACGCGGCCAGGAAAAAGACCCATGGTCTTCGGTACGCCGAATGCACGGCGTGCGTTTCCATCTGTGTCAGAAACTAGCACAAACGGAAGCCGGTTATCCGTTGCGAACGCTTGGTGCCGCTCCGCGGAATCGCCGCTGATACCGATCACCACGGCGCCCGCCTCGACGAAGTCCTCGTACGCATCACGGAAGGCGCACGCTTCCTTCGTGCACACGGGCGTTCCATCTTTGGGGTAGAAGAACACGACGACGGAACTCTTACCGTGGTAATCTTCCAATCGGAACTTCTCATCGTCTTGATTCAACAGTTCAAGATCTGGGGCTGCATCGCCTACGTCGATGTCGGGCATCGTTGAACCTCGTTCAGGGGGTTTTCGGTCCTGGGTCTAGTACGAGTGGTCTATTCTCATGCCCAGGTATACCCTGCAGGAGTATTTCAGTGTTCGTACCGGGACGTATGCCGGATTCGTAACTCGCTTACAGGGCAAAACGCCAATCTGGCGTCTTTCGTACTATGGTAAGACGATAAACGACGCACGCGGCGCTTTTTGGTTCGTGGGCAACCTCTCTTCGGAACGGTGGTCCAATTGGGCCAAATCTGAATCCACTGTGAGTACCGCCAGCTGAAAACTTGCCTTTCCAGGTCACCAAGTATTGGTTGGAAACGCTGTTGTAGGCAACATCCGGTTCCTCAGAAGTTGATGCGCCCGACAAATCGGAAATCTGGAAGTCACTTCCTGATTCGATTAGACTGCCGCCCGAGTAGATCAAGCGCTGACCGTAAATACGCTTGATCATGTCCGCCCCGTTGTTCGAGTCCCACGCGACCACGAACTCATTTTCACCGTTGTTGTACGCAACGACAGGCGTCGTAGCGCCCCGGTCAGTATCGAGCTGGGATATGGCGATCTCGCTGCCAACCAAGGCTCCGTCATGACTCACTCGTTGACCATATACATCATCGGCAGTTGTGCCGGCTACAATCTTTTTCCATACCACCAGATACTCGTCTTCCGTGGCGTTATAGGCAACGTCCGGCTTCCTTGCGTCTTCGCTGGTGCTGCTGGAAGTGGCGATCAGGATCTCGCCGCCAACCTTGTTGCCGTTGCGATCAACGAGTTGGCCGAACACTTCGTCCTGACCGTTAACACGTGTATCCGCTTTCCAAACCACGAGATACTGATCATGCTCCTGGTCGTAGGCCACGCTCGGCTCTCTCGCGTCGGCACCCGTTCCGACGGTGCTGCCGGCGGTATCCGACACCTTGATCATATCGCCGATCAGGTCCACGCTCAGCAGCCTGCGGGCTTCCAGCGACTCGACGCCAAGTCGCCGGCGACCCCGTTTCGTACGATG
This sequence comes from uncultured Pirellulaceae bacterium, assembly GCA_964617665.1. GTDB lineage: Bacteria > Planctomycetota > Planctomycetia > Pirellulales > Pirellulaceae > JADHUC01. Next base: position 2,017 of record CAZUAH010001100.1, read on the forward strand.
CCAAGCTCGTTGTGCCCTCTTCGAGGACCTGACTTTCCCGAAATACTCAGAAATGTGTCGCCGAAGGCTCTTACGACCCAACATGATGAGACGCCCTCGTTAGGCTAGCAGCGAATAGACGTGGCAGCCGTGCCTTCTCGCGCGGACCACGGATCGAATTCTGAGTGATACGCGTCGCTCATCAGTGAGATGGGGCAATCTGGCTAAGAAATGCCATGTGTTCCAAAGTGTTGAGGTTGTGCTGACAAGACCGAGTTTAACTAGAAGGGTAGGAAGCGTCGACAAAAAGTGAGCAAAATAGTCAGTTTGGATACTAGCGAATTAGATCCAATACTCCGGGCAATCAAACAACGGGCCGGAGGAGCGGGACTTCGTCCGTAGGATCGGGAGGTAGGGGGAGGATCAGGTTGGTGGCAGATCGTCTTGGGCGGATTCGTGTTGTGCACCGTGTCCGGCGGCCCAGATTCTCTTCACGATTGGGGATCATTTTGAGGGACTCCA
>CAZUAH010001101.1:0-2511 GCA_964617665.1 uncultured Pirellulaceae bacterium
TCTTCTATACACTCGCGCCGGAGGCCCCGAACGCGAAAACGGAGTCACTGCCGCCGCCAGACATTGCCAAGAAGAATGACAAGATCATCCTGGCCAAGGAACCAACGGACCTGGGACCCAACGCGCTCACCAACCCCGACGGCACGGCAACGCCCCAACTCGAAGAGATCGGCAAGGCCTACCAGCTTCTCGCGCCTCACAAGGCGCTCATCCGGCGGTGGAAACGAACCGATCGTTTGGTCGCGACGGTCGAGGCGCCCATCGAGGAACAGTGCTTCATTGATCCCACGACTGGCAAACACTACGCGGTCGTCGTGAACGACGATCTACACCGAACGCGCGTTGCTAAGATACACCTTGGGGCAGAGACAACACGACTGGCCGACATCATCCTCAACGAGGAGATTGAGTTGGAGGAGGCCGACTTTGCAGGCGGCGGCCGTTTGGGGCATGTGACCTTGGAGGCGGGCGAGGGGACGATCCTTGTGATCGAGCAGAAGGGCGAAAAGGCGAAATAACGCGGCGAGATGTATCAGTAAGGAGAGCTACGATGTCGAACTTGATCGCATTCTTGTTGCTTGTATCGGGTATGGAATCAGCAGCCGGCGAGGCCCAGACTCCGTTTCAAGCATGGTGGGTCGATTCTCTACAGCAGGTGCTCGTCGAGGACGGAGTGCCCCAGTCACGATTGCCGGGCCAGTTGCATGCGGCTCGTGGCGAGTTCGAGGCGATTCAGGTTGCTGTACGCAGCCGGACCGCGCGCCGCGTGAGACTGAAGGCCGAACCGTTCGGCGCCGAACTGCCAATCCGGATCCGCACGGTTGGTCGCGTCCCGATCACGCGCGGTACGCACCGCACGCCCAAAGAGCAGCGCGTGGCCGAGCCGCCCGTAGACCTGCCGGATCCGCTCTTCCCTGGAGACACGCTGGAACTTCAGGCCGACACGACCGACTGTTTCTGGCTCGACGTGCAGGTGCCCGCAACAACCGAACCAGGCGACTATCGCACACGGATCAAGATCTCGTCGGAGGGGACCTCGATCGAATTGCCTTTGACACTCCATGTCCATCAGGCCACGGTGCCCTTTCAAGGAAAGCTGCTGTTGACCAACTGGTTCTCGATGCGTCCGAAGGAACTGGGGTTCGGCGATGCTTCCCCGGGCAGCGACGCCTGGTTTGCCTGTGCGAACCTGCTGTTCGACAGCATGTGGTCCCACCGGCAGAATATGTTCTGGACACCGCTGCGTCCACCGTATGTCCAGCCGGTCGTTACGGCGGACGGCGAGCTGGACTTCGACTTTGCGCTTTTCGACGCCTGGGTCGAAGCCTTCTCACGGCCCCGCGGCGGCTCTCGGAAGACGTACATCGAAGGTCAGCCGATTGCCTGGCGCAAGGGATACGACGGACACGTCAAGGCCCGGATCTGGCGGATCGTAGACGGCAAACCGCGCGAGGCGATCGTCGAGGTCACCGATCCCGCAGCCCGCGAAGGCTACCGCGTGTTCCTGGTCGCGCTCCGCGAGCATCTGAAAGAGAAGGGATGGCTGGGCCGTTTCCGAATCCACGTCACCGATGAGCCTCACGGCCACCAGTTGGAGCCCTACGCTGTCGTGGCTGGCTACATACGCGAGTTCGCCCCGGAATTCCAGATCATGGAAGCCCTCGACGTACGAGATGACTTCGAGTTCTTCGAGAAGAATTGCGACGTGTGGGTCCCGCAGTTGGGCCGATTCAACAAGACGTTGGATCGCATGCTCGAGCGGCTCGCCCAAGGCAAGGAAGTCTGGATCTACACTTGCCTGTTTCCGAATGGCGCCTATCCGAACCGATTCGTGGACTATCCGCTGATCAAGACTCGCGTCCTGCATTGGATCAATTTCCGCTGGGGATTCAAGGGGTACCTGCATTGGGGATTCAACCATTGGCGCGGGGATGACCCGTTCAAAAATCTGGAACCGCCCCACGGTGGCTCCACATTCCTGCCACCCGGTGACGCCTGGATCGTGTATCCGGGCAACCGTATTTTGCTCGACTCGATTCGGCACGAGGCGATGCGCGACGGCGTGGAGGATTACGAACTGCTGAGGCTGTTGGCTGAAAAGGACCCGGGCAAAGCCAAAACGCTGGCCGAGACCGTGGTCCGGTCGTTCACCGATTACGCGCGCGACCCGAAGACACTGCGCCAAGTGCGTCTTGAGCTCCTCGATACACTCGACTAGGTCTTGCGACGGACGGTGGCGTATGCTGCATGCTGTGCCCGTCCCTAACGCTGGGTCAGTGGTTGGTGCGAGGTGCGGCCCAGGATGGTCGCCGAGCACGGCGGAGGCAAACGATTAGGAAACCCAGACGCTTGCACCGGGACAGATGAGGCTAGAAAATAGGAGTCTTGCACCACTCGCCTGGCATAACGGAACAATACCATGAACTTGGCAGTTGCCCTTGTCCTGTTGGCAGCCACGGCTGTTCAAGAACAGGCCGAAGCCGGATCACCGATCAGTGCCTTTGAAGGCGA
>CAZUAH010001102.1:0-2497 GCA_964617665.1 uncultured Pirellulaceae bacterium
AACCGGCCGCCCTGATCGACATCGTGAGGTCCCACGTACAACCGTTGAGGCGCGGCGGTGATGCTCCCGACAAACCGCTTGGTTTCCCCTTCCTCTTCATAGACAAAACTGTGTCTCATCAGCGACTGAACATTGGCCATTGCGAGGACGAATGGAGTCAGAGGGACGCTTTCTTCTTCTTGCGGCCCAGCGGGGTCTGTGATTTGAACCGGAAGCTCGATCAGTGGATCGCAATCGCTTCCGATCGGTAGGAAGCAACTCCGCGTCTTGTCGAACCGTTCAGGCAAATCGGGATGACGTTCTCTGATTTTGGCGTAAGTCTCGTGAACGGTCTTCAACGTCGACAACCGCGCCCCACCGCCATCCATGGACTCGCCGGTAGGGTATGCAAGAACCACTGTCTTGTGACTCACCAGAGATTTCGCCAAGGCCCGATATCGATGCCGTAACGCGGTGTTTTCTACCATCAGCACAAGCAAATCAAGAATCGGAGCGTCCGAGTCTCTTTCTGTCCGGAGATGTTGCACGGCGTCTTTGAGGTTCAAGACTTGCAGTTCGTCATCCGCATTAACGCTGCCACGAATCCTCCGCTCCGCCTTGGTCAGCAGACTTCGGCGCGCACGACGTCGCAAAAGACGAACCCTATTCAGATTTCGCAGATGGGCAAAAGGAATCCATCCCATTAACAGTGGCAGCCAATGCAGCACCATCGTGATTGTGAGGATGACCAGAGCGGCGAAGGCGGCGTAGACCCCGGTACTCCGGATATTCCACGCTGATGTCCAGCCATCTCCCGTCAGAATCTCGTACAGGTAAGGGAAACCGCCGGAGACGATGGTGATGACTATCACGAAGGGAAGCACGCGCGTCGCCACTCGCCGGAAGGAAAAGAAGGGCCGGCCCCCCGGCTGATCCGGCTGGGCCGCGCGGTGGGCCCATCCGGTCCGCAGTCTCTCACTGGTCTGCTTCATGAGGGCATCGGGATCAGGGTAGAGATTCTGCTCCAACCTGTTCCCCCTGTCGATGACAAGTCGTCGCAGACTCCACTTGAAAACGGCGGTGCCTAATAATGAGATGGGTGTGAACAGGTACAGGAATCGCATGGGAAGAGAAAGGAACACGCGGCCAAACAGATTCACAGCGCCGATCAGGAGGTTCAGCGGAATGAGGAGGCCCCTGGCAACCGACCATTCTCCTTGGGATCCGACCAACGGAATGTCCCGCCAGATGTAGCTCTCGGCGATCTGATGATTGGCCAGCGGATTCAATGTGTAGCGATAACCCGAAAAATAGATGGATCGCTGAAGAAACCATTCCATCAGCAGATACATCCTCTTGTTCTTCCCGGGCGTCCGTTGAGCCTCATACCATAGTCGTTCTGCCGTCAGTCTTGTGAGGGTCGCAAGCAAGGTCAACAAAGGCGCCAATCTGATGGAAACGTCAGGCGTAAGGACATCCTGTCGATCGCTTTGACGATCATCGCCTCGCTCGTCGCTACCGTCTCTTCCGGCAGCGGACACGTGATATACAAGGCCCCGGAAGTTCAGAATCCGCTTGACCCTTTCCTGAAGCCGGACCAGCCTGTCGACGTTCAGATGGTCGTCCTCGAGGATTCTGATCCAGCGCGAGATTTCTCCCTTCACGGAGTTGGGAGCCTCGATGGATTTGAGCAGCCTTTCTGCCCGTCTCAGACTGCTCTTGAAATAGCTCCGCGAAAACGAAGATCGGAAACCCAGGGTTTCGATCAGCAGAGCTGCGATGCTGGCGAGCCAGATCAATGGAACCACGATCAGAATGTACAGAGGGGCCAGAATGATCCGAGACGCGTAACCGGCGATGTCTTCAAAGCGAACGCGTTCCCGGTTGCCCGTGGCAAATTCTCGGTCACGGATTTCTGCCAGACGAACGGTATCCCGCAATGAAAGAACGGAATCATCCGGTGTTGGGCTCGCGTTTTCTTTGAGTGTCTCTTCCAAAAGAGTAAAGGGATGTCGGCGTGGCGGCATGCCGGCTTCGACGTCTTGAGAGATTCTCCTGAGTATGCTCTCTTCCGGGCCGGGGTGAATTTCGACCTGTCGGTTTTCCGCTCTCTTTTCCCTTTCACGCACCACGGCGTGTTTCAGGGCGCGACGCTCGCGGACATAGCGGACCGCTGATTCAAGTTGGTCCTCTGGGATTTCCCGTTCCCGCAACGGACTGCAAAGAGACGCCAGATCCTCCCCCAATTCAAACCCCGAGGGGAGAAGCCCAGCCCATGTAACCAGTTCATTGAAACGGGTGTCTTCATTCGGTGTCCGTTCCCAAAAACGAAGCAGGAGTTCTTGGTAGATATGAATTGACGCGGGGCTGACCAACTTCCCGGCGGACGGGGGTACGGCGCCGGCCGCCATCGGCGACGTTTTCTCGAGCTGTCGGATCGTGGAGTCAATGTCCGGCAAGACCTCTGCTACAAAGTGCCTTTCGTCAATCAAGTCCAGTAAGCTGGCATCGGGACATT
>CAZUAH010001103.1:0-2496 GCA_964617665.1 uncultured Pirellulaceae bacterium
CGCCGCGGTGGCTGATCCAGAGGGTCTTGCCGTCCGCCGAGCCGACCACCGCCCAAGGATCGGCCGCGCCCTTTGTCAGTTCGTCCAGTAACAGGGTCGCCAACCGAGTTCCTGCAGTTACGTCGATGATGCTCAAGGCGTAGGTGTGTACCCAGCCCTGTTCCAGTTGTGTGATCGGAAAGTTGAAGCGTCCGAGGATGTGAACCACGTAGGCCCACCTACCCTCGGGGTCGATCCAAACGCCACGGGCCATTGTCGAGCCGGGCGGCAACTTGACTCGCGCGGCCTGTTGCATGGTGTCCGCATCGAGAATGCTGACCTCGGCCGCCAAACTGGCATCCGTTCCCGCGCCGTGCGGCATGAAATTCGTGACGACCACGCGCGATTCGTCCGGGGTAATCGCCGCAAACGCCGGGTCGCGGACTACGGCGATCTGTCTGATCTGTTTTCTGTCAGCCAGATCCACGACCGAGACGGTATGGTTGCCGCGGTTGCAGCAATACAGCCGTCTCGTGTCTTCGGCCACGGCCAGCGCGACCGGCCAGGGGCCGACGAGTATCCGGCTGGTGACGGCCCCATTGGCGGTGTCGACCACGGCGATCGAGTTTGCTGTCCGCAGGGCGACGTACAGCGTCTTGCCATCAGCCGAGAGTGCCAAACCGTTGGGTTCGCCAGCAATCGGCACCTCGCGGACCTTCCTGCCGGCCGTCGCATCGAGCACAACAATGCATCCGGCCGTTTTGTCCGTAACGTACAGTGTCTTGCCATCGGGCGAGACAACCACCGCCAACGGCGAACGATAGACCGCAGCCGGCGCAGCCACACCTAGGCAAACAACGACGGCGACCATCCCCGTCACTCTCGAAAGCATTATCCCGTGGGGCCGTTTCATCAAGGGTAGCGATTCGGACTACAGCACACGCTGAACAATCGTTCCGAACAGCCTCTTGTTCGAGTATAGCGAGGCCGGTTCGAGGAAGCGAGCAGGATTTGATCCTCACCTTTCACTTCCACTACCGCAGTTGCCGGCTCCGCACGACCGCACGCGTCGTCGTCCGCAACGAGAAGCCAGCAAGGAGTTACAGGAACTCGCCGTCCTCATTCGATCGAAGGAGGTGCTTTCGGTTGTGTTGCGAATTCGTATCGAGGCAGGAAAGCACAAAAGCCACCTCGCTTGAACGAAGCAGATTCAATGCAAGTGCCCGACGAGTCCGCCGTGCCAAATGGTCACCGCGATCGCCGTTGGGTAGAATCCGGGTAGGCTGGCAGAGTTTTCACGCCCAATTCGCCTCCAAACCGATCCCCGTCACGGGCTGCCAAATGATCCTGCATGTTGACATGGACGCCTTTTACGCTTCCGTCGAGGAGCGGGATCAGCCGGCGCTGGTTGGTAAGCCGGTTATTGTGGGCGGAACGCCTGAGGGACGCGGTGTTGTGGCGGCGGCCAACTACGTGGCACGCGAATTCGGCGTCCATAGCGCCATGCCGGCCGCTACGGCCAAGCGGCTTTGCCCACGCGCCGTGTTCCTTCGGTCGCGAATGGCCTATTACGCCGAGGTCGCCGCGCAGATCCGGTCGGTCTTCGAGCAGTACACACCGCTGGTAGAACCGCTTTCACTAGACGAAGCCTTCCTGGACGTCACCGGCAGCGAGCCTCTTTTCGGTTCGGCCGTAAGCATCGGCCAGAGAATCAAACAAGACATCCGCGATCACCTTAAACTGGTCGCATCGGTGGGGGTGGCGTCCAACAAGTTCCTGGCCAAGATTGCCAGCGATCTCCAGAAGCCGGACGGATTTGTGATTGTTGAGCCGGGAAAGGAACAGCAATTCCTCGATACTCTTCCTGTTGGGTGTCTTTGGGGGGTCGGTCGCGTAACTGGCCGCGTCTTCGAGAAGCTCGGCATTCACACGATCGGTGAACTGCGGCAAATGCCCGTCGAGTTGCTTCGACACCACTTCGGCAGCAGTGGCGATCACTTGTGGAACCTCGCACACGGAATCGACGAGCGCCGAGTCATACCGGAACGAGAAGCCAAATCCATTTCGCATGAGACGACGTTTGCCGACGACATCGAAGATGTGGAGGTCCTGCGAGCTTGGTTGTTGGAGCTGAGCGAGCAGGTGGGGTGCCGTATGCGCCGGCACGATTTCAAGGGGCGCACCGTGCAATTGAAGGTGCGGTTTGACGATTTCCGTACAGTCACCCGTGCCCAGACACTTCCGGAGGCAACGAATGTGACGCAACAGATCTGGCAAACCGCCGACCAGATGCTGGCCGAACGCATGCCCACACGGCGACTGCGGGTTCGTCTGGTGGGTGTGGGCATGACTGGCTTGACCAATCGGGAGTTGGCTCAGTTGAGTCTATTTCCAGAGGCTGGACATGAGCGGGAAAGCCGCCTGGACAAAGTCGCAGATCGTATCAAGGATAAGTTCGGCTCCAAATCGCTCCAACGGGGCTTGGGGCTCCTGCACGATGTCGATCTCAAGTCGGAT
>CAZUAH010001104.1:0-2493 GCA_964617665.1 uncultured Pirellulaceae bacterium
TGAATGACGAGGAAGGCGTGCACATCGACGATACGGCCACGGTGCACAACAACATCATCACGGGATTCGGCCGGGCGGGAGTCTATGTGGTGGACGGCAGTACCGCACCGAATCCCACGATCGAATACAACACAGTGCACAACAACGGTTTCGACCCGCTTTTCACGCCGCGCGGCAACTATCTAGACTACCCGGACCAGACCGGATCGAACGGCAATCTTGACACCGATCCGCTGTTTGTGGATGCCCCCGCGTTTCATCTGCAGGCCGATTCGCCGGCCATCAACGCCGGCGACCCGTCCAGCCCCAACGACCCTGACGGCACAACCGCGGATCAGGGTGCGTTTGCATTCGGGCTGGCGTCATCGTCACTGGAAATCGACAGCCAATTCACAATCGACGACCCGAATCGCGTGCCGTTCGAGTTATTCAGTGTGACGACCGAAGGCACGATCGAAGCCGAAGTGGCCTTTTCTGGGGCCAGCGATTGGACGGTTGCGTTGCTTGGCCGGCGTCGTCCCGGTCTGGCCGATCCGACGGCGCCCTACGTCGAATTTACCGGACCTTCACCGATCAACATTTCGTACGACGTCGCAGCCGATGATCTGGCGCGCGGTGTGGGTTGGCGGCTGGTGGTGTATCCCAATCCTTCGGATGTCGGCGCGACCGGCAGTATTCACATCCACACGCCGCTGGATGAAGCGGTCGACAACACATTCCAAGTCGAGAAGATCGCCATGCGCAGCGGCGAGCATTGGCCCAGTGCTGTGTTGACTGCAGAATTTGAAAACCAACTCAATACCTCCCCCACGAATCAACTGCACGGGTTTGTGTCGCTGGCATCGATTGAGTGTGAGTCCGAATGCGTTCTGGATCTGAACGGTGTCGAGATTCAACGCGCCCATCCAAGACGCCATCAGTTTGGGAACGTCGAGCAAGGTGTTAGTCTTGCTGATCCCGGCTTGGGTTCGGTCACGTTTTTCACGCCGCTGGAACCCGAGGACAAAGTCGATCCGCATATCCTATTTAGCAACTACGCGAACTTCATCGTGGACGCAGAGAATGCTGCCGAGAATTACGTACTTAACAACGACGGAACGCTTGAATTGAACGTGACGTTTGCCGAGGACAGCACTCAGGCGCGGATCGGCACGATCCTCGGCGGCCTCGCGATCAGTTCTTCCCGCTTGCGCGATGATCTTTGGGCCGTGACGTTGGATCCGGCAGACCTGGTGACGTTGCTCGAATACGACGAGGTGGAATGGATCGAAGCGGGTAATGAACCAATCATGGTGGTGAACGACGGCACGCGGGCGACCATCAACGTCGACGACGTACAGGCGGCGTTGGATGTTGACGGGCTGCCGTACGACGGAACGAGCACCCTGGTGTTGGGTGGAGACGGCTACCCGATCTACACCGGCTTCACCGGCGACGGCATTACAGTCGGTGTGGACGATAACGGTGTCGATCAGGGGCATACGGACCTCGATACACGGGTGGTCTTCAACGGCGGCGGCGAGGCACTACACGGCACACACGTGGCGGGGATCATCGCCGGCAGCGGCTTCAACAGTTCTGATGCGGGTGTTCCGAACGGCGGAGGCAATCCGTTCCAGTACCGCGGCATGGCGCCCGAAGCGAGCATCGTGGACGAGCCGGACGTTTCCAATAATCTCGAGTTATTCCGTGACGCGGTCAACAACCATTCGCTTGACGTCACAAACCGTTCCCGCACGTTCGGGCTGGAAGGCGACTACCACTCCGGCGCCCAGACAGTGGACTTGATTGTCAGTGGCGAAGCCACTCTCGACGGGGAAACGATGCTGCGGATACCGATGGTCTTCGCGGCGTGCAACGAAGGCGACAACTCGCCACAGTACGGCGATCAGGGCGGGTACTTCTCGCTCGGCAATCAGTCAAAGAACGGCATCATCGTCGGCAATTGGAATTCGACCGACCTGTCAAACAGCAGTAGCCAAGGGCCGACGTATGACGGGCGGATCAAGCCCGACATCGTCGCGCCGGGATCGGGCATCTGGTCGACCGGTTCCGTTCAAAACGAAAAGCAAAAGATCCTCTTCAGCGCGGCCGCGCCGACGTCCGGTCAATTCACATTGGACTTGGACGGCAACACGACCGCGAACCTCGATTGGGACGCCACGGCTGGCGAGGTGGAAACGGCACTCGAGAACCTGCCGAACATCGGAGCCGGAAACGTGAGTGTCAGCGGCAGCGACCTGCCCGGCGGCACGTTGACCGTCGAGTTCGTCGGTCTATGGGCGGCCACAAACATCAACCTGATGACTGCTGCCGATGTGAGCCTCGATACGGGCGTTGAGCCGAACGTAAACGGTTACAAGGGTGGCGTGAACACGACCGATGGATATTCGAGCCTGGGCGGTACGTCCATGGCTTCGCCGGCCACAGCCGGCACCGTGGCACTGATGCTGCAGGCGTGGCAAACGACTTATGCGACACCGCTGGGGTACA
>CAZUAH010001105.1:0-2483 GCA_964617665.1 uncultured Pirellulaceae bacterium
TCCTGACTGGGACGCGTGGGCATCCGCTCCAAGCTGGCTACGCCACCGATGGGATACAACGTGATGTCACGAGTGCCGATGCGATAGTGCCGAGCCATCAGCGCGTGACCGAGTTCATGCAGTATGACGCAGCCGAAGATGGCGAAGACGAAGACTACCGAAGAAAGTCCAGCAGCCCAACCGCGTCCATCCGATACTGTGGACATCAATATCCACACCGGCAGGATCCAGAAGGACCAGTGAACGTAAACGCCTATTCCGGCGAGACGACCAAGTTTCCACTTCATTGAGACTTCCCCATATATATTGTATCGCTGGCGATATACCCTGTAATTCGACCGCCAAACGGAAATCTCGAACACTGGTTCGTGTCGCACTCACAAATAGCGGTCCCAAGAACATGAATTCCGAGCAAGACCGACGGAATGACGCCACAGTGATTCGACACGTGCTCCAAAAGAATGATAGGACGTGCAGTTTCCGCGCCAAGTCGCGCAAATCCGCATTCTGCGACCTATCACGTGTGGTACCATGGATTTAGCTGCTCACAGACCGAAGAATTTGCTGGCGGATTCGATGCCAATATGGCAAAGACGGTCTGTTAGTCCTCGGTTTGCACGGCGCTTCGGACATCTCCTTTCAGTACCTCCCAAAGGCGGGACGGCAAACTGGCTCGTGTGTCCGCTCTTCAGATCGCTATGGTGGTTCTCATTGGACTGGGTGAAAAGGTGTCTTTGAAATGAAAGCGTTGGTAACCGGGGCAACGGGATTTGTAGGTAGCCATCTGGTCGATCGGTTGCTGGCTGAAGGGCTGGAAGTCGTCTGCATGACACGTGTCACCAGCAGTCGCAAATGGATTGACTCGCTTCCGGTTGAAGTGCGTGAGGCAACGCTGGATGATTCGGCCTCGCTGGCAGCGGCAGTCAAGGATGTCAATTTTGTCTTCCACGTTGCCGGCCTGACGAAAGGGCGATCCCCGGACGAGTACCACTCGGTCAACGTCGAAGGCACGCAACGGCTCCTGGATGCGGCGGTCCGAGCGGGTTGCGTTGACCAGCGATTCCTGTTTGTCAGCAGCCTGACGGCCGTGGGGCCGAATCTCGGCGTCGAGCCCTCGGACGAAGCGGCAGAGCCGCACCCGGTGGACAACTATGGCGAGACGAAGCTGGCGGCAGAGCAGTGTGTCTTGGGCAATGCCTCGCGGCTTCCGGTCACAATTGTACGCCCGCCCGCCGTTTACGGTCCGCGTGATCGCAGCTTCCTGACGCTGTTTCGAGTTGCCAAGCGTTTCCACATGGTGCCCTCTATCGGGCCATCCACGCAGGAACTCAGTTTCGTGCACGTAACGGATCTTGTAGACGGAATCTGGTTGGCTGCGACAGCGCCCGCCGCCGTCGGCCGCACCTATTTCGTCAGCGGCGGAATTCACACACGCAAAGAAGTGCTGGATGCCATTTCCGGTGCGCTCGACATGCGATTGTTGCAGGTCAAGCTTCCTTCTCTCGCCGCGAAAGCCGTGGGCGAACTGGGGCAACTTGTGTGGACTCTGACTGGCAGACCGCAAATCGTTTCGCGCCGCAAGATTCGCGACATGCTCCGGCCTCGATGGACTTGTTCGTGCAAACGCGCGCGGGCAGAACTGGACTTTGAACCCAACGTCGACCTCCAATCCGGCATGCGGGACACGGCTCGGTGGTACCGCGACAACGGATGGCTATAGTAAGTGCCCCACCGATCGACGCAAGTGTCTGAAGACCGGGAGGTCGTGAGAGTGTCGCGGTCTGGAGACCCTGCCACAACCGAGTAGGTTGCGCCCCCTCGCTTGCGCCTCGAACTTGTGCAGTTCAGGGCCGGAAGCGGTATAGTTTAGGGTAGTTTCCCTATCAACAGCGGGGGCGCGTTGGCGGCAGGAGACGAGACGAAATGGGACGTGAGATGAAACGAACCCATGTGTTTGGCTCATGGGTCGGCTCTGCCATCGTAGCCGTGTTGCTGGTTCACTTGGCCGCGGTGCCGCGTACCTCGGCCGCGCAGGCTTGGCGTAAGCTGCCCGGCGTTCCGGCCAAGCCCGAACCGTATCAGGACGGTCGCCCGCGGTTCCGCTTGTTCGCCCACGTCGCATCGGGCTGTTTGTATTGCCAGGCGGGCGACGAGGCGTACGGGCTGGTCGTCCGGGCGGGTCAGGCCCAGTGGAGCAAGCTGCCGCTGGAAGGCTCGGTCGATCTGAGCGTCAACGCCGGTGGCGAGGTGTTTGCTCGGGCGAAGCAGGACGGCTCCACCGTCTTCTATCGCCTGAGAGGTTTGGATACGGAGCAGATAGCCCGGTGCTCCCCGTCCGAGTCTGGCCCGTGGTACGTCGACGCGGTGGGCCGCGTGTGGCTGCAGATTCTCGAAAGGGAGCAAGGCTATTCGCCCCAAGAACTGCTGGTGCTGAAACAGGGCAAGAAGCCGCAGAAGATCGAGGTCCCAGCGGCTCCGTACCG
>CAZUAH010001106.1:0-2479 GCA_964617665.1 uncultured Pirellulaceae bacterium
GTCAACACGAGCAGGTGGCGGATGGTGAACTGAAGGCCCTCCCGAGCGTCCGGTGTGGAATCGGGGATTTGTTGCATGGCACCCTTCAGCCAGCGGACAATCCAGGTAACGGCGGCTACCAAAAGAACGGCGGCGACTACCACAGAGATTATCTCCCCACTTAGCTTGCCGATCCCGGCCCCAAGCATGATCGCCAGGCCGCCGGCGCCGACAATCAGGCCAACTAGGCGCAGAAGCCAGTGGCTCGTCCCGAGTCCGCACCACATGCCCAGCAGGCTTGTTTGGCAGAATATCAGCGAGAGGAACAGGGCCGACGAAACGGCCGGTGGGTCGGCCGAGAAGAATGCCAAGACGATTCCAGCGATGGCGTGAACGCCAATCAATAAACCAATCACAGCGATTGGATGCTCTCTCATCCAATTGGAGCCGCCAAGTCCCTTTGGCGGCAGATCCTGCAAGTGCATCGACTTCTCAGTGCTCATGCCATACATGGTCACCAATCGTGTTGATACTCACAAGCCCTGGGTTGTTGCAGCGACGATCACGCGCGACTAGATTGACGGTCGCACACTTGCCACTATCTGTCTCACACCTGCGAAACCACCATGAACGGCTTTCCCGCTATCAAGTTCCTCACTTTCTTACCTGCCACCGTCATTGCGACTCTGACGATGCTTGCGACTCCGACATCAGGGCGCGCTGCCGATCCACCGCCCCCGCAGGTTGCGATGCCGCTGATGAAACAGGCACCGACGATCGACGGCGTTATCGACCAGGGTGAATGGAAACATGCCATACGAAGTATCGGTTTTGTGAGCCATTCGACACGCGCGCTAGCCGCACGCGATGGCACGTTCTGGATCGGAAACGATGGGCAGAATCTCTACGTGGCCGTCAAGTCCGAAGTGCCACCCGACGGTCGTATTCTCACGCGAGCTGTCCCCGACGACAGCCGAGACCAGCGTGCGGCCTTCTTGGATGATTGCATCGAACTGGTCATTGATCCAAAGCGAGGTCGAACGGCGGGGGACCGCACGTACTATCACATCATCACCAACGGCCGCGGAACGCTTTACGACTGGTCAGTCGATCCCGACGACCGTCAAAACGTCATGGATCTCACGTGGCGATTGGCCGATTGGCAACTGGCCCAGCAACAGACCAACGGTTGGTGGCATGTCGAGATTGCTGTTCCGATGTCGGAACTCGGTGTGACGAAAGAGGATTTCGCTCATGCTTGGGGCCTTCGCGTGGCGCGGAACTGGAAACGACCGTTCGAGCAGTCGCAATGGGCCAGCGGTGCACCGAACTACGACCAACAGGCAACCATGCCCCGGGTACGCTGGGACGAATCGGCACCGGTCGTGCAAGTGCTTGGGCTACGCAATGATGAAGGCCAACCGCGAATCGAAGTGGCGGTCTCCAACCCGCATGAAAGACCACTTTCGGTCGAAGCCCATATATCCGACGCGTGGCACCGCGATCCACCTCGGGAGTTACGGCGTCAAGTTGAGTTGAAACCGGGAGAAGAGACCGTACTGGCGTTGGAATGCCGCGACGGTGGCCCCGAGGGAATGCATCGAACGCAGATACGTTTCACCAATCCGGCGGGGGATCGAACATTCTACGAACGAAGCTTTCGCTGGTCGCCACATCGTCCGAAGGATCGCTGGGTGATTGGCGAGGAGCAGAAACAGGCGGTCGACCTGCAGTTCAAGTTCTACCCTTATCACCGGAAGATTCGATTTCGGACAAGTGTCGAAGCCCTGGCCGTACGCGATCGGATCACCGGCGCGGAAGCGGCGCTGTTTACGGCTGACGAAAAGGGCCACATAACAGGCAAAGCGATCTGGAGCCAGCCAATCGAGTTGCAGCAGTATGTCGCGGAAGGCATCCACGAAATACCGGATTTGCCTGCCGGCGAATACGTCTTTGCGATCCAATTGAGAGGCGGTGACGGCGTACCGAGTGAACCTGTCACGCAGCCATTCGAACGGAATGTCTTTCCCTGGGAGCACAACACGCTGGGAATCAGCGACGAAGTCGTGCCGCCGTTCAAGCCGTTGGAGGTGGAGGGCAACGCGGTCGAAGCTGTCTTGCGCCGGCACGTTCACGGCAGCGAGGGGCTGTGGGACGAAGTGATCAGTGATGGCAAGCAACTGTTGGCCAATCGAATGGCCTGGCAAGTCGTGGCGGATGATGAGAACGGCCAATCAAAGACATGGCCCGTTACCGGAAACGGCTGGAATTCTGCGTCAGCAAAGCCAACAGAAGTGATTGGAGAATCCGGCTGGTCTGCCGGGCCGGTCGAGGCCAAGGTCTCGACTCAGTACGACTACGACGGCATGATGCTGGTGACGCTTTGCCTGGAGCCAACCGAAACGGCCGTCGAGCGATTGAGTCTGAATATTCCGCTCCGTGACGATCGGGCTCGATACATGCACGCCGTAGGCGACGGACTGCGTCACAACTACGCTGG